>PMND01000149.1:0-28122 GCA_003161955.1 Ignavibacteriota bacterium | reverse complement strand
CGGGGGGATAGAGGACCTTGAAATATTCGGTCGGCTCCAGCTCGGCCAGCTTGATGTCGCGGTCGAAGGGGCTTCGCATGAGGAAGATATTAAAACCGCCGTTGATGAGGGAGGAGAAGACCATCTTGCTCCCGTCGTGCGAGAGCGAGAGCTGGTAGACGCCGCTCAGCGAATTGGTGATCGGGCGCCATTTCTTCGTTTCCAGGTTCAGCATGTAGATGTTGTTGATGCCGTTCCTGTCGGAGACGAAGAGAATCTTCTTCCCGTCCGGCGACACCACCGGCGAACCCTGGTTGCTGCGGGACCAGTCGGTGAGACGCTCGATGTCCCGCGTGGCGACATCGATCGAGAAGATGTCGTAGCTGTTGTAATCGTGAAAGCGGATGTCGGTCGAGTCATGCGTGACCACGTCCCCGCGATCGGAAGAGAAGTAGAGCTTCTTCCCGTCGGGGGACCACGTCGGACGCTCGTCGCTGTAAATGTCATCCGTCAGATTGACAAGTTTCTTTGTCTTAAGGTTGTACACGAAGATATCCGACTGGCTTGCCGTGTTTCCGACAAATGCAATCGCGTCCCCCTTCGGGGACCAGTCGACCGAGAATATCCCCGCCAGTCCGAACGACAGCTGTTCCTGGTCGCCGCTGGCAACGTCGATCAGGAAAATCGCGTCCTGGTTCCCGGCCTTGCTGGAAATCGCGATCCGCTTGCCGTCGGGCGACCAGCTGATCCCCGGGGTGAGAAGGTGCAGCTCTTCGAAGTTGTTCGTCGTCTGCCCGTTCACGAGCTTCTGGATGATGCTCCCGTCCGTGGCGTTCATGATGAAGACGTCGAAATACTCGTTCCGGTTCGAGATGAACGCGACCTTGTCCCCCTGAGGGGAGATGGCGGGGCTGGTGTTGTAGAACGATCCGTCTTTGCGCGTGTCCGTCAGACGCCGGGNNAGCGATCCCCGGAATCCGCCTTCCACGCTCCGCGTGCTCTTGATCCGGTTCAGGATATCCCCCACCTTCTGGTCCCCGTACTTCCCCGCGATGTACCACCAGAGCGACTGCCCCCCGCGGTAGGCGAAATAACCGTAGAGCTGGCTGATGGGAGGAAGGTATTCATGCACCGTGGCGTCGCGAAGGAACATGTCGGAATCGGTGTCCCATTTCAGCGCTTCGTACTCCGCAAGCCCTTCGTTGAACCAGAGGGGGAGCTGGAGCGTAATGTTATTCGAAATAATCGACTGAATGGATCCGCCGTAAAACATGTCGTTGATGACGGCATGCGACAGCTCGTGGTGGATCACGTGACGGAACTTGGCATACTCCCCCTCGAAGGGGAGGATGACGCGGTTCTTGAAAAGCTCTGTGCCCCCGCCGATCCCCTCTTCCAGGTATTCGCTGACGACATTCGTCTGCTGAAAATCGTTGTGAGAATTGTACACGATGATGGGGACGCGGTTCACGAGCTGGTAACGGAACGACTTGCTGAGCGAGGCGTAGGCGGATTCGGCGGCAGTTGCGGTGAATTCCGCCAGGTACTGTCCCCCGTCGGAGAAGTAGATATCGAAATGGTCCGTCTGTATGTAGGACCAGTGGAATCGCGTGTACTGCACCTTGTTCTTCCCGAACTCCTCGTCCTGAGCGCGGGAGGCCCCGGATGCAAAGACACACAGTATGAGGGCCGCCGCCCAGCGTACAACGGTCCGATCGAACAGTTTCATACTCCCCTCACTTGATGAATGTCTCCGCGCCGTCCGAATTGTAGCCGCGGATCCCCGTTTTTCAATGTAAGAATAATCCCGGAGATGAAGCAAACAGACGAACTTCCCCTGTATTAAACACGCGAGATCCGGTAATGGTTTAACACTTTCGCCCGGGAAAAGGCTCCACAACGCTGCGACTCTACTGCACAATCGAGAAATCGATCTTTCGCCCTTCGGCGTTGACGGAGAGGACCTGGACGCGGAGGGGGTCCCCCAGCCGGTAGACCTTGCCGCGTGAACGCCCGCGGAGCGAATGTTGCTTTTCGTCAAACACGTAGTAGTCGTCCGAGAGCTCCCGCACGGGGATCATGCCCTCGACGAGAAGGTCGTTGATTTCGACAAAAAGGCCGAAATTCGTGACCCCCGTGATAACGCCGGCGAACTCGTCCCCCACGTGGCGCTTCATGTATTCGACCTGCATCACCTTCACGGAGGCCCGTTCCGCATCGTTGGCACGCCTCTCCCTTTCTGAAGACTGGCGGGCGATGTCCGGGAGCACTTTCCGGATCTCCTCAAGACGCGCCCCGGTGACCCCCTTCCCGTACTCGTCCAGCAGCCGGTGGACAACAAGGTCGGGATATCGCCTGATCGGGGATGTGAAGTGGGTGTAGTGCGTAAATGCCAGCCCGTAGTGGCCGATGTTCTTCGTCGCATACACCGCTTTGGCCATGCAGCGGAGCGCAACTTCGTTGATGACGTTTTCCACTTCAGAGCCTTCCACCCGGTCGAGCAGCTTCTGCAGCTCGCGGGATGAGACGCCGTTCTTCGCCTCCAGCGAGTACCCGAATTGCTTGACGAAGCCGGCGAGCTCCTGAAGCTTCACCGGGTCGGGAAGGTCATGGACCCGGTACAGGAAGGGCTTCACCTCTGTCTCTTTTTTCTGCGCGCCGATGTGCCGGGCGACCGTCTGATTTGCAAGGAGCATGCACTCCTCGATGAGCCGGTGTGCATCCAGCCGGATCTTCTTGACGATGCGCGACGGGAGTCCTTCCGCGTCGAACTGGAACTTGGCTTCGCCCGTGTCGAAATCGAGACTTCCGTTCTTCCTCCTCCGTTTCAGCAGCACGCGGGAGAGATTGAACAGGGGGAGGATGATCTCCGCATGCTCTCCCTTCCCCGCCTCGATCACCTTCTGGACTTCTTCGTAACTGAACCTGCGGGCGCTGTGTATGACGCTCTTGCCTATCGAGTATCGCTCGACCGCGCCGTCCGGGGCGATGTCCATGAAAACGCTGTACGTCAGCCGGTCCACGTCCGCCCTCAGGCTGCAGAGGTCGTTCGAGAGCCGCTCCGGAAGCATCGGAACCACTTCGTTGACCATGTAGACGCTGGTCCCCCGCGCATACGCTTCGGCGTCGAGCGCACTCCCCGGACGCACATAGTGGCTGACGTCTGCGATGTGGACGCCCAGACGGGCACTCCCACCGGGGAGCGGCTCGTACGACACCGCATCGTCAAAATCCTTCGCGTCCTCCGGATCGATGGTGACGCACGTGATACGGCGGCAGTCGACCCGGTGGCGTATCTCTTCACCGGAAATTGACGTACCGAGAGCCGCGGCTTCCTTTTCCACCGCGGGAGGGAAATGCCCCGGAAGCCCGAATGTGCGCGCGACGCTGAGCACCTCCACGCGGGCATCACCTGCCGTCCCCAGTATTTCCGTGATCTGCCCCTCAGGGTTCAGTTGCTCGTCGGTCCAGTCGAGCAGACGGACGACAACCTTGTCGCCGGGCTTTGCCCCGAGCGAGTCCTCGCGTGCGACATAGATATCGCGCGGAATCCGTTCGTCATCGGGGACGACGAAGAACGACGCCCTCCCCGCTTCCAGCCGGCCGGTGACCGTCGAGATCGTCCGCTCGAGTATGGCGACCACCTCCCCTTCGGCCCTGTCGTCCTCGCGGCCTTTCCCGCGGGCGGCGCGCCCGGCGCGACCTGCGAACTGGACCACCTCGACGACATCGCTGTGGAGCGCCGTGTGGAGATACTTCGGGGCGATGTAGATCTCGTCGTCCGTCCCTTCGATCGCGACAAATCCGAACCCGCGGCGCGTCATGAAGAGCGTCCCCCTGATCCGGCTTGTCGTCTTCCCGCCGCTACCGCCTTTCTCTTTCCGGCGATTGTACGTGAACTTCCCCCGCTCATCGGCCGTGACGATCCCTTTTCTTTCGAGCTCGTCCATCATGTCCCGTAGTGCGCGGAATTCATCCTTCCCCCTGATCTTGATGTGACCGGCGAGGTCCTTGACCGTCACCGCGGCGGTATGCGATGTGAGGTACGCGAGTACCCGTTGCTTGATCTGTGCGATGTGAGTCTCCTGTCAGAATGAAAAACGGTAAAAGACCCTGGCGGAGTTGATCCGCTTGAGGTCATTGTTGATGCCGAGGACGCCCGGCTCGACGCGGCGCTCAAGCTCGAACATGAGATTGCGCAGGGAAGGATTGTCGAATATCGTCCCGAACGAGTAGAGTATGCTGACATTGGCATTTGCAAGGGGATCGTTGAGGATCGTCCCCCCGTACCGCCAGTACCCGTTCCAGGCTGTGCCGCTCAGGCGGAGCTCGGTGGCTTCGGTGCTGGCCACGTTCAGCTCGACGTTGACGTCGACCCCCGTCTGTTGTTTGAGGAATCCCGAGAGTTTTTCCGTAAGCGCGGAAGACGCACCGGTGAGCGTGGTGGTGAGGGCCATTGACTTTGCCTGGGATGTGAGGTCGCTCCTCTGATTGTTGTTCAGAGGGAAGTTCCCCGCAAGTATGAACGAGATCGCGTCGGTCTGCAGATCGTGCGATGTCGGCCCGCTGTAGGTGTAATAATCGGCGTCGTTTATCGTCATCCCAAAATCGACTCTGGGCGCTTTCCGTGTCCCGCTGATCCTGAGCGTGACGATCACCTTTTCCGAGCGGTTCCCACCGGAGGACGCCGACGTATCCGGTATGTTCCGGGTCCCCTGGTATGTGGCGTTGATATTCAGCTCGGGATTCAGGAAGTCCCCCGTGTAGCGTATGCTCCCGGTCGCGTCGAACCGTTTGAAAAAGTTGTAGTACGCGCGGGTGATCGTCAGATCCCCCGTCCACCGCTTTCCGTCCCCTGTGATCGTGAACCTTCCGTCGAGCGCGGCCACGAGCTCTTCGCTCGTCACAGGATTGAATATCATGCGGATTTCGGTGTTTCCGCCGCTTGCATCGATATCGAGATCGTAGTTAAGCCCGTCCATGAACGATCTTGATTTTTTCTCGCCGGTCGCAGCGGAGGCGGCGCTCCCCTGGGCATCGGTGAAGTATTTCGCCAGGGCCGAGCGCTCAGGCTTCCGTATCAACCTGAGAGTGTCATTTACGAACACGAGACGGACGGATTCCGGGGACTCTTCCAAAGCGCTTGACCGTGTGGGGGGAAAGATCAGAGTGGAGTTCCCGATGCTGAGCGAACCCTTCAGGAGAGAGCTCTCGATTTCGCCGGTGAATTGAAGAGGCCCCGGGCCGATCTCGACGAAGAGGTCGCCGTAGACTCCGAGCGAAGATTTCTCGGTGGTCTCCTTGACGACCAGGAGCTGGCCGGCGGCCGTCAGGTTGAAGTCGCCGGGACGCAGGTCGCGGAGAGAGAGATCGCCGCCGATGTGCAGCACCCCTTCCCTCCCCGTACGCACGTCTTCGGGAACGTTTCTTACCGTGCAATCGAGGACGCTGATCCGTTCCCCCCCTGGCCTGAATGTCCCCTCAAGCGTGTACCGGATGTTGTTCGGCAGAAACAGGAACGAGCAGTGCGAGAGCCCCAGCGTGCCGGAGTATGTCGGATGATTCAGCGCCCCTGTCAGCATGAGGTCACACGACATCAATCCCGACAGGTCTTTGAACGTATGGAGCAGGGGCTCCAGGATGTTTATCTGGACCCCGTGGGAGAGGACGTGGAGGTTCATTTCCCTCCCCGCGGTGTCTTCTTCCGATTTTTCAAGGCGAAGGTCCACGGGGAGTGTCCCGTCGATCGTCATGATCGGGGGGGCCTCCGCCGGCTTTCCCGGTTCGACAACCCGCACGTGCCCATCGATGGACCTGTCCCGGTACCGGAGTTCCGCCATGAGCCGGCCGAACGGGAGAGTGCGAAATGTGACGCTGTCGGCCTCAACGGTGGCGTTCATCTCGGGATCCGCGAGCGTCCCCGACCCCTTCGCACTCAACCGGGCCGTTCCCGAGAACGTCTTCACTTCTCCGGGGGATTCCTCCCCCCCGAGGAGATGTTTCAGTCCCTCGAGATCGAGGTTCTTTCCTTCGACGGAGGCATCGAACGTGCGCCCCTGGCCGAGGTTCAGATCCACTGCGACAGACTGCGAATCGCGCCGGAAGACCAGCCCGGTGAGCCCCGCTCCGACGCGGTTCATGCGCAATGACGCCCCCGAATCCGCGCGCCAGCGGAAGTTGCGGTACGCGATATCGAGCGTCGCGGGACTGACGCTGAAGCTGCTTTCGTCCACATGCGCGCTGCCGGTCGAGCCCAGACGATAGAGATCGTTGTAGACCGCCCGGGCGGCATACGACGCCCGTTCTTCTTTGTACGCCACAGTGACGTTCAGGCTGTCGAGAGTGTTCCTGTTGACATGGACTTTGCCGGCACTCGCTTCGAGATGGACCGATGCCCCCTTGAGCGGAGATTCGGGCCCGAGAGAGCTCACCTCAATCCCCACCCTGCCATCCTCGATCAATACCCCGGAATCCGCCTTGCCGTAGTAAAAATCCTCCAGTACCGCCTCGGAAGTGAGCGTCAGGCCGTTGTATCCGCCGCGGACGGTCCCGGTGAGCAACCCCGTGCCGTCGAAGCTCGTGCTGCCGGCAGCCGCCGACAGGGGCTCGAGGTCCTTCACATGCAGAACGTAGTGTGCATCGAGGTGACGGGGGTCCAGGATGAGGGGACGGGCGCTCGCAGCCAGGTCGGCAGGGTTGGCCCCGGCCTCGAATGAAGGAGAGATGAGCGCGATCCTGCCGGCGATCGCGCCACGGAGGCTGGCGGCCTCAAACCTGACCAGGTTCGCCATGTACTTCAGGTCAAATGCACCCGTCAGCGTCAGATCCGCGATGTTGGATTCAATCTGGAGGCGTTTGCTCGTCGAATCCTTCTGATCCAGCGTCAGATGGACCACCCCCTGATCCAGAGTGTATTCCCGGTAGCGCGAGGACGAGAGATCGACAGTCACGTCGCCGTTGACGGTCTTCCATGACAGTCCCGACCCCTGGGCCCTCAGCTTAAGCGTGATGTCGCTGTTGTAACCGGCGTCGCGAAGTATGTTCTCGAGATTGAGGGATGAAACGTCCCCTTCGAGATGGAACGCCGGGTCCTTTCCCGGTGCCTGCTGCAAACCCCCGCTAAGGCCGGCCCGCATGTCGCCGAGGGAAACCTTCATTGTTCCGTTCATGACGCCGCCGGCACCCTGGAGAGCCACACGGGTTCCTGTCAGCGGGAGTCCGCGGAACGATGAGCTGTCTATTGCGAGACTCATCGTGGTGGCCAGACCGCGGACAGTGACGCCCTTCCCCCGGACAACCAGCGTCCCGTTCAGGCGGCTCTCGAGCCTCTCATCATCCAGCGCCCTGCCGAGGTTCAGTTGCCTGAAGAGGATCGTCCCGTCATACCCAAGGACCGACGGACCGCCGACCGTCAGCCTGAGCCCGGATGACTGGACCTTTCCGGCGGCTGTTTCAACGAGGAACTTCGTCCTGAAGTCGGCCGGCGTCCCCTCATATTCCAGATTCAGCGTCGTCATCCCGAGCGGGGAGAGATCGGGGAGATCAAGACCGGGAAGGATCGCCTGCACATCCGTCCCTTTGACCGTGCTCTCTGTGACCTTCACATTGAGCGCGACACGACCCGGATCGTGGAGGTTGGTGATACTCCCTTTGAGGAAGAGCGATGATGCGCCGAAACGCATGTCGAGCTTCCTCACCGCCAGATCCCCGAACGGCCCGGAGGCCTGCAGCGTGATCTCCGGACGCCCCGAGAGAAATTCCAGGGGCTCGAGGAACGATTTGAGCTCATCGAGGTCTATCGGGCGGGCCCGGAACGAAAGCTCGACGGGCGCAGACTTCAGGTTTCGCAGGACTATCCCCCCCAGGAGGTCGATATCCTTCATCGACGCGTCAAGAGAGAGGTCCGTCTTCTCCGTGATGATGCGCATGCTGTCCACCCGTGCTTCCCCCGGCGAGAGGCTGAACGCGCCGCAGAGCATCTTGAGCCGGAAATCGGGTGCCGCCGAGGAGAAAGAGCAGGATGCGATCACCGCGCGCTGCCGGTCCCTCTGGATATTCGCCGCAAGGACAAGATCGATTCCGCGGAGGGTGAAGGCGTGGTACTCGACAGACCCTCCTTTCACTTTCCCGTGCCCTTCGTCGGCAAGGGACTGAGAGTCGAGGAGCGATACGGTGCCGTCGAGTATCTCGAGGCGCCGGACGTCTATCACCCAGTCGAAGGGCTTCGACGCTGTGGTATCCGGGGGACGACGGCGGAGGAGATCCGACAGGTTCCAGCGGCCGCCACGCGGCCTGGAGAAAGAGATTTCAGGGTGCGTGAGCGTCAGCTTCCGGATGGCGATGGTCTTTCCGGGGAGGGCGAAGAAGTTGTATGCCACCTCGAGACGCGGGATACGCAGGAAGGGTCCGTCGTTAACGTCGATCGAGATGCTGTCGATCGAGATCCCCGTAATCAGGTCGCCGTCGAGACGGCCGATCCGGACTTCACCGTTGACGAGGGAGTCGAGCTCGGAGAGCGCGGCGGCGCGAAGCCGGTCGCGGAAAACCTGGGTCTGCGTGATCGCGATGACGACGCCGATTAGGAGCGGTATCCCGATCAGCAGGTAGAGCGCTATTGTGCGGATCTTTCTCACGGACTTCACTCCCCGGCGGAGGGCGCGTCCCTCATTTTCCGCGTCCGGCGTACGCCCGCAGGACACGCTCGATGACGTTCGTCGTCGAGCGCCCCGGCGTGAGACGAACGGTCCTGACCGAACCCCCGTTCTGTTCCACCACGTCACTCCCGACGATCGCCGCCTTTTTCCAGTCGGCCCCTTTCACGAGAACATCGGGGAGGAGCCGCCGGATCATCCGGTAAGGCGTGTCCTCGCCGAAAGAACAGACATAATCAACGGACGCAAGGGCCGCAAGCACCGCCGCACGGTCGGCCCCGCGGTTGATGGGCCTCCGCGGACCTTTGATGCGCCGTATGGACGAGTCGCTGTTGAGGCCGACGATCAGAACGTCCCCCATTTTCCGCGCCGCCGAGAGATACTCTACGTGTCCCCGGTGCACGATATCGAACGTCCCGTTGGTGAACACCACGCGCTTCCCCTGCCGGCGAAGCCGGGCCCGGATACGTGCAAGCGCGGGAAGGGAGACGATTTTCTCCATCAGTTTCCGGCTCCGCGCCCGTGCATGTTGCGGAGCGCCGCCCCGAGGAGCTGTTCGGGGAGTATCGGTACGATCCCGACGGCACCGACGACGACCCCCCCCGCACAATTTGCGAGGATGCACGATTCCGTGATGCCCCCCCCTGCAACAAGGGCCATCGTGAGCGTGGAGATGACGGTGTCTCCCGCCCCCGAGACATCCTGTACCTCACCGGCTGTCGTCGGGAAATGCGTGATGGTCCCGTCGGACTGGAAAAGGGACATCCCTTCCTCCCCGCGCGTCAGGAGAACGTTCCCGGCATTCAGCGATGCCAGAAGACTCTTCCCCGCCCGCTCGACCTCCACGACCGTTGTGAGCTTTCCTCCGAGGGCTTCTTCGACTTCACGCCGGTTGGGCTTGAAGACCGTGACGTTCTTGTATTCGAAGAAATTGTTGTATTTCGGGTCGACGGTCACGGGCTTCCCGTGTTCGTTGGCGGCGGCAATGACTNNGGACAATCCCGCTTTGATTCGTTGTCAATCCGGACCACATGCTGTCCGGCCGCAATCACGCGGGTCTTGATCGTGGTGGGCCGCTCAGCATCGATGACGATGCCACCCGTGTCAAGGCCCTGATCGCTCAGCATTTTCTTGAACATTTCGCCGGGATGGTCGTCCCCCACGAGGCCGATCAGGAACGCCCTCCCGCCGAGGGCCTGTATGTTGTTCGCCACATTTGCCGCCCCGCCGAACCTGACCGATTCGGTATCCACCTCGACAACAGGGACGGGGGCTTCCGGGGAGACCCTGTGCACAGACCCCCAGTAATAGCGGTCGAGCATCAGGTCACCGACGACGGCAACCCGTTTTCCACTGAATTTGCCGAGCAATTCCCGGAGGCGTTTTTCTGTCAGGGGCGCCATCTCTGCTCTAATTAAAGATAAAATCTACCTATTAACCGATTGAGATGCAAGGAGTTGGAGGGGTCTCTCCCGGGGGGAATTCGTTCAGGGTGAACTAGGGGAGTGCGCCGAGCGACCTCAGGATCGCGGAGACGGTGCCGGCGGGAGACTGCGCGCCGGCGTCGACGACAATGTCGGCCTGCCGGTAAAGGGGTTCACGTGAGCGGAGAAGAGAGATGATGCGCTCGCGGAGCTGTTCGTCACCGAGCGGCGTCCCGTCGTCCGCCGCGATCATGGGACGGCCTCCCCTCCCCCGGAGGCGCGCGATGAGTATCTCGAGGGGGACATGCAGATAGACGAGCAGACCCGATCCCCGGATGATCTCCCGGCATCCCTCGTCGGTGAGAGCCCCTCCGCCGGTCGCAACGACAATCCGCTCCCGCGTGCGGAGGAGTCCGAGCTCATGGCGTTCCAGAGAGCGGAAATCCTGCTCCCCTCTTTCACGGAATATCTCGGGAACCGATTTCCCTTCATTCGCCTCGATGCGTGAATCAAGGTCAACAAACTCGTACCCGAGGCTCGCGGCAATCAGGGGACCGACAGTGCTCTTGCCGCCTCCCATGAACCCGGTAATGTATATCCGGAGCGCCGGAGGAGCGGTCATCCCTCCTCCTTCCGGAAAAGCTCCGACAGTATAACGGTCAGGTCCCGCCCCCGGTGGTTCACGGAGAGGGAATGATCGCTGACGGAGAACCCCGCGGATCCGGCCAGACGGATGAAATCCCTCCCGATGTCCCGGTCCGGGTCGGTGAGAAGAAACGTGCCGCCGGGGCGGAGCAGTCGCCGCACGAGACAGAGGAGCGGCTCGAAGTTCCTCCGTTCGTACGCAATGTCGGCACCCATGATAATGTCAAACCTCTCCGGGATCTCCGCGTTCCGCCAGTCCATGCAGCGAATCGTCACCCGGGAGAGCTCTCCGGGATCAAGGTTCGTTGCAGCATTGAACCGTGCGAACTCAAGCGCATCCTCTTCGTAATCCGTCATCACGACGGTGGCTCCCGCCTGCGCTGCCGCGATACCTGCGAGACCGAGCCCGCATCCCAGCTCGAGCAGATCCTTCCCCGCCAGCCCGGGTCGCTGCCGCAGATGTCCGGCCAGCACGGGAGAGGACGCCCAGAGATCGGCCCAGTAGGGCAACCGCCCGTCAGCCTCGAACCGCTCGGGAGTGATTGTTTCAAGAAGCCGGTTGGTGTCGCGGACCGCAAGGAGTGACCAGCGAAAGGGAGGGGAGGAGACTTCCTGTGTGACGACGTCGAAGCGTGTCGTGATCGCCGGGGGGGGAAGCACGTTCAGAATGTGTAGGCGATTCCGATTTGGAAGATTATCCCGTCCGTTTCGACGCGGGATTTGAAGGGCTGCGTGCTGACGTTGATTATCGTGTCCTGGTAGCGTATGACGCGGGTGTTGAATGCGTTCACAGATTCAAATTGCAGATCGCGGAATTTCATCTCGAAGAGGCCCTGGAACGAATTGAGAAACCTGTAGCTGATCCCTCCGAGGACATGGATGGCAAATCCGGGCGTATTCTGAACCGACGCCGCCTCGACCCCCGCCAGCGAGTATGTCCGGTTCCCGAAGTACATCCCCGCTCCTCCCCCCATATAGACGCCAAAGGACTCGGTGGAAAGAGGGATGATGAAGTAGCCCGTCACCTCCACCGGGATCGCGGTGTACCCATCCTGCGTGGGGATTGTCGTTCCGCTGAGCGAGGCCGCCCCCCGGCTCCTGATGTAGTCGGCGGACAGTCCGAGTGCGAGACTGGTTTCCGGAATTCTGTACCGGACCTCGGCGCCGTAGCCAAACGTACCGGTCAGGTCGAACGTGTTCCCCTGTGCAACGGGATCGACCGCCTCGGGCGTGACGTAAATCAGCGAGCTTGTCGTGAGGTTGCCTTTCAGGATGACCGAGATAGGCCCGTCTCCTGCGTGCAGGGGGGATACAGCCAGGACCGCAGCGGCGACGAGGAGGAGCCCGACGCCCTTCCCCCGCCTACGGTCGTTACCGGTAGAAGACATCCCGCTTGTCTTCAATGTCGGCCTTCTCCTTCAATCTCGTGATCCACTCCGACAGGAAGCGATTCCGTTTCTCCTGCAGCGTTCGCGAGCGCAGAATCTCCTTCTGCGCGGCGTATCCGCTTGAGTCGAACGCCGTGCTGCTGAGAAGCTGTATCAGGTAGGCCCCGCGCACGCCGGAGACGGGGGGAGAAATCCGGCCCACCGCGAGTCCCGTGACCGCACCGATGAACTCGGGGTCGCGCCCGATGCCCGGTATCGCGCCCGACACGGTGAACGACCCCGTCGATTGCACCGTGACCCCCGGAACAACGCCGGCCAGCCTGGTCAGACTGTCTCCCGGGGAGAGCTTCTGCCTCGCTTCCGCGGCGAGCTCTTTCACCCGCTCCATCTTCTTTTTCCGCAGTGCCATCGGTTTCAGGGATTCCTTGAGACCGTCGAACGGCCTGACCCCTGCATCCTTCGCTTCAGCCACGGCGAAGACTGCGGAGCCGTTGGTGATCGTATAGGGGTCGCTCACCCCGCCCACCTTCGCGCCGAACGCCCAGTGGCTGACCGCCTCGTTGATGCCGATGCCGGGGATGACCGTCGATTTGTCCTGGACCTGTGTCTCCCTGACTTCCAGCCCCGTCTGCTGCGCTTCCTTTGTGAATTCCGATTCTCGGGCGTTGAACGCAAAATCCTTCGCCCTGTCGGCGATATCGTTCTTGCTCTGCGAACTCGGGGTGATTTTCATGAGGATGTGCGCGAGCTTCACTTCGCGGCTGTCCCGTCCGAGGATCTTTATGATGTGAAGCCCGAACGGCGTCCTGACCGGCCCCACGATCTCGCCCGTCGAGGCAGCGAAGGCCGCCTTGTCAAACGCGGGGACCATCCGTCCGTTTGTGAACCAGCCGAGATCGCCGCCGTTCTGTGCGTTCGACCCGTCCTTCGAATACTGCCGGGCCAGATCGGCAAAGTCTTTCCCGGAGCGCGCCATTGCGACGACCCTTCCAGCCAGCGCCTTTACCGCCGCGGAGTCGGGCGTCGAGAGAGGAAGCAGAATGTGCGCGGCGTGAATGTATTCGTTCGTTCCTTTCTTCTCTTCGAGCATCTTCACAAGGTGCAGCCCCTCCTGATCCTCGATCGGGCCGACAACCGCACCGGGAGCGGCGGAGAACACCGCATTGTCGAGAGCAGTACTCAGCTCGCCGCGGTGGAATACCACGCCGCTGTCGGGCCTGTCGGAATATGTATAGACGAGCTGCAGGAAATCGAGTCCGCTCTTTGCCTTCGCGGCGACGTCTTCAATGTCCTTGCGGCGGGCGACGGTGTCGGCCGCGGAGGCATTTTCCAGGAAGAGGACATATTGCAGTTTTCGCGTGGCTTCGAATTTATACTGGTCGAGATTCTCCGTGTAAAGGGCGCGCAGGTCTTCGTCGGTCACCTGAACGTCGGCGTCCTTGACGAGGATCGAGGGGTCGAACAGCGCATAGAGGGCGTCATAGCGCACCGTGCCGTCGGCGAACCGCTGCATGAGCTCCCCGTCGGTCACACGGACGGAGGCGAGTATCAGGCTCTGCAGCTTGGCCTGAATCCGCTGCTGCCGGAGCATTTTTTCGAACTCCGCAAGCTTCTTCACGCCGAAGTTCGGGTCCCGGCCGCTCGGATCCTGTATATACTGGTTGGGATTTGTGAGCACCTGCTCGTACATCTCTCTGTTGAATTTGCCCGTGGAGTCCGTAAAGTTCCTCCGGAGTTCCTGAGGAGGGGTATCCCCGAAAACCCAGTCGCGGAGCTCCTGGTCGCTCACCGTGATCCCGAGCCGTTTGACTTCTTCGGCAACGAGACGCTCGTTGACGATCGACTGCCAGGCCTGGTCGCGCAACTCGCGCGTCGCCGCCTCGTCGGGCTCCTGGCCCGACTGTGACTTGGCATTGTCGCTCATGGTCTTGAGCAGCTCCGAGAACTCGCGGTAGGTGATCTTTTTCCCGTTCACCTTGCCGACAAAATCCTGCTGTCCGCCGCGGATGCCCAGGTAATCCATCCCCCATTCGAACACGATGGTAATCAGGAATGCGACGAGTAGTCCAAAGAGTATCAGGGGCATGCTGTCACGCATGCGCGTCATTATAGGCATACGAAAGAGAGACCTCCTTACTGAGGGGAAAGAGACAACGGGAACGAAAAAAAATATAACTGAAATGTCCAGCAAATGCAACGCTTTTCTCGTTGACTTTTAGCCACTCCGGCCGTATATTCATAAGCTTGGACGAACCGTCGGTATCCCTTCCACGCATCAGTTCCCCGTACGATCGACCTCGGAGGCGTCTTCGTGAAAAAATATGTCACCAGAATAGTTCTTATCGCCGCGTGCGTTGTCGTTGCTGTCTACTATCTCTTCCCCACCTGGAGGGATTATGATCTCCACCGGCAGCTCAAGAATCTGAGCGGAGATGACAGCCTCCAGTTCGTCGCGAGCCATGAAACCGAGCTGCGCGATTCGCGTGCAAAGCGGATCAAGCTCGGCCTCGACCTCCAGGGGGGGATGCGCGTCGTGCTGGAAGTGAACGTCCTGAAACTCATCGAGGATCTGGCAAAAAACCGGGACGAGGTGTTTACGCAGATTATGAAAGAGGTGCGGGCGGAGGCAGGGACTTCCGACGAGTCCCCCGTGCTCCTGCTTCGCCGGAAATTCGAGGCGCGCCAGATCAGGATGAGCCGGTATTACCGGAACCTGCGCGATAACAACGACGACATCTACAAGTTCCTCCAGGACGAATCCACCAAGGCTATCGACAGGGGGATGGAGATCGTCAGGAACCGCGTGGACCAGTACGGCGTGTCCGAACCCTCTATACAGAAGCTGGGAGGGACCCGGATCATCGTCGAGCTCCCGGGGGTCACAAAGGAAGCCGAAGTCCGGGGGCTCCTGGGGGAGACGGCACTTCTGGAATTCAAGCTGCTGAAGGAACCCGACGTCACATACCGTATCGCCGAGGCAATCGACAAGCTCCTCGCAGCCAGCGCCAAGACCGACACGATCCTCACCGACAGCCTCCTGGCGGGGACGACAGCCCCCGACACCTCCCGGGGAGACACTGCGAACGCAGAGAGCACAAAAATCAAGACACCCGAAGGAGAACTGTCGCAGGAAGAGTTTACGCGGAAACATCCCTTCTTCTCCATCGCAATTTATACCGAGCAGTTCAAGGGGGTGTTCCTTGTCGCCGAAGACAACAAGCAGAAGGTGCGCCGCCTGCTTGACCGGGAAGACGTCCAGAGAGTGATACCGAATGACATGGAGTTCATCTGGAGCGCCAAGACACAACTCCTCGGCGAACGGGGGCAGGAAAAGAAATTCTTCACGCTCTACCCCGTCAAGAAGACCGCCGAGATCACCGGGAGTGCGATCGTGAACGCGAAGTGGCAGATCGACCCGAGCTACAACCGGCCGATCGTAACGATGGAGATGAACAACGAGGGATCGCGCGAATGGGCCCGGATCACCGGCGCCAACATCAACAAGCGTATCGCCATCGTCATGGACAACGCCGTCTTCTCGGCTCCGAATGTCATCTCCAAAATCACCGGGGGGCACTCTCAGATAGAGGGGATGGAGAGCGAGGCAGAGGCGAAGCTCCTGGAGATCGTGCTGAAAGCGGGCGCCCTCCCGGCCCCCGTCGACATCATCGAACAACGGTCCGTCGGACCGTCACTCGGTGAAGACTCGATCCGCGCCGGCGTCATGTCGTCGGCCATCGCGATCGGACTCACGATACTGTTCATGGCCGTCTATTACCGGACAGGCGGTGCCATTGCGGACTTCGCACTCGTGTTCACCGTCATATTCCTTCTGGCCGTCCTGGCGGCGTTTCAGGGAACACTCACGATGCCGGGGATCGCGGGGATCATCCTGACGCTCGCCGTGGCCGTCGATGCGAACGTGCTGATCTATGAGCGCATACGGGAGGAGACCGCGGGGGGAAAAACGCCGCGGGCCGCGATCGACGCCGGATACAGCAAGGCGTTCACGGCAATTTTCGATTCCAACCTGACCACGCTCATCACCGGTGTGATCCTCTACCAGTTCGGGACCGGGCCGGTGCAGGGGTTTGCGCTGACGCTGATGATCGGTATCGTCGTCAGTCTCTTCAGCGCCATCGTCATCACGCGCGTGGTGTTCGACATGATGGTCGACCGCACAGGCATCGCCGTCAATTTCGGCTAACTCGCAAAAGGGATTCAGCACATGAGGTTCTTCGGAAAAACCAACATTGATTTCATGGGGAAGCGGCGTATCCTGTACGCCGTGTCGGCGACGGTGATCGGGCTGGGGATGCTCTCCCTCTTATTCAAAGGGGTGAACTACGGGATCGACTTCCTGGGGGGGACCGAGATCGTGGTCCGCTTCCAGAACAACGTCGAGGTCGGCGACATCCGGACTGCAATGGACAAGGCCGGCTTCACGAAGGCGGAGATCAAGACGTTCGGGAGCGACCGGGACATGCTGATCCGGACGCCGGACCAGGGGGAAGGGAACGTGGTCGGAGACCGGATACGCTCGGGCCTTCAGGCACAGTTCCCGGCGAACCCGTTCATCGTCCAGAAGGAGGACAAGATCGGTCCGAAGATCGGCGCCGAGCTCCGGCGCGACGCCATCTACGCTGTCCTGGCCTCGCTTGTGGCGATACTCCTGTACCTGGGGTTCCGGTTCAAGTTCCTCTGGGCGGCCGGCGCGGTCACCGCGCTCTTCCATGACGTGCTCCTCACGCTGGGGCTTGTGTCCATATTCGACGGTTTGATCCCTCACTTGAACCTCGAGTTCAACCAGACGATGGTGGCGGCATTCCTGACGCTCGTCGGGCTCTCCAACAACGACACCGTCGTCATNNTCCGGCACCGTCTTTGTCGTCCTCTCCGTCCTCCTCGTGTTCGGCGGAGAAGTGACGCGCGGCTTCGCATTCGCGTCGCTCGTGGGGATCGTGACCGGGACCTACTCCTCCATCTACATCGCCAGCGCCCTCGTGGTCGAGGTGGTCACCAAAACAAAAACGCAGGGCAAACTGATCGATTGATCAGCCATGAACTTCACGACAACACAGCGCGGCGCCGTCACCGTCATCGGACTCCAGGGGAACCTCATGGGGGGACCGGACGCGACGGCGCTGAACAGCACGTTCCATGAACTGGTCGGCAAGGGGAGCACGAGGGTGGTCCTCGACCTCCGCGGAGTGCAGTTCATGAACAGTTCGGGTCTCGGGATACTCATCGGAGGCGCGAGCACGCTGAAAACCGCCGGCGGGGGCCTCGCAATCGCAGGCGCGTCGGAGAAGATCCGGGCCCTGATCACAATCACCCGGCTGGGAAAAGTGCTCGCGACATACCCGACGATCGACGACGCGGTGGCAAGTTTCCCGCAGTAATTGCTTCCGGCCTGAAAAACCCCCACCTTTCCACCGGGAAAGGCCGGGGGTTTTTTGTGCCCGGACCGTTGTTTCACAGAACGCCTGATACGACATGCCAGTCCAGATCATCGTCGGCGCCCAGTGGGGCGATGAAGGAAAAGGGAAAGTGGTGGACATGCTCTCGGAGGGGGCGGACATCGTCGCCCGCTACCAGGGGGGAGCCAATGCCGGCCACACTGTCTGCATCGGCGACAAGCAGTACATCCTCCACCTGATCCCCTCGGGGATGTTCCACGAAAACATCACCTGCGTGATCGGGAACGGGGTGGTGATCGACCCGGTGGCACTCATGAGCGAAATCGAGCAGCTCCGGCAGGCGGGGGTCAGCGTCACCGGCAGGCTTCTCGTCAGCCATAACGCGCACCTGATCATGCCGTACCACAAACTTCTGGATGCGGCGAGGGAGCAGACATCCGACAAGATCGGGACGACGGGGCGGGGGATCGGTCCGGCATACATCGACAAGGCGATGCGGTCGGGGATAAGGATCGTAGACCTCCTCGACCGGGACGAGCTTGCCCGGAAGCTCACCGCCAGCATCAACGAAAAAAATCAGATCCTGACAAAGATCTACGGCGAGTCGAAGCTCGACATCGAGGCGATCATCGCGGAGTATCAGGATTTCGACAAGCAGATCGACGAGTATATCACCGACACCTCCCTGTACCTGAACACCGCGCTTGCCGCCGGAAAACGGATTATCGCCGAAGGGGCGCAGGGGGCGCTGCTCGACGTCGACCACGGGACATACCCCTACGTCACGTCGTCGAACCCGACATCCGGGGGGGCGTGCACGGGCCTCGGGATACCCCCGACGGCGATCAACGACATCCTCGGCGTGGTCAAAGCGTATTCCACACGGGTGGGGAACGGACCGTTCCCCACAGAGCTTGAAGACACGACGGGAGAGCGCCTCCGCACACTCGGGCACGAATTCGGGTCAACGACGGGACGCCCGCGGCGCTGCGGATGGTTTGACGCCGTGGCGCTGAAGTACTCCGCGATGGTCAACGGCATCACGCGCATCGCCGTCACAAAACTCGACGTGCTCGACGACTTCGACGAGATCAATGTGTGCGTCGCGTACGAAACGTCCGGGAAGCGGCTCCGCTCATTCCCGACGGACGCCAAGACGCTCGAGAGCGTACACCCGGTGTACGAGACGCTCCCCGGGTGGCGCTCGGACATTGCCGGGGCCAGGACGGCCGGCGATCTCCCCCCGAACGCACGCGACTATATCGAAACGCTCGGACGCATTACGGGAACAAAGGTCTGGCTGGTGTCCGTCGGCCCGCGACGGGACCAGACAATCACCCTCTCCTGACACGAAGTTATGAAGAACCCATTCTCCGGACTCCCCCTCGGCCAGGCGGGAAAGTTCAAAATCGCACTTCTGGCGTTCGCCTCCCTCTTCGTGCTCGGGACGCTCTTCTACTCGCAGCGGATCACAAACCAGCTTCTCGAACGGGAGCGGCAGGTGGTGGGGCTCTACGCGAAATCGTACGAGTACATTTCGAGCCCGCGTTCGTCCTCGGGGGATTTCACCTTCCTGTTCGAGGAGGTGATCCGGACTGTCGATTTCCCCGTGATACTCACCGATGCCGCGAACGTGCCCATCCAGGGATACTGGAAGAACATCAGCATGGACAGCACGCTGAGCAGTGAGCAGCAGCTCGCGTATGCGTCCAAGCTTCTGCGAAAGATGGACGAAGAGAACACTCCGATCAAAGTCGCCCCGTTCGACACCGTGGCACTGAACTACGTGCACTACGGCGAGTCCGAACTCGTCGCCCAGCTCCGCTGGCTCCCGGTTCTGGAAATCATACTCGCCGCGGTGTTCATCATAGTCGCCTACGTCGGGTTCAGTTATGTCAAGCGGACCGAGCAGAGCAACATCTGGGTGGGGATGGCCCGGGAGACGGCGCACCAGCTCGGAACTCCCCTGTCGAGCATGATCGGATGGCTGGACCGGGCAAAAACCGAGGGGGCGGGGATGCCGGGAGTGATCGAGAGCCTTCAGGAGATGGAACAGGACGTCGTGCGGCTCAACAAAGTTGCCGCCCGATTCTCGAAGATCGGCTCGCGCACCGACCTGAAGGAAGAGAACGTGAGCGAGGTGATACAGGGCGTGATCACCTATATCGCCAAGCGGATTCCCCGTTCCGGAAAGAAGGTCGACCTCCAGATCGAGACCCCCGGCGAGTTCCGGGCCGATATCAACAGGGAGTTGTTCGAGTGGGTGATCGAGAACCTGATGAAGAACGCCCTCGACGCCATGGAAGGGGCCGCAGGCAAGATCACGTTCCGGATGTCACAGGCGGTGGGAAAGACGACGATCGATGTGATCGACACCGGCAAGGGGATCGATCCAAAATTTCACAAGGAAGTGTTCAGACCCGGCTACAGCACGAAGAAGCGCGGATGGGGACTGGGGCTGAGCCTGTCCAAGAGGATCATCGAGGATTATCACAAAGGGAAGCTCTTCGTGAAAGAGAGTGCCCCGGGGGCGGGGACGACATTCAGGATACGGCTGGGGTGAGGTGGCGCCACGGGCACCACAGGCGCGACCACCTTCGGGCGCCAATTGCGATGATCTATAGGGCGGAGAGGACGCTGCGGGCTTTGTCTCTCCCCATCTCCAGTGTCTCGCCGAGCTTGGGCTGGACGAACTCGGTATCCTGGACAGGAAGCTCCTCGTCGGGTGCTATGATCACCGGGTTGATCACCTGCTTTCCCCCTTCTTTGAACGAAAATCTCTCCTCCATCGACTGAAAGAGCTTCTCAATTTCCACACTTGCCTCCCCCCTCGACGCAGCCAGGACTCCCGTTTTGAGGTCTTCATACGTGCGCAGGTCGTTATTGACGTCCTTCACCGTCTGCATGTCCCTCAGGAAATAGAGGTTCGGGAGAAGCTCAACCGCGGTCCGTATGAGCATTGAAAAGACGTTCGGGAAGACCGCCCTGATGCTCGGCTCCGTGATGTTGGGGTACGAGGGATACGTGTTGACGACGTACAGCTCGCTCACCCCGCCGAACTGGAGCACGCTCTTGAGGGGCGTCTTGTTGGAGATCCCGCCGTCGGCGTACAGCTGCCTGATCCCCCGCAGGGACGGGGGGATCCGCGCATCGTCGACGATCGTCCGCACCGGAGAATACGCCACGGTCGTGATTGTAGATGCCATGATATACTCCATGGCCTTGGACGTATCCGGTTCGTCCGTGATCGAACGGACATAGGCGGCACCCGTGTTCAGCGAGCTCAGCGACACGCAGAACTGGTCCACGGTCCTCCGGGCCTTCACCAGGTCATGGCGGAAGTATCCCGTGATATACTTGTTGTAGAGGGGGGTGTTGTCGAAGAGGGAGTCGGCCCCCCGGACCATGGGCCAACGGTCCATCCGCGTCGTCGCGAATTTCAGTATGAGGCCGAAAATCTCCCAGCCCCGGATCTTGTACACGTCGGGGTTTGTGAGATGCGTCCACTGTTCTTCGATGTCGAGTGCCGCCGCGCGGAGATCGGCCGCCTGGGCGATGCTCATGCCGTTGAGCGCGCCGACCGACGTGCCGGAGAGTATGTTGATCCGCTTTCCGGTTCTTTCAAAGTAACCGAGCAGCTCGATCAGAGCGCCTGCCTGGAAGGCGCCCCGGGCGCCACCACCGGAGAGAACAACTGCTATCTTGCCCACGATGCGGCCAGCGTGTCAGAGTGGATCGGGAAGGACGAGGAAAGAAGATACGAAATCGGGGAGATTGATTCAATGAATGAANNTGCACCACAAGAACGCCGACAGGAGAACCCGCCGATGAATCCAACCCGCCTTGCCGTGATCGTGATATTATTGGCCACCCTTCCCGGGTCAGCGTGTCAGAGAACCCCGAAGGAAGTTGAGCGACCAGAGAAGATCGTCAGCCAGAGACTGGTCGCCTATGACAGCACTACGTACGCCAGGCTCGCTCAACTTTGGGAAAAATACTATAACGCCTACCCTTCCGAAGACGCATACGCAAACTGGATGTATGCGGCGTTTTATGCCGATCGCGGCGACGTCCGGTCAATGATCGAAAAAGGTGTGGAAAAATACCCGGCCAACCCGGTTCTTTTGTACCTTTCCGCACGGTCGAAGAACTGGGGGCATGACAACCTGCACGCACGACAGCTCCTGGAAAAAGCCGCCGCTCTTGATCCTGACTACATGGATGCATGGCACGCGCTTGCGGTCGAATATATCGTGCAGGGTGACCGAGAGAACGCAGATGTGGCGCTCCGTCGCCTGCTGAATGGAAAGGCAGTCGAGGATGTGGTAATGGACCTTTCTTATAACATGCTGGCCACCCTGGATACCAACGCGATACTTATCACCAACGGTGACAATGATACCTTCCCTGGCTGGATATTGACGCGGATCATCCGATTCCGGCCTGATGTGAACATCGTCAACCGCTCACTTCTCAACGTGGACGCGTATGCAGCAGCAATTGTAAAAGAGGGAATCCCCGAGTTCATTGCTCATGACGGCATGGATAGCCTGAAGGGAGAAGTGGCAGCGGACAAGGAGAGATCCGTGAAGAGGCAGCTTACGGTGGACGAGCAATCAAGAGGCTTTCCGGATCCCCGGAATGAATTTATGGATTTGGGTGACCGCCTTGTCTTCCGGATCATCGACGCAGCCGAACGAGCCGGCCGCCCCGTATATTTTGCGTGTACGATGGACAGATACAACCTGTGGGTGCAAAGGGCCCTCCGGGCGAGGTATCTTGGACTCGTGACGCTTGTAACGCGCTCCTCGAAACCTTACTCAGAGCAGCTCCGCAAGCTCTTCACGATGTGGACCTCTGAATACCGCACAGGCGGTCTTGACAGCTGGCAGCTTCATTCAGCCGGCAGGAACGACGCCGGCCGGTGGTTGTCCTCGAACTATGCGGGTGCGCTCCAAAGTCTGATTCGTCAGGCCGATGAGGCGGGGCCGGAAGTCCAATTGTCGCTGTTCCGGTGGTATCGAAAGCACCTTGTCGATGTTCTTGACAAGAATTCCGTCGATAAATTCAACAGCATGTGGTTCGATCGGCGATTTCCCCCGGAGGT
This sequence comes from Ignavibacteriota bacterium, assembly GCA_003161955.1. Lineage (GTDB taxonomy): Bacteria > Bacteroidota > Ignavibacteria > UBA10030 > UBA6906 > Fen-1273. Next base: position 5,508 of record PMND01000149.1, on the reverse strand, counting down.
CCGGGAGTGGTCCAAGAGCAAGGGCTGGCTGGGTGATTGACGACTGGCAATGCCTCGAAACGGCACAAGGGGGAGACGAGAAAGCGTGGCGGGACCTTTTTGCCCGGCATTATCCGTCGCTTGTGAAAATGACCTCGTGCATCACGGGATCGATTGAAACGGGTCATGATCTGGCCCAGGAATCCTTTGTGCGTCTCCTCCGCTTCCGGATAAGGCACCACACAGGCAGCGTTACATCGCTTCTCTCGACAATTGCATACCGCCTGGCTCTGAAAGAGAAGCACCGGATCAGCCTGTATCACAGACCGGACGCGGCTCTCATAGCCGATGGATCCCCCTCCCCCCTGGAACTGGCAATCCGGAATGACACCGACAGGATAATTTTCCGGGTCATGCAGTCGTTATCGGTCGAACACCGGGAGATACTGACTCTGCGTCTCATGAGCGGGCACAGTTATGAAGAAATTGCCCGGATAACGGGAATCCCTATCGGGACGGTAAAATCCAGAGTTTTCTATGCCGTCAAGGAATGCCGCCAAATGTTGAAAGAACGAGGAGTATTCAAATGACGCACCCCGATGCGGACACGCTGCTCAAGTTCGCCCTCAAGACGCTCGATCAGTCTGAGAGTTCTTCTGTAGCAGAGCACCTGTCCGTCTGTGAGAAATGCAAGGATCTCCAGCAGAAGATTCTGGGAGAGCTCGCGAGGCTGGAGGAGGTCGAAATCCACATCGACGTGCCGGCGCCTCCCGGGCTCCCGCGACGCTTACGGCTTCCGCTGGCAGTGTCCCGATGGGCAGCCGTCCTTGCGATCGGTTTTCTGCTGGGATACATGACGGCACAACTTTCTGATCCTGTTCGCCCGGTTGTCGTTCAACAACGATTGATCCCGACCCGGGCCGAAGTCTCTTCTTCGGGATTTGTCTCCTGTCAGGCAATCGATGTGACAACTTCACCTTGAGTGATGGATCGACAAAGCTGGCGGTCACGAAACGATGCCCGCGTTCATTGTTCACCTCATGCGCTGTTCAGTCAGATCTGCTCATACTCCAAAAATGCCGTTGAGTTGGCTGAAGGGAGTCGCCCCTTCGAGTGCATCAAACGATCCCGTGGTTGCAATGCTCTGTGCTGCCTTGATGAAGGACGCCCAGGCCACGCGCGCAAGCGCAGATCCAACGGAGACCCGCCGTACGCCGAGGTCTCTAAGACGCCCCAGCGAAAGTCCGGGGAGGGGCGATGACACGATGACATTGACGGCTTTGGGCGCCACAGCGTTCACAATGGCCGAAATCAGGTTTGCATCGCGAACCCCGGGGGCAAAAAGACAATCCGCCCCGGCGTCCGCGTACGCTGTCAGGCGATCCAGGGCTGTCCGCGCAGGATCGGGGTCGCCCACGAGCCATGCCTCGCATCGGGCCGTAAGGACGACCGGATTCCCCGACGCATCGATGGCGGCACGCGCCGCCCGGAGACGTTCAATGGCCTCACGACGTACATACAGGGGCCGGGCACTGTCTCCCGTAGCGTCTTCTATAGAGAGGCCCGCCACCCCCGTGCCAATGCACAACGTCACGTTGTTTGCTACTCCTTCCGGAGTGTCGGAGTATCCGGCCTGGAAATCTGCTGTGACGGGCAACGGCGTCGCCGCAACAATCTCGCGGATATGGTTCAGGACGGTCGCCAGCGAAAGCGCGCTCACTTCATCCGGCAGTCCCCGACTGAAGGCAAAGCCCGCCGAAGTGGTCGCAAGTGCTTTGAATCCGAGCCGGTCGAGGTACTTTGCGGAACCGATGTCCCACGGGTTCGGCAGCACGAAACAGCCTGATTCGTGCAGAGCCCAAAACACCTCAAGCGCCGTGCGATCGGCCCCTCCAGTTGAATTTGTGTTGTGTGTTGCCATAGCGTTTCCCTTCTTGTTGCGTCAGGCAAATCGGCACGCCTCGGTGCGTCGCATTTTCGATAGCTCCGGGCGCCCCCCGGCGCCGTTCTTTCTCATGCCCTCTTGTAGAGTCGTGCGCCTGGACTACGGTGGGCCATTGACCGGTAGGGCCCGCACGGTGGCGGCCATGAAGGACAGGCGGTTGGTTTTTTCTGTTTTCGCTCGCCCGGAGATATTACAGGAAGGAACAATAAAAGCAGGCTCCGATCAAGAGGAAATTTTGGCCGATGGGGTAACAAGAATCAGTGTCTATTCTACGAAGAGCGGGGCTGTGGAAGACCGACCCAAGTAAACGAAAGTGTTGTGCGACTTGGCATTGTAGAAGGAGAATATCATCGGCATGAACACGACGACGAAGATGAATGTTTCTTTCTTCTGAATCCAGTTGGTGTAAGGTGGAGAGACTTCATGATTGATTCAGGCCCGATTCGGAATTCACAAAAGGAGTGAACGATGAGCGTTACAGAGAGAGTCAATCGAACAATCCCCGGGACAAGAATCCTGGCTTCAGTCATGTTGCTGTGTGCTTTAACTTCAGGGTACGCTCAAGAGCAAGAAGGCCTTATCCGCATCGATACCAAAAGGATTCTCCTGACCGTTGATCCGGTAACATGTCGCTGGTCCGCACAGATCAAGGAAACGGAGATGAGGATTCACGACGTCCACTTTCTGCCGGGAGATGACCCTTCGGGATGGACGGTCCAGAGTTCTGTCAGCAAGAATGATGCGACCAATCTTGGCTCCTTTGTCACGGTCACGCTGCACGGCGTGAAACCCGGACAGCTCGATTTCGACTACAGCATCTCCGCCGACAAGGTAGGGACCGACATTGTCGTTAGTCTCGGCCGATCGAACAACACCGGTAGGACGGTCGACATACAGGATATGGACTATTTCATGTCGGATGATGCTGAGCTCGGGGGAACGTACGACAGATGGATGAGTCTCGGCACACAGTCACAAAATCGCGAACTCTACGCACTCCGCGCAGTGGTGAATCTCATAACGTCACAGATGTACATCGTCAATCATGTGGTCCGGGACGAAGAGACTGGCAACAGCCTGCTGCTGGGACATGTCACCACGATGAAGGGATCATCGCGATTTGAAGTGGCTTCGGGATGGGGAGGAAAGGTCGGCGACCGCATGCGCGTCAGGGGTTACTGCAGCTACAAAGTGTCGATGCCCCCAGGGAAGAGCTTTGCCGGCGAGAAGCTGCTGATTTCCTTTACCACCGATGCATTGCGGGCCATGGAACACCAAGCGGATCTGATCGCGATTGCCCATGACGTGCGACTGAAACAGCGAAGGCCGATCAATTGTGACGACAGGGAACTCGTTGCGAATGACTACAGCCGTTACCACGGATGGATGTCCGGCGGCACGCAGGCTTCCGCGGAGAAATTCCTGAAGGACAACGGTCTTGTGGACTTTTACTACGGGGTCGGCGGACCAGCCCGGTCCGGAAGCTGGGGCGTGTATGGTTCGGGCGGAAGCACATTCGGGAGGCCGTCCCGGGTCAATTATCCGCCGGAGTGCTTTCTCCCCATCCGCACTGTGAAGTACCTGGGCGAACGTGTCATCGATTTCTCGAACCCGCTCACTGTTACCCTTGAGCGAGAGCGGGCCCTTGCCTGGGTTGTTGGGCAAGAGACCATGACGGGCCGTGTGGAAATGGATTTTTCGGATTGGTGGGACAAATGGCCCGGACAGTACGACCCATACGTGAGCGCGCTCGAGGCCTACCATGCCGGAGGGGCGCCGTGGCGTGAAGTCCTGGACCAGAAGGCGTCGCGCATGGTGATCCGGTCGAACATGGCTCCTGTCGACTATTCGTACGGCCTTGTGGACATCCTGCGGGTGTCGGAAGATGCTGACCAGGGGTACGAGGATCTTGAATCTGCGATGTCGGAAACGGAATTCACCGGATTGTTCGCGGAAACAGTAGGGGGATCAGCGATTCGGTTCTTCTACAACGGACGCGTGTTCTGGAACGATGGCGATGGTTTTCATATCTACAAATATAGGGCGCCCCACGGCAAGGTGGGGAGCTATGACTATGGCCAGGCCAAAGTCGTGGCGAACTTCCGGGCGATGTCTTCGAGTACGCTTCTGGTCTCAGAAGCGTTCGACGAACCGTATCCCGCGGACAGGCTGGAGCTGCTGAAGCGTATCAGCCCTCCGACGATGGATGTGTCGTATCCCGTCGACCTCTTTGTTCGAAAACCTGCTCGAATTTGGAACATGCCGTTAGAACGGCCCTTCGGGAAGTGGTGCGTTGTGGGAGTGTTCAACTATACGAATAAGACAACGCGAGATGCATACGGGTTCACCGCGCACCTGGATGCGGCAAAGGACCTCCGTCTCGATTCGACGAAGGAGTACATTGTCTATGAATTCTGGTCAAAGAAGCTCATCGGGACATTCAAGGGATCGTGGATTACGCGTCCACTCAACCCGTATGACTGCGACATCTACAGCATCGTCGAGAAACAAGACCACCCCGTGCTCATTTCCACGAGCAGGCACATTCGACAGATGGCATTTGACATCAAGGAACTGGCATATGACGCGAAAGGACGCATCCTCAGCGGCACATCTCGTGCGGTTCCCGGAGATCAATATCAACTGCGCATCTATGTCCCAAATGGTTTCAAGGCAGGACGAGTTGAAATGTCCGACGGGAGTACCGCGACTTTGAACAACGAAGGAAACCTCCTGACTGTCGACTGGAAAACATCCAGCCCTGCCGACATGACATGGAGGGTGATCTTCTAGGGTCTGACCTGCTCGCCGAGGCAGGTGAGTTGAACCGTCGCTCATGACGAGGAGGCGTGTCGACGTGGAGGCTCTGTCACCACCGTCGAGGGCATGGGAATCTCTTTCGTTCACAGTCAGGAATACCCAGGCGTCCCCCCGACCTGCGAAAAGTCAACAGCACGCCTGAAAAGGGAGTCCCGCGCTTGACTTGGTGTTGCTGGAAATCCAGATACTTCCTTCGGGAGTTGGAGGAGGGCTCATCCATTCGATGTTCGAAGATACCAGCTTCATCGGTCCGGGTCGCCAACCTGCCCCGGATCGATAGTTTGCGCCATTTGCCGCCATGACTATCGTGGCGATCTTTCCATCAGCCTTTGCCATCAGTTCTTCATATGACATATACTGCGTTGTAAAGGGGGGGAATTTGTTGCGGAACTTTTGTCAGGACATACGTTGTCGAGCATGCTTCGATGGCAAACGAGAAGAGGAGCAATGGTATAACAGTTGCTACTGACGAGTGATAAAACGGTAAACACCGTTGCCGACGCAATAGACCTCGGCCTGACCATGCTTGCCCAAATACTTCACCCCCGGAGCCTTTGCCGCCGGTATGCCGCTCTCGGTTACGTCGCCTGCGCCGGTTGCCGGTACGTGCACCTCTGCTTCCGCCCCGACCGGAACCTCCACCTCCAGGGTAAGAGTCTTTCCCTGACGCTGCCATTTGGATTGCACGCGACCCCGCACTGTCTCGATCCTGACACGTACCCAATCCAGAGAGTCGATCACCGCTGGATTAACGATAAACCGGC
>PMND01000142.1 GCA_003161955.1 Ignavibacteriota bacterium | reverse complement strand
TCCGATCAGATCGGGCTGACCGGGTTCAAGATGAACAGGATCAGCCCGGGAAAAGGGAACCCGGATCAGACGGTCGACGGAATCATATTCTTCACGAACGCGCTCGACTGGCCCCACCGGCTGTATACCAAGTTCACCGATCCCACCCCTGTCAATCGTTTTGACTACGCCGTCGTGAACAACTACAATATCGCGTTCCTCTTTGCCTCGGGTCCGTTCACGCTCAAGTCCGGCGATCATGAGCGGTTCAGCCTGGCTCTCGCGTACGGCGCGAACCTGCCGGAGCTGCGTACCGTGGTGACGGTCGTGGAGGCGATCTACAATGCCAACTATCAATTCTCCGAGCCCCCGCCGACCCCCACGGTGAAGGCCGAGGTGGGAGATCACTACGTCCAGCTCACGTGGGACGATGTTGCGGAGAATTCGACGAACCCCATCACCCGGATTAATGCGTTCGAGGGGTACCGGATCTACCGGTCCACCGACCCGACGTTCCTTGACCCGAAGGTGATCAGCAACGGTCAGGGGACGGGGACCATCGGCAACGGCAAGCCAATCGCACAGTTCGACCTGAAGGACGGCCGCGCCGGATACACATCCAAGACGGTCCAGGGAATCGCCTACTGGCTCGGCACCGAGACGGGGCTCACGCATACCTGGCGCGACACGAACGTGACGAACGGGCAGCAGTACTACTACGCGGTCTGTTCGTACGACTGGGGGCCGACCCTGGTCAAGGGGACCGTGGCATTTACGTATTATCCGTCCGAGAGCCCGATCACGGTGCACCAGTCGCTTCTTGGCGGAACGATTCTCCCGATCAATGTCGTCTCGGTCCGCCCCAATCCGAGAGTCCTCGGCTACGGCGCCGCGGGCGTCTCTCCCGCGACGCGTGCCGCGGGGAACGATTTCGGCAGCGTCGGCGTCAAGATGGTCAATTCGCCGCAGGTGCCGGACAATCATATGTTCGTCCTGACGTTCAACAGCGATCCCGACAGCGTGCACGCCATCACGTATACCCTGAAGGACTCGACGGCGCACACGGTGCTCTATTCGACGGGAAACGTGTTCGACGGATCGCTGGCCGGACAGGTCGCTTCCGGCCTCCTCCCGGTCGTGTTCACTCCTCCGACGATTCTCGTCGATTCGTTGAACACCGGTTTTGTTTCCGGCAGTCCGACGAACGCAAAGCTGANNTGGGGCAGTTCCCGTTCAGCCCCCAGCCCGTGAAGTTCCGGATCATCGCGCACACCGCCTCCGGCGATCAAAAGCTCCCGTTCCTCTTCTTCGACCTGAACGGCGACTCGACGCTGAGCCATATCGAAGGAGGGAACCACGAGACCATACAGATCCTGACCGGTCCCGACAGCCTGTCGCCGGGGGTCCGCTCGACGTGGCTCGTGCAGCTCACGAAGGACGACAATACGACGCGCACACCGGGAAGCGGCGACTCGTACGAATACAGGCTGCTCAAGCCGTTTACGGCCGGGGACGTCTTCACGTTCAGATCGAAGGGGGAGACCGTCGCCGCCGATGTCGCGAAGACGGAGTTCAAGGGGGCCCCGTACGTCGTGCCGAACCCCTATGTGGGGGCGGCAAGCTTCGAACCCGCGCCGTACGGTGTGCAGGGGCGGGGAGACCGTCGGATTGAATTCCGCAATCTTCCGCAGTCGTGCACGATCCGCATCTTCACCGTCCGGGGGGATCTCGTCCAGACGATACGGCAGGACGGATCGACCGGAGGGTTTGCGGCCTGGGACCTCAGGACGAAGGACAATCTGGACGTCGCACCCGGGCTGTATATCTACCACGTCGATGCAGGGACGATCGGGACATTCCTCGGCAAATTCGCCATCATCAAGTAATGAGGGCGCCCATGACGAATCGCATTGTGCTTCTGTTGACGATCCTGGCGTTCGGATCCGTCCTCGCGGCGGGTCAGGCGAAAACAGGGACGACGGTCGGGCAGTTTCTCATGATCGAGCCGAGCGCCCGCATCGGGGGGATGGGGAACGCGGGTGCGACGATGAACGACGAGATCGACGCGGCCTATTACAATCCGGCGGCGATCGGGCATCTGACGCAAAGCGGCGTTCAGTTCACGCATAGCCCCTGGCTTGCGGGGATCACGTTCGACTACGCGGGCCTGGCGCTGAGCCTTGGTGAGGTCGGCAACCTGTACGGCTCCGTCACGTCGCTCAATTCGGGCGATATCGCCGTGACGACCGTCGATCAGCCGCTCGGGACGGGGGAGAATTACAAGGTGACGGACATCGCATTCGGCCTGGGGTACGGGAAACAGATCTCGGAGCGCTTCTCGGTGGGCATACAGTTCAAGTACCTCCAGGAGACGATCTGGCACAGCTCGATGTCCGGGTTCGCCCTCGACGTGGGGACGCTGTACAGGATTTCCCCGAACGGGCTCCACATCGGTGCCAGCATCTCGAATTTCGGCACGCGGCCGCAGTTCGACGGCCGCGATCTCCGCATCCAATTCGACCAGAACAAGCTGATCAACGGGGACAACCCGGCGATACCGGGCCAGATCAACACGCTGGATTTCCCGCTCCCTATTCTCTTCCGGGTCGGCGTCGGGCTCCCGGTGGACGTCGACCGGAACAACAAGCTGCATATCGAGGTCGACGCCTACCACCCGAGCGATAATAATGAAAGCGTCAGCTTCGGCGCGGAGTGGATGTTTTTCGACACGTTTGCCGTGCGGGGGGGATACCAGAACCTGTTTCTGCAGGATTCAGAGGTCGGCCTGACGCTCGGGGCGGGGATCCACTACACGCTCGACGACGTCAGGGTCTCTTTTGATTACGCCTGGGCGAACCATGGACGGCTGGACTACACGCAGCTTCTGACTTTCGGTGTTACGTTCTGAAATCATTCGGGCAGATGAGGAATTTCGGGACCAGGTACGGCTCTTTCTCACGCGACGGGACGGAGTACATCATCACGACGCCGGAGACTCCCCGGCCATGGATCAATGTGATCAGCAACGGCGATTACGGATTCACGGTCTCGCAGACGGGGGGAGGCTACAGCTGGAGGACGCACGCACAGCTCAACCGGCTTACCCGGTGGGAGCAGGACCTGGTCAAGGACGAATGGGGGAAGTTCCTCTATATACGGGACGAGAAGGAGAACCTCTGGTCGGCCGGGTGGAAACCCGTCTGCGGGACGCCGGAATCCTACCGTTGCCGCCATGGTGTCGGATACACGGCCATTGAATCGAAGAACTTCGGCATTGAAACCGTGCTGCTGATGTTCGTGCCGAACGATGCGCCCCTCGAAGTGTGGCGGTTGACCCTCCGCAACCGCTCCCGCCGTACCAGAACTCTCAACCTGTATACTTACCTTGAATGGGGTCTCGGGCAGGCACCCGACTGGCACCGGGAGTTCCACAAGTCGTTCGTAGAGACGGCGTACGATGCCGCCTCACACGCGGTGTACGCGACAAAGCGGCTCTGGGAGGTGCCGACGGACCGGGGGCACTGGAACACCGGGTGGCCCTTCGTCGCATTCCATTCCTCGAGTCTGCGACCCTCTTCGTTCGATACGGACAGGGAGTCGTTCCTCGGGCGGTACGGCGGCGTGGCTCATCCCGCCGGCGTCCGGATGAAGAAGCTGAAACGGAGGTCCGGTAACTGGCTCGACCCGTGTGCGAGCCTCCATCACACGCTCGTCCTGAAGCCGGGGGAGAGTACGGAGATCGTCTATACGCTCGGCTGTGCGGCATCGAAGCCGGAGGCGGCGGAGCTCGCCGCCAGGTTTGCGGCCCCCGGCGAGGCGGACAGGGCGCTGGAGGATGTCGCCGTCCGTTGGCGGTCGCTTCTCGAAACGGTGCACGTCGCGACCCCCGATCCTTCCATGGACCTGATGGAGAACATCTGGCTCAAGTACCAGGCGATCTCCGGCCGCATGTGGGGGAGGACGGCCTACTATCAGACCGGCGGCGCGTACGGGTTCCGCGACCAGCTGCAGGACAGCCAGCTCTGGCTCTCGATCGACCCGGAGCTGGCGAAGCGGCAACTCCTCCTCCANNGGATCTCGGACAACCTGCTCTGGCTCCCCTATGTGATGAACGGCTACATCCAGGAGACGGCGGACTTTACCGTGCTCGATTGCCGTGAGCCGTTTGTCGACAACGCATCCGGCGCCACCATGTACGATCATTGCGTCCGTGCCGTGGAGAGCGCTCTCGGGCGGTTCAGCGCACGGGGCCTTCCGCTCATCGGGGAAGGGGACTGGAACGACGGGTTGAGCGCCGTGGGGCTCGACATGAAGGGGGAGTCCGTCTGGCTCGGCCATTTCCTTCACCGCATACTCCTCGATTTCTCAGCGATCGCCGCCCGCCGGGGGGATGCCTCACGCGCCGGCCTCTTTACGTCCCGGGCGGCGGCCCTCCGGGAGAGCCTCAACACGCATGCCTGGGACGGCCGGTATTACTACGGAGCGACGAAGGACTCGGGGGAGAAGCTCGGGAGCAGTTCCGACACCGAAGGGAGCGTGTGGCTCAATCCCCAGACGTGGGCGGTGATAGGGGGCGTGGCGGATCTCTCCCGTGCGCGCGCTGTCTTCGACGTCGTAGAGAAAGAGCTCGAATTCGAGATCGGTCCGCTCCTCCTCCACCCGGCGTACACGACCCCGGACCGGTTCATCGGTTACCTCACGCGTTACAGTCCGGGGATGCGCGAGAACGGAGGGGTGTACACGCACGGGGCGACATGGGCGGTGATTGCCGCCGCGATTCTCGGGCGGGGGGAGAGCGCCCACAGGATCTATTCGAAGCTCAACCCCGTCAACCGGGGNNGCCGCCTGGCTTTACAGGGTGGGGCTCGAGTGGATTCTCGGCGTGCGTGCCACGTTCGACGGGTTGATCGTCGACCCGTGCATCCCCGCTGCGTGGAAGGGCTACACTGTACGCCGCCTCTTCCGCGGCGCGGAATACAGAATCACGGTCAGGAACCCCTCCCACGTGGAATGCGGTGTGCAGGAATTCGCTGTTGACGGGGGAGGCATGGCGAAGACCGCGGGGACACGGTATGCGAGTCTCCCCGTTTTTCCCGCGGGGAGCGCCCATGAGATCGTCATCGTGATGGGGGGGGTGTAGTACGTCCCCGCTCGGCCTTCCCGGCGGGTAATCACAGTTCCGGAGTCAATTCCTCCCGGCGTTCATTTTCCTACGGCTGATACCATGCGACGACAGAGTCTTTTTTTCCTCCTCTTCTTTCTCCTTGTTGAGACAGCTCCCGCCCAGACCCCCATCGCCGCGATACTCGATACGATCCAGCACACGGCGTTCAGCTACTTTTGGAACGAGGCAAATCCCGCCAACGGGCTCATCAAGGACCGGATGCTCTCCGGGGCCCCCTGCAGCATTGCGTCGACCGGGTTCGGACTGAGCGCGATATGCATCGGGGTCGACCACGGCTGGGTCTCGCGCACAGCCGCCCGTGACCGCGTGTTGACGACGCTCAAGACATTCTGGCGCGGCCCCCAGGGGAGCGGGGACGGGTACATCGGGAACTTCGGGCTCTTCTACCATATGCTCGACATGAACACCGCCACGCGCACATGGAACAGCGAGCTCTCGACGATCGATACCGGGCTTCTCCTGGCCGGGATCATCGACGCGAAACAGTACTTCGACGGGACCGACTCGCTGGAGACCGCCCTGCGCAGCTACGCCGATTCCATATATATGCGGATGCAGTGGAGCTATATGCGTGGGCCGTACAACTTCGGGCTCGCGCTGGGATGGATGCCGGTGACGGGGTTCTCCGGGTACGGGCAGTGGACCGGGTACAGTGAGGCTTCGATAATGTACATACTCGCCATGGGGTCCCCGTTCTCCCCGTACCGGTTGACACAGTACGGGTGGCTGATCTGGACATCGACCTATCCCTGGATCGACTATGCCGGGTTCGAGTATGTCGCATTTCCCCCCCTGTTCGGCCACCAGTACTCACAGTGCTGGCTTGACCTCCGCTCCATTTCCGACGACAAAATGACCTCCCTGGGGATCACGTATTTCGAGAACTCGCGGCGGGCCACACTGGCGCAGAGGGCGTATGCCGCCGCGAACCCCGGAGGGTTCCCCGGATACAGCGACACGCTCTGGGGGATCACGGCGAGCGATGCTCCGGGAGGGTACTCGGCCCGCGGGGCTCCCCCTGCGCAAAACGACGAGGGGACGATCACGCCGACGGCTCCGATCAGCTCTATCGCATTCGCTCCCGATGCCGTCATACCCGTGATCCGGAACATGTGGGAAAACTACAGGCCGCAGCTCTGGACGCAGTACGGTTTCCGGGACGCATTCAACCCGAAAATGAACTGGTACGATAACGACATCATCGGGATCGACCAGGGGCCCGAGATCATCATGATCGAAAACTACCTCAACGGGCGTGTCTGGAAGCGGTTCATGCAAAACCCCGATGTGCAGCGGGGACTGGCCGCGGCGAACTTCGTCCCGGTGACCGGGATCCGGAGCCTCGATCTCCCCTCCGGCTACGCGCTGTCGCAGAACTACCCCAATCCATTCAATCCGTCAACGAACGTCGGGTTCAGCCTCGCGCACCAGGAGCACGTCATGCTGAAGGTCTGCGACACGCTCGGCCGCGACGTGGCGACGCTTGTCGATGGCACGCTCCCGGCCGGCCCCCACGTCGCGACCTTTGACGCCCGCGGACTGGCAAGCGGCGTGTACATCTGCCGGCTGAGTGCGGGGACATTCCATGCGTCCCGTTCGATGCTCCTCATCAAATAGCCTCCCATGAAAGCCATCATCGTTTCGCTGGCCCTCTTCAGCCTCAACGCGCGCGCCCAGGAGTCCGCCCCGCGCTGGGACCCGTTTCTCGACACGCTGCAGCAGAGGACGATCCAGTGGTTCCTCCGTGCGACCCCGGAAGCGACGGGGCTCACTCCCGACCGCTGGCCGTCTCCGTCGCCGTCAAGCATCGCCGCCGTCGGTTTCGCGCTTACCGTGTATCCTATCGCGGCGGAACACGGGATGATCACGCGCGCAGAGGCTGCCGCCAGGGTGAAAAAGACGCTCGACCTCCTCCTGCACGCTCCCCAGAACGACGGCCGGGCAGGCGCCGCGGGGTACAGGGGCTTATTCTATCATTTCGTTGCCCTCGCGGACGGTACGAGGGCGTGGAACTGCGAGCTCTCCACGATCGACACCGCTCTCCTGATGGCGGGCGTTCTCATCGCCGAGTCGTATTTCGACCGGGAGACGGAGATAGAATCGTCGATCAGGGGGGCCGCCGATTCGCTCTATCGCCGCGTGGACTGGACCTGGACTGCCGATGGACGGCCCGGCATCATGCTCGGCTGGACGCCGGAACACGGGGGGGACCCGAACAGCTGGCACGGGTACAACGAGGCGATGATCATGTATGTTCTCGCACTCGGTTCACCCACCCACCCGGTGGAGCCCCGCGTGTGGAGTTACTGGACCTCCACGTACGTCTGGGGGAAGTACTACGACCGGGATTTTGTCAGTTTCGGTCCCCTCTTCGGCCACCAGTACTCCGCGTGCTGGATCGACTACCGGGGGATACAGGATCAGTATATGAAGGAGAAGGGGATCGACTACTTTGAAAACTCCCGTCGTGCGACCTACTCCCAGCAGAGTTATGGACGGGAAAACCCCCGCGGTTTCCGCGGGTACTCGGGCGACGTCTGGGGCGTGACTGCCTCCGATGGACCCGGGGATACGGCGTTTCAGGTTGACGGTAAGAAAAGGGAGTTTATCGGGTACGGCGGCCGGGGCGTGTCGTTTGACTGGTCCCTGGATGACGGGACGCTTGCCCCGACAGGCCCCGGGGGGTCCGTCCCGTTCGCGCCGGAGATCTGCATCCCCGCGCTCAAAGAGATGCGCCGGCGGTACGACGGACGCCTCTGGAAGGAATACGGATTTGTCGACGCGTTCAATCCGGAATTCGTCACACAGACGACAGGCCCGGATGGCTGGTTCGACCGCGACTACCTCGGGATCGACCAGGGGCCGATCGCGATCATGATCGAGAATCTCCGGAGCGGGCTCGTCTGGAACCTCATGAAGAAGAATCCGTACATTGTGCGGGGACTCGCCCGCGCGGGGTTTACCGGCGGCTGGCTGGACGCCCCTTAAGCCCGCCGATGCGACNNCCTCCCGCTCCTCTGCGGACTCCTCCTGCTGGCTCTTCCCCCTCCGGCGTTTTCCCGGCCGGGGGTTCTGGATGATTTTGCGGATATCGGCGGATGGAAGCCCGTCGTGTCGGAGGGGGCCAAACTCACGCTCTCTCAGGGGGAGGGGAAGTCCGGCCGGGCCCTCGTGATGAACTTTGACCTGAGCGGCGTCTCCGGATATGTGATTGCCGAAAAGGCGTTTGCGTTCGATCTCCCGGCGAACTACCAGTTCACGTTCGACATGCGGGGTGAGACCCCGCCCAACAACTTCGAGTTCAAGCTTACCGATGACAAGGGAAACGTCCACTGGATCAAGAAGCTCAACATCGACTACCCGTCGGAATGGACGAAGCAGCGGATCAAGAGGCGTCATATCGCGTTTGCCTGGGGCCCCTCCGGGGGGGGCGTCATACAGACCGTCCGTAAAATCGAGTTCGTTGTGTCGTGCGGGACGGGGGGGAAAGGGCGCCTGCTGATTGACAATCTCCGGTTCGAGCCGATAGACGACGCCGCCGGGAAACTCGCGAAGGCCGAAGTCGTTTCTGCAGGCGGGAAGAAAGACGGATTCCCTCCCATCGATTCGGCGGGTTCGGTCCTGGGCCCCTGGCGGACGGATCCCGCCGGGGGACATGTCCTTCTCGCCGTGGATTTCCACAGGTCGAAAGAAGTGGGGGGACTTGTCATCGACTGGGATTCGCTCGACTATGCCACATCGTACGACGTGTCCCTCTCGGACGACGGGAACGAGTGGACGCCTGCCTACTCCGTGAAGAACGGGAACGGGAATCGGGACTATGTCCCGATGCATGATTGTGAAGGAAGGTTTTTCAGACTGGACCTGAAAGCGAGCAGCCGCGGCCGGGGATACGGGATCCGGCGGCTCGCGTTCAAAGGGTCCGAGTTCTCCAATTCTCCCAGCGACCTGTTCCGCCAGATCGCTTCCGATGCTCCTCCCGGGTATTTCCCGAAGTACTTCCGGGACCGTCAGACATACTGGACGATCATGGGTGTGAGCGGGGATTCGAAAAAAGCGTTGATGAACGAGGAGGGGCAGGTCGAGACGGAAAAGGGGGGATTCTCGATCGAACCGTTCCTCTATATCGATAACAGGCTCATCACCTGGAGCGATGTCACGACCACGCAGACACTTCTGAACGGATACATCCCCTACCCGCAGGTGACGTGGACAAGCAGCGACGGGTGGGTCTTCACGATACAGGGGACTGCTGCGGGCCCGCCGGGAAATTCACTTCTCGGCATTCACTACGCTCTTGAGGCAAAGCGGACGCTGGGCAAAGGGAAGATCTTCATCGCCGTCCGCCCCCTCCAGGTCAATCCCCCGTGGCAGTCTCTGAACGGGGAGGGGGGGGCATCCCGGATCGACAGCATCGTGTACAAAAACGGCTTTCTGGATGTGAACAAAACGACGATCGTCCCCATGACCATCCCGTCGGCGTTCGGAGCGGCGGAGTTTGACGGGGGGGATGTGACTGACTTTATCGCAAGGGGTGCCGTTCCCCCGTCAGCCGTCGTGCGGGATCACTTCGGCTATGCATCCGGCGCGCTCGAATACGACTTTGACCTGCAGGCGGACGGAACGGCGGACGTTGTCGTCGCGGTGCCGTTCCATGGATGGAGGCGGAGCCCCACCCCGAACATGTCTCCGGGGAGTCCGCAGCTCTACCACAAGCTCATGACNNGCCATACAGCCCGGCTCGCGCAACTACGACCGGTCCTGGATTCGGGACGGTTCGCTCACGAGCGCGGCGCTCCTCCGCCTGGGCTACGCGGACGAGGTGCGGGCGTTCATCGACTGGTATGCGAAGGGGCAGTTCCCGACCGGGAAGATACCGTGCGTGATCGACGCACGTGGACCGGATGCCACCCCGGAGCACGACAGCAACGGCGAGTTCATCTATGCGGTGCTCCAGTACTATCTCTTCACGAAGGATTCTGTCTGGCTCCGGGGGAAGTTCGACCCTGTCGTGAAGACTGTGCGCTACATACAATCGCTCAGAAGTGAGCGAAAGACCGATACATACAGAAACGGCACGCCCGAAGAGCGTGCGCTGTACGGACTGGTGCCGCAATCGATCAGCCATGAAGGGTACTCGGATGTTCCCCGGCACTCGTACTGGGACGATTTCTTCATCCTCCGCGGACTGAAGGACGCCGCGGCGATCGCGGGGATACTCGGCGAAAAGGTCCTTGAGAACGAATTCTGCGCGGAACGGGACGATTTCCGGACCGACCTGTATGCGTCGATGCGGGCCGCGATGAAGAACAGGAACATCGACTATATCCCGGGGTGCGCCGAGCTCGGCGACTTTGACGCGACGTCGACGACGGTGGGGATTGACCCGTGCGGCGAGCTCGGCAACATCCCGGAACCCGCGCTCCACAATACGTTTGAAAAGTATTACAGGTTTTTCTCGGAGAGGAAAGCATCGCGGAATTACGTGAACTACACGCCGTACGAGGTACGCGTGATCGGAACGTTCGTCCGGCTCGGTCAAAAGAAACGCGCGGAAGAGGCGCTGAACTTCTTCATGTCCGACCGCCGGCCCGCAGGCTGGAACGAGTGGGCCGAGGTGGTCTGGCGCAATCCGGATACGCCGAAGGCGATCGGCGACATGCCGCACACCTGGGTGGGATCGGACTTCCTCCGGTCGGTCCTGGACATGTTTGCGTACGAGCGGGAGCGGGACAGCGCACTTGTCGTCGCGGCGGGGATCCCCGATGCGTGGATCCGCGATTCAGCCGGGGTCAGCGTCGAGGGGCTCCGGACCTGCGGGGGCGAGCTGAGCTTCAGGATCCACCCCGCGGGGAAACGGATCATCGCGGAGCTCTCCGGGAACATCGACCTCTCCCGGTGGAAGCTCATTCTTGCCTCGCCTCTCGGCACGCCTCTCCGGGGAGTCAGGGTGGACGGCAAGGCCTCACGCGTGCCGGGATCGGCCGGGGTGCGGATCATGCGCCTGCCGGCAAAAATCGAGCTGACGTATTGAATTTTCCGGTCACACTCCCCGTCCCGGCTCTCATGAAGTCCGCCGGATTGATACTCGTCGCATGCCTGATTCCTGGGCTCTCGGCCGATCATCAGGTCCGGGCTCAGGCCCGGCCCGGGAGGGGGGGGGAGCTGCCGTCAGACACGCTTGCCGAAGTCGGCTCAGCCGTCATCACTGCGACCGACCTGATAGAGAGGATCGATCTGATGCCTTTCCCCGGGAAGGAGAGCCCTTCGGGGGCGGACAGCCTGAAGATCAGGGCACTGCAATCGATTGTCGCCGAGCGTCTCCTTGCAGCCGAGGCCACTGTCAGGGGGACCGGCTTTGATTCGGTGACGCAACTCCGTCTTGATGCCCTCGAGCGGGCGTTCGTCCGTGATGAGCTCTACAGGAAGGAGGTGTCGGCCGGCGTGACCGTGTCGGCCTCTGAGATCGCCGCGGCCCTGGAGAAATATGCCGCGCAGCTCCGGATTGTCATATTCCGCTCTCCGTCCGAAGAATCTGCCCGGACTCTCTCCCGTGCTCTGCAGCGTGGAAACGCCGGTATCGACAGCCCCGCCCCCGCGGGGTTCGACAGGCGCATCGTGTCACGCGATACCGTGACCATGAACTTCGGCGTGTCGGACGAGTCGCTGGAGGAGCCCGCCTACTCGCTCGACACGCTGCACAGGGTCTCCGCTCCTTTTGTCTCCCCGGCGCTCGGCTGGGTGGTCCTGTTTCTTGTTGACAGGGGACCGGATCCTGCGTGGGCCGCGCAGAGCATCAATGACCGGATGATCACGGTGAAGAACACACTCGAGCGAAGGAAAGCACAGGCGAGGGGGATCCGGTACATGGCATCCGTTCTCGGTCCGCGGAGGGCCGAGGCGGACCGTGCGGTCCTCGGGCTTCTTGGAAAATCTCTCTATGCGATCATCTCCTCCGATACGGGGGCGCACAGGATCGAGGGACGGTACATGCTCACCCCCGGTGAGGTGGATCATCTGGAGGAGGCTCTCCGCGGCGACCTCTCACGCGTGCTTGTCGACATGCCGGGGGGAGGACTGACGCTCGGCGCCGCGATACAGGCGTTCCGGTTTGAGCCCTTTACCACCCCTTCGCTCAGGGGCCGCACGTTTGCGTACGTCCTGAACGAGAGCGTGAAGAGAATCGCGAGGGAGGAATTCCTTGTTCGCGAGGGGTACGGGAAGAACCTTCAGGCGGCATCCGCCGTGAAGCATGACCTCGCATCCTGGAGGGACAACTGGCTTTCGCATATGATTCAGGCGGATGTCGCTTCGGGTCTCGGCGAGCCGACGGAGGAGGAAGAGGTGGCCGGACTTGTCGAATACGCCCGCCTTCTCAGCCCCTCGTATGAGGTAAACGTGAGGGAGATATTCACAGACAGCCTTTCGAAAGCCGGCCGTTACAGGGAGATGCTTCTTGCCGGGGAGGATATGGCGGCACTTGCCCGGCGCGTCTCGAAGCGGACGGGGTGGCCGGCCCGCGGCGGTGAGTCCGGCTTTTTTCACGTCCGCTCATTTCCGGATCTGGGTGTCCGGGCACTCCTTGCCGATTCGGGGCAACTGGTGGGACCTGTGGGTCTCGCAGGGGGATACACTCTTTTCAGAGTCCTCGGCAAACGGCTGCCGAATGGACAGGGCGAGGTGACCGTCGACTCGCTCCGGAGGGCCCTGCACGACGCCATCCGTTCGGAAAAGCGGCAGAAGGGACTGGACCGGTTCATCGCCGGCCTCGCGGAGAAATTCGGCGTGAAGATGTACTACGACAGGCTCAAAGACGTCACGCTGTTCAGCCACAACATGTTCACGCGCCGGTATATCGGATTTGGCGGAATGATGAATGCCGCCCCCCTCCTCGAGCCCGAGTGGGGGTGGGTGCAGGAGTACCTCCGGTCGCGGAACCAGGTCCCGTGAAACGGCCCCCGGATCCAGGGCGCGTTCAGATGCTGAACGGCCTCTGGGACATCGCTCCCGGAACCGCCGAAGCTCCCCCGGGAGAGTGGCGCGCGAAGGTCCCCGTCCCCTCGCTCGTCGACTGTGCCGTGCCGCCGTACGACTGGCAGGCTTTTTCGTATCACTGGTATCACTGCGAATTCCGGGTCAACTCCCCGTCCCTGCGGGAAACCGCGACTCTCCGGATCGGCCAGGCGATGTTCGGCACAGGCGTCTGGCTGAACGGGAGCTTCCTGGGAGAAGACATTGCCTGCTACACCTCACAGGAGTACGACGCCGCCCCCTACCTCCGGCATGACGGTCCGAACTACCTCACAGTGCGCGTCGGTCTGAAAGAAACTCTCCCCCCTGAAAGCGCCGTCGGAAAGGATCAGGAACGTCAGACGTTTATCCCCGGCATCTGGGGGGACGTGTCGCTCACACTCGCGGGGAATCCCCGCATCGCGCTCGTCCAGGTGATACCCAGGAACAGGGAATCGACGGCGGAAGTCATTGTGACGCTCCGTAACACTGCCCGTCTCCCCGTTCCGGTGAAACTCGTCTCCCGTCTCCGCGAGCATGCCTCCGGCCGGGCCGTAGGAAAAGTCCAGGAGATCGTCACGGCCACACCCGGTGCCGGTGACAGCGTGCATTCATTCAACCACACAGTCGACCCGCTCATCCCCTGGAGTCCGGATTGTCCATTCCTGTATGAGCACACCGTCGAGGTCATCGTTGAAGGGGACCTCGCGGATACGCTTGTGACGAGGTTCGGCATGAGGGAGTTCCGCATACAGGANNGGGGGCTCCTCCCGTGGAACGATGACTGGGTGAGGAAGCTCCTGATCGAGATCCCGAAGCGGCACAATTTCAACTTCTTCCGTGCCCACATCGGCCAGATGTACGGCCGGTGGTACGATATCGCCGATGAAGGGGGAATGCTCATTCAGAACGAATGGATGTTCTGGACCACGACAGGGACCGAAGCGCAGATCACGAAAGAGTTCACCCGCTGGCTCCAGGATAACTGGAACCACCCGAGCATCATCATATGGGATCCCCTGAACGAGAGCTCTGATCCTGTCGTCCAGGATGTCGTGGTGCCGAAAATGAAGCGGCTCGACCCGACACGCCCGTGGGAATCCGTCGATTTTCTCGAGGAGCATCCGTACATTTACTCGCTGGGCCCGGTCCTGAACGCGGAGAGGTTCGGCTTCACCCGGAGCCTCCGCGAGATAGAGGATTCGCAGTCCCCCAAAGTGCTGAACGAGTTCCTCTGGTGGTGGCTCGACAAGGAGAACAACCCGACGGTGCTGACCGCGGATGTCGTCGAGCGATGGCTCGGGAAGGGATGGACGAAGGAGGGACTCGTCGCGCACCAGTCATTTCTGGCGGCGGAGCTTATCGAGCTGTTCAGGCGGATGCGTGTGGATGCAATTCAGCCGTTCGTCTATCTGAGCAACAATGCGGGACCCACGGGGAACTGGTTTCTCGGCGACATCGCCGATCTGGTCCCCAAACCCGTCCTCGGCACGCTCAAGAACGCGTTCGCCCCCTTCGGTGTGAGCGTGGAGATGTGGGACAGACATTTCCGGGGGGGGGAGACACGGAGCGTCCGGCTGTTCGTGTTCAATGACGACCCGCTGGAGCGGGAGGGGACACTCCGTTACGGCGTCGTTCGGGGCGGGGAGGTGTGGGTACACGAGGTCCGGGAGCGCGTGAACGTCCCTCCGTCCGGATGCAGCGTCATCCCGGTGCAGGTGAAATTCCCGGACGATCCGGGCGGGTACGAGATCGTTGCGGAGCTCTCCGGATCGGAGGGGCCCTGCTCCGTGAGCAGGAAAATCGCACATGTCTCGGGCGAAGTGCGGGGGGAGCGCGCGCGCGGCCTCCGCTGTTTTATTATCGATTCCCGCGGTGAAGTGACCGGATTCCTTTCCGGGCATGGTCTCCTCGCCGCGGACATCGCCGAGGAGGATCCGGCCGGGTACGGCCTCATCGTGGTCGGGGAAGGGATGCTCCGCGATCCGGAGTACATCCGGAGGATCCCCGCGATCAGCGGGTCCGTCAGAAGCGGCGCCCGCATTATTGTGCTTGAGCCGGAGTTTGGCAACAGGGAAAAGGAGACACTCACGATCATCGAGGGGGTCGGACTCACGATCGAGCGGCGCGCAGATACCGACAAAGGAGGATATGATTCCTATGTCTTCCCGGCGGACATTTCCCACCCGCTCTGGAGCAATATCAGTCCCGATCATCTCAAGATGTTTAACGGAGGGTTCGGGGGGGAGATGGTCTCGCAGCACACCGTGAGTGCCGGCGTCCCGATGCACGTCCTTGCCGGTTGCGGCCTGAATCTCGCCCACCCGGCGGTGATGTACGCCGGCGCCGGAGCCGGTTGTGTTGTCGTCTCCCGCATACAGACTAGGGGGCGTCTTGCGCCGGGGGGGGCTCCTGAGGATCTCTTTGCCCGGAGGATGGACCCTGTGGCGGGACAGTACATGCTCAACCTTGTGACGGCATTCCTGCCGGGGAGGACCGGGGCATGAACGCATCTCCTGTCCGGACATTCTTCTGTGCGCTCCCGCTCCTCGCGGCCTTCGCCGGCTGTCACGGCGCCGGGGACGGACGGACCCGGATCACGTTCTGGGCGCTGGGGGCGGAGGGGGAGCATGTGGCGAAACTCATTCCGGGATTCAGCAAACGGCATCCCGATATCGACGTAAAGGTCCAGATCATTCCGTGGAACGCCGCGCATGAGAAGCTCCTGACGGCGTTCGCGGGGGAGTCGTTGCCGGACATGTGCCAGCTCGGGAACACATGGATCCCGGAATTCAGGACATTGAACACGATCGACAACCTCACCCCGTGGGTCGCCGCGTCGCACACGGTGCACGAGTCTTCCTATTTTCCCGGGATCTGGGACACCAATGTCATGGACTCCCTCCTNNAAAGCGCGCTATCCCGGGAGCTACGCCAACTTCTTTTCGACGAACAACGAGTGGGCTCCCCAGGTGATACTGGGACTCGAGAAGGGCTCGTCGCTGCTGAAGGAAAACAACACGCTGGGGGATTTCAGCGGTCCTGAGTTCACAGAGGCGATGCGCGCTTTTTACACGTTTTTCAGGAACGGATGGGCGCCGGTGAAGACGGCGCAGATCGTGAGCGTGTACCAGGCGTTTGCCGAAGGGTTCTTCGCCATGTACATTACCGGTCCCTGGTATATCGGCGAGTTCATGAACAGGCTCCCTGACTCGCTTCAGGGGGACTGGATGACGGCCCCGCTCCCGGGCCCCGGCGGCGGCATCGGCCTCTCGCTCGCCGGGGGATCGAGCCTCGTGATGTTGAGTCAGTCGCGCCACAAGCCGGCCGTCTGGAGCCTGATAGAGTATCTTTCGGAGCCCGAACAACAGCTCGAGTTCTACAGGCTCACCGGAGACCTGCCGGCGCGCGTTGAGACGTGGCGGGACTCCTCCCTGGCGCACAACAGGTACGCCGGAGCGTTTTTCCGGCAGCTGAACCATGTGCGGGCGACCCCGAAGGTCCCCGAATGGGAACAGATCGCGCAGAAAGTGCGCGAATACACCGAGCTCATCACGATGGACCAGTACACGGTGGAGGACGGGCTCAGGGCGCTCGACCGTGAAGTGAACGTGATACTCGAAAAGAGGAGGTGGCTCCTCCATGGCCGGTAACAGGGCGGTGATANNTTCGACATCTATGCGCTCGGCAGCTTCGCGTTTGCCCGGTTTGTCGGGTTCAAGAACTACGCTCAGCTCCTGTCGGACCCCCTGTTCTGGAAGGCGTTCCGGAACACGCTCGAATTCCTCCTGATCGGCGGCCCCCTCTCGATCGCCGTCTCGCTCGGGGCGGCGCTGATGATACAATCGAAGCTCGTCCGGTGGAAGGGTTTCTTCCGGACCGCATTTTTCACTCCGGTCGTCACGACGCTGGTCGCGGTCGCCGTTATCTGGCGGTTCATCTACCATCCCCGGTTCGGTCTCCTCAACTACCTCCTGTCGCTTGTCGGGATCGGCGGCGTTGACTGGCTCGGCGATCAGCACTGGGCGATGCCCGCCATCATACTGATGGCGGTCTGGAAGAACTTCGGCTACAACATGGTCATATTCATTGCGGGGCTGCAGAACATTCCCGCGGAGCTCTATGAGGCAGCCTCGATTGACGGGGCCGGGCGCCTGCAGCAGCTCCGGACCATCACCGTCCCCCTCCTGGCACCCACAACCGTGTACATCAGCATCCTCACGATGATCGGGTACTTCCAGCTCTTTTCCGAGCCCTATGTGATGACGCAGGGGGGCCCTCTGAACTCGACGCTCAGCATCGTGCTGCTGATGTACCAGCAGGGCTTCCGGTGGTGGAACATGGGATACTCGGCCGCGCTGGCATTCGTCCTGTTTGCGTTCATACTGGTCGGCTCCGTGATCCAGTCCCGCATCCAGAAGCGATGGGAGGCCTCATGAAGGGGCTGGGCACGGTGTTTCTGTACGCCATCCTGACGCTCGTCGCTCTCCTGACGCTGGCCCCCCTGGTGTGGATGGTCTCCGCTTCCCTGATGCCCACCGGGGATGCGAGCGCGTTCCCCCCCCCGTTTCTCCCCGCGCGGATAACGTTTGCGCATTACACGAGGTTGTTCACGAACCTGAATCTTGCGCGGTACCTTTTCAACAGCGCATTTCTCGCCGTCAGCGTCACGGCGATCTCGCTCTTTGTCAATTCCATGGCGGGGTACGCCTTTGCAAAATACCGGTTCCGCGGCAGGGACCCCCTGTTCAAGCTCCTGATCGCGTCGATGATCATCCCGTCGCAGGTGACGATGCTTCCGCTGTTCCTCATGCTCAACAAGATGGGAGTCATAAACACCTATATCGGGGTCATCATTCCCGGGATGGCGAGCGTGTTCGGGATTTTCCTGATGCGCCAGTTCGCACTCTCGATACCCGACAGTCTCATCGAGGCGGCACGGATAGACGGCGCCGGTGACTTCAGGATATACCGGTCTCTCATCCTCCCCCTGTGCAAACCGATTCTCGTGACGCTCGCCATATTCACGTTCATGGGGACATGGAACGATTTCCTCTGGCCCCTCATCGTCATGACGGATGACTCCATGTACACGCTCCCTGTCGCGCTGGCGAACCTCTCGCTGGAGCACGTGCAGGATACCGAGCTGATGATGGCAGGGTCGGTCATGACGATCGCCCCTGTCCTCATACTCTTTGCCGCCGTGCAGCGGCACTACATCAGCGGGATCATGGCCGGCGGCCTGAAAGAGTAAACCTCTCCCCACCTTGAATCTTGCCCCGGAACATCGTACAATACATCCCGTAGGTGCATTTCCCCCCCCGATGGAAGGCAATCATGGCCCGTCCCGTACTTCTTCCGGCTGTGTCAATTCTTGTTCTCGCACTTCCCCTCTTCGCCCGCGGGGGTCTTCTTCCGGGTGATGCCCGGGGGGAGAAGATGATCGATTCCCTCGTCCGGGCCATGACAATCGAAGAGAAAGTAGGTCAGCTCGTCCTGTGCACGCCACTGCGGCACGATTCCCTTTCCGGCCCTTCGGTCTCCGCCGAGCAGGCGCGGTTGATTGCGCAGGGCAGGATCGGGGCACTGCTGAACATTTGGGGTGCAAAGGCGACCCGCGAAGCGCAGCGAATCGCGGTGGAAGAGTCGCGCCTGAAGATCCCTCTCCTGTTCGGGCTCGACGTCATACACGGCTACCGGACGACATTCCCAATACCGCTGGCGGAGGCGAGCAGCTGGGACACGGCCATGGTGGAGCGGGACGCCCGTATCGCCGCCGCTGAAGCGGCTGCCTCAGGCGTGAACTGGACGTTTGCCCCCATGGTGGATATCGCGCG
>PMND01000166.1 GCA_003161955.1 Ignavibacteriota bacterium | reverse complement strand
CGCACATACATCGGCGCGCTCCCCGGGAGAATCATTCAGGGGTTGAAAAAGGCGGGTTCGAACAATCCGGTGCTCATGCTGGACGAGCTCGACAAGCTGGGGTCGGATTTCCGCGGTGACCCTTCCTCGGCCCTCCTCGAGGTGCTCGATCCCGAACAGAATAACTCGTTCAGCGACCACTACCTCGAGATACCGTTCGATCTCTCGAAAGTGATGTTCATTGCCACCGCGAACATGATCGAGACGGTTCCTCCGGCCCTCCGTGACAGGATGGAGATTATTGAGATACCGAGCTACGTCGAGGACGAGAAACTGCATATTGCGAAGAACTTNNGGCATTATTGCGGGGTATACCCGGGAATCCGGCGTCCGGACGCTCGAGCGGACTATCGCCCGCGTTGTGCGCGGAGTCGCGCGCGAGGTGGCGGAAGGGGTCAGCGTGAAGACCTCTGTCACGCGGGACTCCCTTACGAAGTATCTCGGCCAGCAGAAATTCTTTCCCGACGTTGCCGAGCGGATCAACCGTCCGGGGATCGCCGTGGGGCTGGCCTGGACACCCGTGGGAGGGGAAATCCTTTTCGTCGAAGCGACGAAGATGAAGGGGAAGGGAAACCTGATACTGACCGGCCAGCTCGGTGAGGTGATGAAGGAATCTGTCCAGGCCGCCCTCAGTTTTATCGCGGCCAATGCCGAAGGGCTGGGCGTTTCGCCGGACTTCAGGAATGAACTCGACATCCATGTGCATGTCCCGGCCGGCGCGATACCGAAAGATGGTCCGTCGGCGGGCGTGACCATGTTGACGGCGCTGACGTCCCTGCTGACGGGGCGGCTCGTCCGGAACGACCTCGCGATGACGGGTGAGATCACTCTGCGCGGGGCGGTGCTGCCGATCGGCGGTGTAAAGGAGAAAGTCCTGGCCGCGCACCGGGCGGGGATCAAGACCATACTCCTCCCGGAGCGGAACAGGATGGATCTCGAAGAGATCCCGAAAGCGGCGCTCGAGGGGAAGGACCCGATCCAGTTCCACTTCGTTCGTGAAATGGAGGAAGTCCTCTCGCTGGCCCTCCTGTCGGCAGGGGACTCTGCCGCTCTGTCAAAGGCTCCGCTGGTACTGCACGCTGCTGATTCAAACTGATGTTCCCCCTCCTTTAAGGGGAGGGTGGCGTACGGGATACCGCTCACAGGCCCCGGGACCCTCAAGGTTCCGGGGCCTGCCTCGTTCCGGTAGTTGACACTGTCGAGTTTGTTTCGTATAATCTTCTTGTAAATCAACAACTTACAGCGTTCTCCCGAAAGTCATGACGAAGTCGACCAAATGGTTCCTGGGCATACTCGCCGTACTTGCCCTCTTTGCAGTCGGATTCACGCTCTTCATCGCATCCTTTATCACTTCCCCTTCGGATAAGACAGAGACCATCACCGTGGGTTCAGGCGACAGGGTCGCCGTCATCGATCTCAGGGGGGAGATCACCTCGTCAGAGGAGGTGATCCGCCAGTTGAAAAAATACCGGACGAACGGCGGAGTGAGAGCGATTGTCCTCCACATAGATTCCCCCGGGGGGGGCGTTGTCGCGAGCCAGGAGATGTANNGGGAGCATCGGCGTCATCTCGGAATTCCTCCAGGTGAAGGACGCACTTGAGAAGCTCGGGATCTCTCTGAAGACCATCAAGGCGGGGAAGCTGAAAGACGCGGGCTCGCCGACGAAAACCATGACGGAAGACGACCGGGCGTACTTCCAGACCCTTATGGACGATGTCCACAGTCAGTTCATGGATGTGGTTGCCCGCGAACGGAAGATGTCGCCGGAGAAAGTCCGCGGTCTGGCGGATGGAAGAGTATTTACGGGCGAACAGGCGGTGGAACTCGGGCTCGTCGACACGCTCGGGACGTTTGAGGATGCCGTCAGGATCGCGGCGGGAATCGCCGGGATCAACGGTGAGCCTTCGATTGTGAGGGAGAGACGGCGGCAGGGCTGGTGGGACATGATGTTCGGGGGGGCAGGGGAGACGCTCCGCGATATCAAACAGGAACTCCTCGACCGGCCCGCCCTGTCGTACAGGTTTGCGGGTCCCCCGTATTGAGCCGAACAACAACTAAGGAGATCCTGCGTTGACGAAGGCAGATATCGTGGACACCATTGCCACCGCCACAGGCCTGACGAAGGTTGAGACGGAAGCTGTTGTCGACGGGTTCATCTCGACCGTCATCAATGCCCTGAAGGAGGGGAAAAACATCGAGATCCGCGGCTTTGGAAGTTACAAGGTCAAGAAGCGGAAAGGGCGCGTGGCGCGAAACCCCCGGACAGGCGAGCAGGTGATGGTCGGCGAGCACTGGGTTCCCCTGTTCAAGGTGTCCAAAGAAGTCAAGACCCTGGTCAACGAAAACCTGCAGAAGGGCCAGCCCTGATGGCGCTGGCGAAGCTGGTGTGCGGAGATTGCGGCGGAGCGCTGGCGCAGTCGGACGTTCGCTGTCAATCCTGCGGGGCATCGATCGAAATGGAGTCAGCTCCCGCCCCGCAGGCCGCCTGCAGTGTCTGCGGACAGTCGAATGCTCCGGGGACGGAGTTCTGCCGGTCGTGCGGGGCCCGTCTCGCTGCCCGTCCGCCGCAGCGTCCCGGGAAAGCGCAGAAGCCCGCAAAGCAGACGCGGAGGCCGGACGGGGCGGCAGGGAAGAATGTCGGGGTATGGCAGATCATATCCGCGGTCGCGGTCATCGCCCTTCTTTCGTACCTGGTCTACATGCAGATCGGTGCGGAGAAATCCTCCATGCCGCCGGCCGCGCCTTCCGGCGCCGGGCAGGGGACGTCGCCGCTCTCCGGCATCAGCATGCAACCGGTCGATCTGAAGCCGCTGGAGGATGCCGTTCGGAAGCGCCCCTCCGATGCGGGCGCCCAGCTCATGCTCGCCAACGCGCTGCACGACAACCGGATGCTGTCGCGCGCGGTCGAGGCATACGGGAAATATCTGACGATGCGGCCGAAGGATCCCGACGCGAGGACCGATCTCGGGATCTGCTACTTCCAGATGGCGCAGGAGGATTCCATCAACAGGGATCCGTTGCTCCATGAAGCCGTCACCGCGATGGAGGAAGCTTTCAAAAACGCTCCCAGGCCCCACCAGCCGTCGGCGTTCAACCTCGGCGTGGTCTACCTCCATCTCAGCGAGCTCGAAGAGTCCAACAAATGGTTCAGGAAGGCCGTCGAGATCAACCGGGAATCTGACCTCGGCAAACGGGCGCAGAATATGATCACGCAGCACGCTGTTCCACAATAGCAGAAAGGAGAGGATATGCCCAGCGGAAAAAAGAGAAAGCGTCACAAGATGGCCACACACAAACGGAAGAAGCGCCTGAGGAAGATGCGTCACAAGAAGAAAATCCGGTAGTCGGCACCGAGTGTTTGTCTTTGCGAGGGGACGCCGCAGGCGTCCCCGAAGTCCCGCTCTGTGGGACCCTGCTCACGAGCGGGACCCAGGAGCGGGGCAATCTGATCAACCTGTGGCCGGCGTGTTGATTTTTTGAGACGATCTTGCTATCATAATAACGAAAACTGATTTTCCAGTCAGATCTGACAGTCGAGGTGATCATGCAAGAAGACAATAGCGGGATGCTGAAAGGGTTGATCATCGGAGTGCTGGCGGGTGGCGCTGTGGGTGCACTGGTCGCGCTTCTGTATGCGCCGAAGAGCGGCCGCGAGCTCCGGGCCGATATCAAGGAAAAAGCTGACGGACTCATGGAAGGGGCCGAAGAGTACATAACGGCCGCCAGATCAAAAGCGGGCGAGATCGTCAGCGACGCAAAGAAACGCTCCGATCAACTTATCACGGACGCCAAACACAAGGCTGACTCCCTGCTCGAGGATGCGGACAAGGTCATTTCCGATGCCCGCTCGAAGGCCGTCCCCCTGGTCCAGGAGGGCGCCCGCTTGAAAAACGCCGTCAAGGCGGGCATCGACGCCTTCAAGGACAAAGACGAACGCCGCAGGTCCTGACCGGTCCTGCACCTCTGAGAGGAGATCCCTGTGGAACCAGTTCTTGTCATAGCTCTTATCCTTGCACTCCTCTGTCTTTCCGCTCTCTGCATCTATCTCATCGTTGTCCTGGTGCGCGTCAGGGATACGCTCAACAACGTGGAGAAGGACTTCAAAGAGATGACTTCCCGCGCGTTGCCGATCCTCGAGAACCTGGAATACATCACCGCGCGCGTCAAGAGCATAACGGAGAACATCGACGACCAGGTGATGGTTGTGCGCGAATCGATATCGTCGGTGAAACAGATTGCCGACAACATCGTCGCAATGGAGCGCAAAGTCCAGGACCGCATTGAAGGTCCGATACTGGACGCCGTCTCCTTCGTGGCCTCCGTCTTTAACGGCGTGCGGACGTTCTTCGACCGGCTCCGCGTCTGACGCCCGCGGGATTCGCTCCCGGGCGCCGTCCCCTGTTCTCATCCACCGTCCGCCGGAGCACTCTGCACGGGGCGCTGTCCGCGCCGTCAGTCATTTGGAGGAACCACAACCGACATGAAAGAATTCACGCCCGACCACATCAGGAACCTGGCCCTGATCGGCCACGGAGGTGCGGGGAAGACGTCGACCGCTGAAGCGGCCCTCTTCTCCGCCGGGAGCACGACGCGCCTCGGCAGGGTAGAAGAGGGTAATACCCTCTCCGACTATCACCCCGATGAGATCGAACGTCAGATCTCCATCAACGCCTCCCTCCTCTTCTGCGAATGGAAAAGCTACAAGATCAACATCCTGGATACCCCCGGGTACACCGATTTCACCGGCGAGGTGAAAGCGTCGCTCCGTGTCGCGGACACGGCGGTCGTCCTTCTCAAGGCTGTCGAAGGCGCCGAGGTGGGGACCGAGATCGTCTGGAAGTACACGACGGAGTACGGCAACGCCGCGGTTTTTGTCGTGAACAAACTGGATCAGGAAAACGCAGACTTCGATAGGACGCTCCAGCAGGCCCGCGAAATGATAAGCCACGACATCGTCCCGGTCCAGTTCCCGCTCAGGGCGGGGCTCGGGTTTGACAGCATCGTCGATGTCGTCCGTATGAAGCTCCTGAAGTTCCAGCCGGGGGGAAACGGCAGGTACACCGAAACGGAGATCCCGGAGGAAGCCCGGGAGAAGGCGCAGGGGATGCGTCAGGGNNCTCCTGGATTTCATTATCGAATACGCCCCGGCGCCGGTCGACCGGGGTGACCTTCGCGGCACGACCCCCGGTACGGAAGGCGAGGCGAAAGAAGTGATTTCACGGCAGGATCCGGCGGGCCCTCCGTCCCTCTTTGTCTTCAAGACGGTCTCGGAGTCGCATGTGGGGGAATTGTCGTTCTTCCGCGTCTGCTCGGGGAGCGTCAGTCCCGGCCTCGACATGGTCAACGAGAGCAACGGGAAGACCGAGCGTATCGCCCAGCTCTTCGTCATGAACGGAAAGGACAGGAAGGAAATAAACCTCCTCGCCGCGGGCGACCTCGGTGCCGTCGTCAAGCTCAAGGACACGCATACGAACAACACGTTGAGCAGCAAGAATTTCCCGGTGGTCTACACGCCGGTGGAATTTCCTCTCCCGGTCTTTCATGCGGCGATCAATCCGAAAGCAAAAGGTGACGAGGACCGGATGTCGACGGGGCTCCATGCCATCCATCAGGAGGACCCGACGTTCGTGTTCCACGTCGAGGGGGAGCTCCATCAGACGATCATCAGCGGCCAGGGGGAGCTCCACCTGAACATCGTCGTCAAACGGCTGAAACAGCGGTACAACGTGGACGTGGATCTTGCCGAACCCCGCGTCGCGTACCGGGAGACCATCAAGGCGGTCGTGAAGGATGCCGAGTACAAGCACAAGAAGCAGACCGGGGGACACGGTCAGTACGGCCATGTCCACCTGAGGGTCGAGCCGCTCAAGAGGGGGCAGGGTTTCGAGTTCCTCGACGAGGTCGTCGGCGGGGTGGTTCCGGGGAAGTTCATCCCCGCCGTGGAGAAGGGGGTGGTGGAGTCGATGAAGGAGGGGCCACTGGCTGGATATCCCGTCGTCGATGTCAGGGTCGCGCTCCACTACGGTTCATACCACGATGTCGATTCCTCGGAAATGGCGTTCAAGATCGCCGGGTCGCAGGCATTCAGGAAGGGGTTCCTGGAGGCACGCCCCATACTGCTGGAGCCCATTTATAACATCGAGGTGAAGGTTCCGGAAGACGCCATGGGGGACGTGATGGGGGATATCTCGTCGAGGCGCGGGAAGATCGCCGGGATGGAAACCGCAGGGCACTACCAGATCATCCGGGCCCAGGTCCCCGCCGCTGAGCTGCACAAGTACGCCACGATCCTCCGATCGAAGACCGGGGGCCGGGGCGTGTTCAACGCGAGCATGTCGCACTACGAAGAAGTGCCCCGGGAAGTTGCCGAAAAGGTGATCGCCGCCTCGGAAAAATCGAAGGAACAGGTTGCCTGATCGCAGGCACAGTGGGAGTACGGGGGTCGGGGGCCGCGGGCACGGGCCCCTTCCCTTTTTGATGAAAGGGGACGGTCATGAAGCGGATGTGGTCTCCGTGGCGCTCGCAGTACATACAGTCGTTCAGACCCGGGGCGAAACGAAAAAGCAAAGAGAGCCTCTTCCGTTCCGCGCTCAGGTCGCGCGACGACAGGAAGAACCTCATTGTGTGGCGCGGCGAGCACTGCTTTGTGATCATGAACCGGTTTCCCTACAACAGCGGCCACGTCATGATCGTGCCGAACCGGCAGATCGCTGACGTTCAGGATCTGACAGGGGCGGAGCTTACCGAAATCATGCAGACCGCCATGAAGACTATGAAGGCGCTCGATACGCTTATGCACCCTCAGGGGTATAACTTCGGGGCGAATTTCGGGAGAGCGGCGGGCGCGGGCATTGACGAACATATACACTTTCATGTCGTTCCCCGCTGGAATGGGGACACCAACTTCATGCCCGTGTTTTCCGACACGAAGGTGATCTCAGAAGATATGAAGGTGACCTGGGACAAGTTGCGCAAATTATTAGATAAATGAGCATACCTTCAGTTAAACGTAGGTTTTTTCAGAGTGTCTAATATTTGCCGTCATGCTGACTGTTGAGAGTTGATGGAGCCACCCTCGGATAATGAGCTCGTCCAGGAGGTTCGGAATGGTCGGCGGCAGGCCTTTACCGCGCTGATGAGGAGATACCAGGAGCGGGTGTACTGGGTGGCCCGCCGGATCGTCGGCTCACATGACGATGCAGACGACATAGTACAGGAGACATTCGTCAAGGCGTACCTGGCGCTGGGCGAATTCCGCGGTGATTCGAGCTTCTTCACGTGGATTTACAGGATCGCCGTCAACCTGTCGCTGAACGCCCTGCGGAAACGGCAGGTCTTGAACTATCTGCACGAAAGTGAGCTCCTGAGCCGGATCCTCCCTTCACAGGATGACCCGGGGAAGGACCTGGAGAATTCGGAGATCGAATCGGCACTCCAGAGGGCTGTCACAACGCTCCCGGAGAAGCAGAAGGCCGTTTTCGTCATGCGCTATTATGACGAAATGACCTATGAGGAAATCGGGCGCGTGCTGAAGACGTCCGTCGGAGGCCTGAAAGCCAACTATTTTCACGCGCTGAGAAAAGTGCGGGAGTATATGCGCCATGAAATACAGGATGGAGAAAAGCCCCCTTACGGATGAGGCCGAGCATGAGCTCGCCTCGGAGATACGACAGCTTGCCGGGTCGCCGGCGGGGAAGGGTTCCCGTCCCCCTGATGCATACTGGCAGAATCTCGTCGTGAAAATCAACGGGAAAATCGACGATGCGACGAGCGGAAAAGCGCTGTCGATCAGCTGGGCCGCACGGGTTGCGATACCGGGGGTCGTCGCGATCGTGTCCTTCCTTGTGGGACTGCACTATTACGCCCCGGATGCTTCCAGGCACGCCCCCTCAGTGGCGGAGGTCGTGCTCGCCCTTCCCCCGGCGGCAATTGATTCTCTGCTTGTCGACCCCTCGGGGGCGGACGCGTCCCTGTCGGTCGAAGATGTAGCGACGGACGTGTTTGTGTTCTCGCGCCAGCAAATTGCCGATTACTTCATTGAGGACGGAAATCCCGGCGCAGCGGTTGACGGGATATCCGACAGGGAAACCAGCACTATTCTTGCGGTTCTCGCTTCGGAACAAAAATAATGCTCTGAGAACAATCGATTGAAGACGCCATGAAAAATCTTCGGCTCGGCTGGCTCGCCTGCGTGCTCCTCTTCCCTTCGATGCTCTTCGCCCAATCGGGACACCCGGGTGATACACAGGGGGGAGATCGTCCATACGAGCGGATCGAAAACCTGAGAAAGGTGCGGCTCGTAGAAATACTCGAGCTGAAAGAAGACCAGTCTGTCAGGTTCCTTGCGCGTATGAATGAACACGACAACGCCCGCCGCGCGATTATGAAGGAGCGCGGAGAGGCCCTGGACAAACTCGAGCGCCTTATCCGCAACAAGTCTGACGACAGCGAGTACGAGAAGGCCTTTGCCGATGTCGCAGCCGTCGACGACAAGCTGACCACCGAGAGGAGAAGCTACATTGCCGGACTCTCCGACATACTCACTCCGACCCAGCGTGCGAAGATGCTGATATTTGAAAGGCGCTTCGAGAAAGAGCTTCGAGAAGCCATGCGGGAGGCTCAACGGCGTCGAAAAGAGCAGGAAAGTCAGTAGTCGAATCCGCCCCAATAAAGGGGGGGACCCCACTTTTTTGTCCAGTTTCCCGCTCCTTGTCCCCTCTTCAGCGATGAAATTCCTAATAATGCTACGCTTTTCTTATCCATGAAAAAGACCCCTGTTCAATATGTCAATTGTGTGTTGACCTATTCAACATAAAAGCTGTAGAACCGCAAGAATATTAGTTTTTTGACCGGTACTCTTTCTCCTCCCCACTCCTTATCCCGTCTCAAAGCCCCCCGATTCTCTGGCATGCCGATTGCGTTACCAGACTCAGATTACAGAGTTTAGCTCCGCCCTTCCTGCGGGGTTCTCTCTTTCACCAAACAAAGGAACAAGACTATGAAACGCGT
Organism: Ignavibacteriota bacterium; assembly: GCA_003161955.1. Taxonomy (GTDB): domain Bacteria; phylum Bacteroidota; class Ignavibacteria; order UBA10030; family UBA6906; genus Fen-1273. Next base: position 3,450 of record PMND01000166.1, on the reverse strand, counting down.
TGCTACCGCTTGTTTGATCCTGGTCGCGTTCCTGCTGCTCGTGGCTATGGCATTCACAGCCTCGGCGCAGGTCGTGAACCTGAAGATCGAAGCGATCTGGCCGACAAAATTCGGCACGGGCGCCCAGAAACCCGCAGCATCGACACTGCCGGTCTCTTCGGGACTCAGCGTCGTCCCGATCGGGATGAAGGCCTATTTCATGGCAGACACCACCGGTTCAGGAGCGAGCATCGTCTCGTCGTTCTCCTGGAGCATCGCCCTCCGGCCCAACGGGTCGACGGCGAATTTCGCTCAGACAGCAACGATCAAGGACACGCTGATCCCCGATGTCGAGGGGCTCTACATCATCCAGCTCATCGCCGGCGGGAAGACAATGACACAGACGATCACCGCGAGCAAATTCAAGGGCTCGACGGTGGCGACGGACTGCGGTCTCTGTCACGCCGTGGTGCCCAAGGCGCAGGCTGCCTGGAGCCAGTGGAGGACNNGCCAATTGCATAAAGTGCCACACGACCGGCTGGGATCAGACGGCAAACAACGGGAATTTTGGCTACCTCGCGCACAAGGCGAACGGCTCTACGCCCGCATGGGACACGACATGGGTGAAGAACACATCGGTGACCGGCTCGTACATTAAGACCAACGACACGACGAACTGGAGCCAGTTGAATACGACGTATCCGAATCTGGTCAGCACGGCGACGATCGGCTGCGAGAACTGCCACGGCCCGGCGAACTATCANNGGGCGGCCACCACGCACTCGGATCCTACTGGCTCACGTCAGTGCACGCACAGTTGCCGAACGGATCGCACACGGCCCAGACCGGCTGCTATCCGTGCCACAGCGGTTCTGCATTTGTCACGTGGGTCAAGGCCAACAAATCGTCCAACGCTCCCTACGACACAACGACGATCGGCGGGCAGCCTTCCCCCTCGAACGACGGCAACGTCCCGATCGGTTGCCCCACGTGCCACGAGCCCCACACGATGGATCTCCGTACGACCACATTTGATACATTGCGAAACGGTTATCGTGTGCCGGCAAATATCGGCGGCAAGGGGAAGCTTTGCATGAATTGCCATAACTCGCGCTACAGCGTGACCACGAGGGTGACGAACAAAGCACCCTATTACGGCTTCAGCGATCGCTTCGGCCCGCACCACAACCCCCAGGCCGACATGTACTACGGGTCCAATGCCTATCAATACGGAGACACGACGATTACAGGTCTGATGACGCACGGCTCCCTGGCGGATGCGTGCGTGACCTGCCACATGGCCCCCGGCGCAAACCCGGGGAACCTGACNNAAGGCTTCTGCTGACTACGACGGGAACGGGAAGATCGAAGGATTCCAGACGGAGCTCGAGGGGCTTCTTACCAGACTGAAGAACAAGCTCCCGAAGGACTCGACCGGCGAAGTAATCTCCATGTTGGCCGACTCCCTGAAGGTGAAGGGGAACCAGAAGCTCGTCGGGGATATATACAACTACTGGTTCGTCACGGAGAGCAGGTGCATCGGCGTCCACAATCCAAAATACGCGGTCGCAATCCTTCAGAAGGCTCTCGGCATCACGTTCACGGGGATCAAGGCTCTCGGTCCAATTCCGACCACGTTTGCCCTGAGCCAGAACTATCCGAACCCGTTCAACCCGACCACGAACATCGAGTTTGCTATCCCGCAACACGAAACAGTCAAACTCGAAGTCTATGACATACTCGGGCGTCTTGTCACGACGCTTGCGAACAGCGATATGCCGGCAGGAACATACAAAGTGATCTGGAACGGCAAGGATTCGAACGGGCAGTCCGTTGCTACCGGTCTTTACCTCTACCGGCTGCAGGCGGGTTCGTTCACATCCGTGAAGAAGATGCTCATGCTGAAGTAAGTTTCGCTTCACGCACCACCCACCCGAGGGCGGCCAGCAATGGCCGCCTTTGGCTTTATCTCCCCGATTGTACCCTGTCATTGCGAGCCTTGCGAGCGAAGCGAAGCAATCAGCTATGTTGGATTGCTTCGCTGCGTGATGACACCGGGGAGGGGAACAAGTCAAGTTGACAACCCCTCCCGGGGGGCGTATATTGATTGTCATGCGCCGGATTTACCTCGACCATACCGCCACAACCCCGCTCGATCCCCGCGTCATGGATGCGATGCGTCCCTGCTTCTCCGGCACATTCGGCAATGCATCCTCCGTACATTCCTACGGGAGGGATTCCAGGGAACTGCTCGAGCGGGCGCGAGGAATAATAGCAGAGGGAGTGGGGGCGGAACCAGCCGAGATATTCTTCACAAGCGGAGGGACGGAAGCCGACAACCTTGCTTTTTTTGGGGTCATGTCGGCGGCGCGGGAGAGGGAGGGGATAGTCACGTCCCGGGCAGAGCATCACGCAGTCCTCGAACCCTGCCGGTATCTGGCGGGGAAGGGGAAGGAGGTGTCGTTCCTCCCCGTCGACCCGTACGGTGCGGTGGACATCGATGCGCTCCGCCGGCAGGTGGGAGGGGGGACGGCGCTTGTCAGCATCATGCACGCGAACAACGAGACCGGGACGATCTCGGATATTCAGTCGATCGCGGGGATCGCACATCAGGCGGGAGCGCTCTTCCACTCGGACGCGGTGCAGAGCGTCGGGAAGCTTCCTCTGGATGTGCNNGTGCGCGGGCTCGGAGTCGACCTGATGACGCTGTCGGCACACAAAATGTACGGGCCGAAGGGGATCGGCGCCCTCTTCGTCAGACGCGGAGTGCCGGTCGACCCGATGCTCCACGGCGGGGGGCAGGAGCGGGGGCGCAGGCCGGGGACGGAAAACGTCCCCCTGGCCGTCGGCTTTGCAGAAGCCTTCCGGTTCGCGTTACAGGAGAGAGAAGAGGAATCCTCCCGGCTCCGCTCGCTCCGTGACAGCCTGGAACTCCGCATCAGAGAGGCCTTCCCGGAAGTCCTCGTGAACGGCGATCGGGCGGAGAGGCTTCCCCATATCCTCAATATCTCGTTCCCCGGCGAGCTGTTTCCCATCGAAGGGGACATGCTCGTGATGAATATGGATCTGGAAGGAATTGCGGTCACAAGCGGCTCTGCCTGCACGTCGGGGAGTCTGGATCCCTCGCACGTCATACTGGCGATGGGACGGGACGAGAAGACCGCGAAAGCGACGCTCCGGTTTTCTTTCGGAAAAGGGAATACGATGGATGACGTCGGATACGTCGCCGAGAAGCTGAATGTCGTCATCAGGAGAATGCTGAAGAAGCCCGCCGGATGATCAGGTGCTCCGGGCGGCGTCCCCGGACAGTCTCTCCGCCTCCCGGATCGCGATCCCGTACCTGACACCCCGTTCGCTCACGATCATCGAATCGAACTTGAAGTGTGCCATGATCTCGCGGACTATCAATGTCCCCGCGGTGATCACGTCGCTCCGCCCCTCCATTGCGGCGGAGAGCCCCCGTATCGACGG
>PMND01000095.1 GCA_003161955.1 Ignavibacteriota bacterium | reverse complement strand
CGCATTCCCACAATGCTCATCGGTTGGTCGGCATACGTTCTCGTGTACCTCGGATTCGCACTTGCGTCAAGTCCCTTTATGATCTGGATACTCTATGCTTTTTACGGGATCTATTACGCCACGAGCGAGGGGGTTGCGAGGGCCCTTCTGACGGATATTGTCGGAGCAGGACACCGGGGGAGGGCGTTCGGTTTCTATGGGACTGCAATTGGCATTGCGGGGCTTCCGGCAAGCTTCTTTGCGGGATTCTTATGGGACCGGTTCGGGCCCCAGGTCCCCTTCTATTTCGGTGCCGCCATGGCCGGACTGGCGGCGATCCTCCTGCTCCTTTTTTCGAAGCGGCTCCGAACTGTCTCCCGTCCCGCACACGGGAAGAATTGACAGGGAAGCCGGATTGCAGCTTCACCGCTGTTCGATCTTTCGCAAGGAACATCGGACTCGATGACATCGGTCTGCACGATGTGGAAGGGACAACGTGACTGCAAGCGGATTTCGCAAAATGGCCCTGAGTCTCCCTGAGACGACGGAGGAATCCCATATGCATCACCCGGATTTCCGGGTATCCGGGAAGGTCTTTGCCACGCTCGGTTACCCGGATAAATCGTGGGGCATGGTCAGGCTCACGCCGGAGCAGCAGGCGAAATTCATGTCGGCTGAACCTGAGGTGTTCGTGCCTGTCAACGGGGGGTGGGGTCGTCGGGGTGCCACCAGTGTGTTTCTTCGGGATGTGAAAAGTAAATCGATGCGCAAGGCGCTTGAATCAGCCTGGGCCAATACCGCGCCCAAACGTCTCACGACCGCAATACAGGGCCAGGTATTGTGATACCCCTCTTTCTCGTCGCATCGTTCCGGGAATTTCTCAGCACCTGGAATTTCTGATACATTCATTCCGCGACCATCAATGGTCGCGGACTCTCAACATCAAGTCACAAGAAAGAACACTGCGATGAAACCTCAGACCTATTCAAACCATCGTCGATACGTCCCCATGTATCACGGAGTGCTGGGCCTCCTGCTGCTCGCCATCTTCGTCGGCTCGCTCGTCAACCTGTATGTTTCCGTCGGCGATCATCAGGGAGTCTACAGTGCCTCATTGATCACCGTTCTTACGCTGTGCGGATTCATCCAGTACTGGTACAGCCGGGCGTTCGCCACGACGGTGCAGGACCGGGCGATCCGGGCGGAAGAGAATCTGCGCCACTTCGCNNGAAGAGAAGCTTTCACGCGAGGATATCAAGAAATCGATCAAGACCTGGCGGGCGGATAATTACCGGGCATGAAGGAAGGCGGAACCGGGAAGACCCGGCAGGTTTACCACCGGCTGTTCATCTGCTGAAAGCTCTTGTCCAGATCAGGTCGGGACGCTTTGATGAATCCTTCCGTCATCCCNNAAATTGCCCCTCTTGGCTCTCCCCTCCGCGTTTAATTCCGTGTCAACCGCCGGCGGCACCACTTCGAAAACCTTGATCCCGGTCTTCGCGAGTTGGTGTCTGAGCGCGAGGGAAAAAGCGTGCATCCCGGCTTTGGTCGCGCTGTAGACAGGCATCCGGGCGGCAGGCACGAAACCCAATCCGGAAGAAACATTGATGATGGCAGCCCCTTTCTTTCCCGTCAGGAGCGGAATGAAAAGGCCGGAGAGGATTACAGGGGCTTCCAGGTTGATCGCAATTTCATTCTCTCCGGCCAGAAAGTCGGCGATGCCGTCCTTGAAATCAATATCCCTCTGAACTCCGGCATTGTTAACCAGCATGTTCAAATTGCTGAATTTGGCGGTTACCCACTCAACCAGTTTTCTTCGATCCCCTTCTTCTGCGACATTCGAAACTTTGACATGGAGCCCCGGATGGACTCGTTGAGCCGCAAGAAGCCTCTCTTCCCTCCGGCCGCAAATTATGACTTCATTCCCCGCTGCGAGGAACAATTCGGCCATCGCATAACCTATGCCCGTTGCTCCCCCGGTGATCAATACCGTGTTTCCTGACATTTCCATACAACATCTCCCTCGTTCATTTCTTAGCGGGATATCCCACGGTCTGNNTTGCAATTATGGAACCACGATGCCAGTCCCCGGGAAGCAGCGAACAAATAAACGTTGCCTGCAATCAGACCTGTATCGACAAAGTAATATGATTTTTGAATATCGGGGTCTTGCAGTCCGGGTTCCTGATAACCTGTGGTGTGGGAGAGTTTATTCACATCCACGATGTAAATAAGGTGGATCGGGGCCCCGGCGACGAGTGTTGCCTGGCCTGCGCCGATTGCCAGAGGACGCAGGTCCCCCGGAACGACCGGCACGAGACCGTGATGGACCGCATCATAGAGATACGTTCCTTCCTCCGTGACGACATAAATATCAATTTCCTGAGAGTTGCTGGCTGAGGCAGCAGTCCTGCCGGGAGTGTCAAACGGGCCTCTTTTCCGGTTTATTCCGCACGCTGCCCAGAGAAGATTCGAAAGCATCTGCCGGGAAAGTTTCTTTCCGCTTATTTCCCGGATAGTCTGTCTTTGTTGTAGCGCTCTTGATACTGATTTGCCCCCCTCGACCCTTGGTTTCGGTAAGTCGACCGGCAGCAGAACCTGTGAAGACCCGGAACGTTTTTCCATAGAGGCGGCTCGTCTGGGAGAAGATGACAATCATTCGTCATCAAGGAACGGATAAAAGAGGACTGGTAACCCTATCGCAAAAGCAACATCTTGCGCGTCTGGATGAAGCTTCCGGCGATGAGTCTGTAGAAATACATCCCGCTGGCAAGACCGGATCCGTCAAACGTCCGTGTATGGAACCCCGCCGGCAATGTGCCTTCCACGATGGTTGCCACTTCACGCCCNNCCTTGCCGGTCTGATCGCTTCTGTGATTCCGTTCACAACCTGAGGCATCCGGACAAGCTCGATCCCGCTGCCGGTCCCCAGATTCCGCGAATACTGCATGTCCGTGAGATTGTTCCAGTGTTCATGGACGCCGATGCTCGGGATGGGCGACCCGGTGCTGTCGGGATCATACACGATTCCGGCCGGCCAGGTTGTCGAATCCGCCGCCTGGTGGAGGTAATCGTCCACACCAACCTGCTGCACGTATGTCGCCAGACCCCGCGCCGGAGTAAATTCTGATCGGAGGAAGTCATAACCCACAGATTCGATTGCCACCTCATCAAGCGAGCAAAATATCGATGACATCCAGTCATTGTTGAAAGGCGGCATGGCCCATTTCACCGGCTTGTCGAGCTCGTGATCCGTCGCCCAGAGGGCGTCCAGGATGAACACAAGGTTCTTACCACCCAGGAGGTGGTGGCTCATGAGGTCCACCTGCACCCGGTAAAGGCCGTACTTGTTCCTCAACGAATCCGGTGTCGGCGGGGAGACGAGCCCGTTATGAAGGTGTGAGGCATCGGCGCGCGTCTGTGATCCGAAGTGGTTTTTGGCGAATGCGGTCATCCCGGCATAGGCGTGACCTTTCAGCATCGGGATGTCAACAAGGTACGCTGCGTCATCGAATACGGTATACAGATGATCCGAAACCGTCGGCGTTCCTGTGGACGTGTGCAGGATTTTTCCCCGGTCGGAGTAGTGAACAACGGCCGTCTGGCTCGCGATCACCTTCTCCCGTCCTGCCAGCCCGTCATGATCCAGGTAATGGACACCCGGGAATTCCGGATGCCAGAGGTCATAGCAATGTTTGTAGATGTGCCTCAGAGGGTCGCCGACAAGTATGTTTGCCTGAGAGACTTTAGCCACGTTGACGAGCTGCCTCAGCACCGAGAGCACAACCTGCGGGGAAGTCTCGGAGATGCCGTAATAGGAATTCTGCACCTTCGAGAGATCGGTCGGGTTGAAATTGCCGGACCAGCTGCTCGTTGCGTTGATCTTGATGAATATCTTCTCCCCCGGCTGGTATCCGATGTCGCCCTTCCCCGCATTCGTGTTATGGAAATGGAAGAGGGCATCCCATGCGGCGCTGTCGCTGCTCCGGCCTGTGACCGTCTGAAGGCCTGTCGAGACCATCCTGTCGATTGAGGCCTGGTTGCTGTTCTCGCTCAGAAACCAGCCGTGACCGTACTGGTCGGGCACGCAGTTGATGTTTGTCGCAGTGGAGTCGTGCACCCAGACGACCCGTCCCGGGAAGATCCCTCTGGCGACGCCGATCGGCTGATTGGCGGCGTGGAGTGATGCCGGGATTGTCGCCTCTGCCTGCTGGACGTCTCCCGTGAATATCAACGGAACGGCGACGGCCGCGATCGCCATCACGGCAGCCAGCCGGTAATTTGACATTTTGAATGTTTCTCTCGCCTTCCGCAGAGTGAGAAGAGAGATCGCCACTCCACCCAGCTGGATAAGCATGCCGGAAGCCAGCGACATCGCGACGCGCATACAGGGATACGTCACCCGGGAAGGTTTCGGGATGACGCGAACAACCACCCAGATAATTGCAGCGAGACCCATGGCGAGAAAATACAGGTTTGACCCTCTGCGGAATCCCTGTCCCGGGTGATCCTCGTGGTGATGATTCTCTCGGGTCTTCATATCTCCTCTTTTCCTCCGGGCCGGTTGCCGGGCATGGACAAACAAAAAGGCATCCCTCGTTTCCATCTGAGGAAACCGGGATGCCTTCTCAAAGAACCACTCTGAATATCAATGTACGTCAATTTGCCTGCAATATCAACGGGCCGCTGGAGTCGATGTATTGGTGTGTCGATTCATTGATGAGGCGGCGGCCGGGGAACGGAGGCATTCTCTCTCGTGCAGACATTGCGTCTTTGCGCAGCATTGGGTAACATTAGGCGGTACATTCAGCAAAGATTCCGCATTCCTGCCCCGCAGGCCTGTTCCTCCATTATAGCACACAGGGATACCCCCATGAGACAGTTCGCTTGGTTACTCCTCCTCCTCACCTCCATGAGCGCATTCGCGCAAAAATTCGAAGGGCTCGCCCCCACGCCTCCGATGGGATGGAATAGCTGGAATACATTCGCCGGCAATATCAACGAACAGTTGATCAAGGGGGTGGCGGAAGTCCTCGTGTCGAGCGGGATGCAAAAGGCTGGATATACCTGCATCGTTATCGACGACTGCTGGGAAGCAATGGCGAGAGACACGATGGGAACCCTGATCGCCGATCCGGCGAAGTTTCCGGGGGGGATGAAGGCGCTGGGCGACTATCTCCACGCGAAAGGATTCAAATTCGGGATCCACAATTGTGCCGGCACGCAGACATGTGCCGGATTTCCCGGGGGGCGCGGGCACGAATTCCAGGATGCCCGCACGTATGCTTCCTGGGGTGTGGACTACCTGAAATACGATTGGTGCAACCATGGTACTGCGAACGCAGAGGAGACGTACAAAACNNCTGGAAAAATACGCGGGGCCCGATCACTGGAATGATCCCGACATGCTGGAGGTCGGCAACAAGGGGCTCTCGCTCGGCGAGTCCAGGGCCCATTTCAGTCTCTGGTGCATCCTCGCAGCACCGCTCATGGCGGGGAACGACGTGAGGAACATGTCGAAAGAGATCCGCGACATCCTGACAAACAGCGAGGTGATCGCCATCGATCAGGACCCACTGGGAAAGCAGGGATACAGGTTCATCGAGAACCCGGGGAAAGAAATCTGGGTGAAGGAGCTCTCCAAGGGCGGGTGGGCGGTGTGTGTTCTCAACGGCGGCGATAACAGGATGGAAATGCACCTGAACTGGAATAATCTTCCGTTCCTCAAGGGGACATTTCGCGTCCGGGATATCTGGAATAACAAGGATCTGGGAACGACGAAGGAAGAATTTGTCGGTCAGATCCCGTCGCATAACGCGATCTTGATGAGACTCGCTCCGGCGCAATAGCTTCTGAACGACCGGGAGGAATTATGAGGTCAAAGAGAGATCGGCGCTCCGTCGTGACACACAATTGGTTGAAGGCTTTCGTTCTCGCCCTGTCACCGGTCATGCTTTCTGCCCAGACCGGCAAAGTGTTTGACGATCTCTCCCTGGACAGCAAAATCCTCAAGGGTGAACGGAAGTATGCCGTGTATCTCCCCCCGGACTATGCGACTTCGCAGCGCCGCTATCCGGTCCTGTATCTCCTGCACGGGAGCGGCGATGACCAGACGGGATGGGTGCAATTTGGAGAGGTGTTACATATCGCAGATAAGGCGATCAATGAGGGGTACGCGACGCCGATGATCATCGTGATGCCCGACGCCAACACGGGACGCCGCGGCTATTGGAACGACATCAGGGGAGAATGGCGGTATGAGGACTTCTTCTTTGAGGAGTTCGTTCCCTTCGTGGAAAAGACCTATCGGATAAAGGGGGAGAAGCAGTACCGGGCCGTGGCAGGTCTCTCCATGGGTGGCGAAGGGAGTTATCTCTATGCGTTGCATCATCCCGAGTTGTTTTCGTCGGCCTGCCCCCTGAGTGCCGGGACAGGCCCCCTGACGCCGGCCGACACCAGAAAAAGTCTGACCCGGTACGCCCAGCCCGTCACCGGGAATCCTCCTGACAGCCTCGAAATTGAAGCGTATTACAAAAGCCACAGCGTCCTGTTCCTCGTCGAGAACATGCCTGAGGACCGGAAGAAGGCCGTCCGGTGGTACATCGACTGCGGTGATGATGATTCTCATATCGAAGGGAACTCCCTTGTGAATATCGCCATGCGCAAGAATGGGATTCCCCATGAATTCCGCGTTCGGGACGGCGGCCATACCTGGACATACTGGCGATCTGCGCTCCCCGAAGTACTCAGATTTGTCTCTGAAGCGTTTCACCAATACTAACAGTCACACCCAAGAACATCGTGATCGTTGATCCCGCCGCTCTTCGGCAGGAACCAACGAAATCCCGCAGCCGAACAGAGGCCGGGATCGGTCTATCCCTTTCGTCTCATCTCCTCATCGATTTCCTTCCCGGCGGCAACAACCAGATCCGGAAGACCCAGAATGTCCTCCACGGTCGTCCTGAAATTCACCACGCATGCCCGGATTGCGAATTTCCCCCCGACAATGGCGTTGGAGGGATACATTTTTCCTCCTGACTGGATCCGGGCGAGAACTTCAGTGTTGAGCTTGTTCAGGTATTCCTCGCCGGTCCTGTCGGCGCCCCGGAGGTCCGCAGGGACGTACCTGAATGTGGCGATGCTCAAATTGCACGTCAAAGGCTCGATTTCCGGGTGCGACCCGAGTGACCTGTAGAGATCCGCGGCGATCCCGCAGTCTTCCCGTATCATCCGTTCGTACCCTCCCCGTCCGGCCTGGCGGAGTGCAAGCCAGACTTTCAGCGCCCTGAACCCCCGCGAGTTTTGAAGTCCGAGCTCATGAAAATTTGTGAGCCCCTCGTCCGCGTGCTCGTCGAAGCGGTAATATGCCGGGTGGTAGCTGAACGCATTCAGAAGCGCCTTTGGGTCACGGACGAGCGCGCAGCCGGCTTCGAGCGGGGCGTAGAGCCATTTGTGCGGATCGACGGCTACAGAATCGGCATCCCTGAGCCCCTTCAGGTCGGCGGAAGCCTCCGGGAGAGCCGCGGCGAAGCCCCCGTACGCGCCGTCGACATGAAACCAGAGATCGTGTTCCCGGCATACCGCTCCGATTTCCTGGAGAGGGTCGGTTGCGCCCGTGCCCACTGTTCCGGCCGCCCCCACGACCATGAGTGGAATCATTCCCCCCTTCATGTCCGCGTTGATCTGCTCCCGGAGCACTTCCGTTTCCATCCGTTGATTCTCATTGACCGGGATCCAGGCGATCGCATCGTGCCCCAGCCCGAAGAGGTCCGTGGCCTTGTGGATCCAGGTATGCGTTTCGCTCGAGCAGTAGATCCTCAGCCGTCCGTGCGTCGCGTCCCCTACACCCTTGTTTCGGATATCCCAGGGAATTTTCGCTTTCCGTGCCGCCAGGAAGCAGACGAAATTAGCCATGTTCCCGCCGGTTACGAGTATCCCGCCGCAGGAGGCGGGATATCCTATCATCTCCGCGATCCATCGAATGGTCTGGCGCTCGATTTCTGTTGCGACAGGCGACAGGTCGTACGCACCCACGTTGGGATTCACCGCTGATGCGAGGAAGTCGCCGAGGACCCCCACCGGCGCCGCGGGAGAAGTGATGTATCCCCAGAACCTGGGGTGCCCGTTAAAGAGCGAATGATCAAACAGGAGTGTCGAAACCTGGCTGAGCAGCTCTTCGGCCGGCGTCCCCTTTTCGGGGAACGGACTGCTCCCCAGAAGCGAACGTATCTGGCCGGGTCGTTCCGCACGCGTGACCGGGTTGGACCGGTCCTGTATCCACGAGAGAAACTCCGCTATCCGATCCACAAGCGCGTGCCCGATCTTCCGGAATTCATCGGGACTCATGTCCAGCGCGGCGTGGCGCCGGGGATTGTTGCTCATATTTTCACCTCTCTGGGGTCGGATAATGTAGGTTCGGGGCCTTGGAAAAACAAGTCGGACCGCGTCCCCTGTTGTCCATTTCAATATTCGTGTCTATATTCCCCTGCTTCACGGTTGGTTTGTATGCGGATTTTGAACCTGAACAGACGCCGGACAACCTCATGCCCTATCCCCCGAAACTGGAAGAAGAGATCGGTTATTTGCAGGAACTTCTCGGAGCGTCGGCCGTTTTCCCCCCTCCCTGCTTTGTCACAATGAATGCGGAGTTTGCCGCCTATGAATCCCGCTCCTCGCTGACCGTGACTTTTCCTGTCACGGAGAATCTCCTCAATCCTGTGGGGGCGATGCAGGGAGGCTTCATCACCGCTGCGCTCGATAACGTGCTTGGTCCGCTCAGCTATCTTGCAATGAAGAATCCGGCCTCGACGCTTGATATCCACACACAGTATATCCGCGCCGTGTCTGCCGGCGACACGCTGACAGTGACGGCGCGCGTCGTTTCCATGGGGCCCGCGACGCTGGTCATGACCGCCGAGGCCCGGAACGTGCGCGGCAAGCTCGTTGCCACGGCAACTGCCAATGCCATCACGGTAGGGAAGGGGAGCCGTCTCTGAGAAGAGACTGCGGGGTGTGCCGCGGACCTCTGCGCCGGACCCGGCGCTTCACGCGGCAGTGATCTGCCGCCATCTCCCGCCGAGCGCCAGCAAGAACAGCACGGCTGCGGCGATCGCGAATGCCACAGGCGTGCCGGCGGCAGCCGCCTTGTCCGTCGTAGCCATGAAGTCGATTGACGGCGTGTGGTGCGCGGGTCCCAGGTACCAGAATGCCACGTAGATCGCCTCGAACGTCTTGCTTGTGCCGCTCCAGATCCCGAGAGCGAGAGCGAGGGAAGGGATAAAGACCGCTCCGGCTATGATCGAGAGAAATGTCGCGGTTTCCCCGTTGAGCGCCAGCCTCAGAAGTACTCCCGAGGCGAGGAATATTCCGACGAGGAATCCCGCTCCCCATTCTGCCGGAAGTTGGCGGGCGAGGGGCCGGGGTGCGGAGAAAAGTATGCTGCCGGTGCGGAACCGTTTTTCCCTGGTCCCCATGCCTGACCATAAGAGCACGGGCCAGATCCAGAGGAAGAGAAAAATATACGCGCGTGCGGATGTGGGGTCCGTTGCCACCGACGCAATCCAGAGGCCCAGGGCGACGGCGTACCACCAGAAGGGAAGCCCCTGAAGCATCAGGCGGAGTTCAGCGACGAGTATTCTTCCGGTGGCAAACCGTTGAAACAGCGCCTCGAACGGGAGCAGAATCCAGCCCGGGATTTTCTGGAGGGGCGGCCATGTAACTCGTTCCATGAATTTGCTGAGACGTCCCGTGCGGCGTCCCACCGCATTCGAGGCAAAGCGGTCGAAGAGTCCGGCGGCGAATAGTGCGAGGAGGAAGCCGTAGGCAACCGGGAGAGATCTGTATCCGAAAATTTCGAGAGTCCACGGCAGTCCGCTCCACACAATAGGGTGTTGCTCTCCGGTCTCCTTTCCCCCCGCTCCGATCGAGAAATGACCGTTGTAGTCCGGCACGACCAGGCGCGCGTCGGCCTGTATCCGGTCTATCGCGACCTTTAACCCGAAGACGTCCGTGGACATGTTGCCGGTCTCCATGGGGACGACGATGAGCGCCGTAAAGGCGAAGAAGAACAGAATATTGCCGAATCCCCCCCTGAGAAACCTCACGCTCTCAAAAAAAACCGCCGTCCCGCTGACGCAGAACATCCCTGGCAGTGTCAGAAAAATAAACGGCGAGACCAGGGCCGGGATGTCGAGTCCCTCCCCCCTGAATACCTGCATGAGGACGGCGGCGACAGCCAGGATACCCGTGACGACCGCAAGTACCGCGAAATTGCTCAGCAATTTCCCCAGCATATAGAGCGTCGTGCTGACCGGGGTCCCCGCGAGTATCTCTCCCACGCCCGTTTCCCTGTCCCGCTCGATGGCATTCTTAACGACGTAGAATCCGACAAGGCCGACGAACATCATGGTGCAGAGCGCAACCGCCATTCCGGTCCAGGCCGAATTCGGCACCGGCCGGCAGTTCCCCATGTTCACGCCGATCGTCCCGTCATTGACGAGGTATCCCAGATAGAGCGCGGCGGCGATTGTCACGAGGAAACTGTACCCGCGTGTCCGTTCGAGTATGTCCGCCTTCATCAGTGCTGAGAGCGTTCTCAGGGCGCTCATGAGGCGCCTTCCTTCCTCGCTCCCGTAACGAGACTCAGGTAAGCGTCTTCCAGGGATGGGTCCGCGGACTGTGCGCCGGGATCGGGCGGTCCCGTCGAAATTATGCGGCACAGGACGCCGTCGCTCCTGCGGAGCGTCCCGCTCACGAGGAACCGTGAGCGGACAGCGACGAGATCGCTGCTCGGGACGACCCACTCCCAGACGCGGCCCCGCACGCCGGCCAGGATCGTCTCCGGCAGCTCATGTGCGACCATTCGCCCTCTGACAATGACTGCAATATCCGTGGCGACAGCCTCGACGTCCGAGACGATGTGCGTGGAGAGTATGACGACTCTTTCTCCCGAGAGGTCTGAGAGAAGGTTCCTGAACCGGACCCGTTCCTCGGGATCCAGTCCGGCCGTCGGCTCGTCCACGATCAGCAGCCGGGGGTCGTTCAGGAGGGCCTGCGCGATCCCCACTCTCTGCCGCATCCCCCCCGAGAACCCTCCCAGCCTCTGAGTACGTTCACTGTCGAGGTTGACGAGGAGCAGCAGTTCGTCGATGCGCCTGCGGGCCGCAGGTGCGTCAAGTCCCTTTGCCGCCGCGATGTAGCCGAGGAACTCCACCGGCGTAAGGTTCGGGTAGACTCCGAAATCCTGCGGAAGGTATCCGAGTTCACGGCGGAGGCTGTCGGGCGAGCGGACGATGTCGGTGCCGTCCCATGTGACGGTTCCTTCGGTCGGCTTCGAGATGGTCGCCAGTATGCGCATCAGCGTGCTTTTTCCCGCCCCGTTCGGCCCGAGCAGGCCGATGACCCCCGGTGCGAGGGAGATAGAAAAATCCCGGAGTCCCCAGACGTCCGCGGTGTACCGTTTGCTCACGTGCTCAATGAGGAGGTTCATGGTCGCTCGTAGATTATGCGTCCGTCGAATATTGTCATGACGACCCGTGCGTTCGCGATTTCCTTCGGATCGACGGAGAGTATGTCCATGGAGAGGACCGCGATGTCCGCGACCTTCCCGGGCTCGATCGATCCCTTCGACTTCTCGTCGAAGCTGGCGTATGCCGAGCCCATCGTGTAGGCGCGGATTGCTTCCGGCACACTGATCTTCTGTCCGGGGACCCATCCCCCGGGGTGTTTGCCGTCGAGCGTTCTCCTTGTCGCCGCCGCGTAGATCCCCATAATCGGGTCCATGGGCGCGACGGACCAGTCGGAACCGAATGCAAGCATCACGCCCGCGTCCAGGAGGCTGCGGAACGCATANNCGAACAGCCTGATGTCGTCCGGCCTCAGGTGCTGCGCGTGCTCGATCCTGAATCGCCTGTCCCGGTCGCCGTTCTTCTTCGCGGCCTCCGCGAACATCCCGAGTATGATGTGATTTGCCCTGTCGCCGATCGCATGGATGGCTACCTGGAGTCCCGCGCTGTCTGCGCCGAGGATGTTGTTCAGCATCGTGCTCTCGGGTATCATCTCGTCGCTCGCCAGACCGGAAGTCCCGGGGGCGTCAGTGTACGGCTCGAAAAACAGTGCGGTGGTGGACCCGAGCGAT
This sequence comes from Ignavibacteriota bacterium, assembly GCA_003161955.1. GTDB lineage: Bacteria > Bacteroidota > Ignavibacteria > UBA10030 > UBA6906 > Fen-1273. The sequence continues at coordinate 1,385 of PMND01000095.1, read as the reverse complement.
CCGTCGGCAAAGCCTTTCAGTCCTCCGATTCTCAGCCTGTTGCCGCCGAATGCCGCGCGGATGCCGACAGACGCCAGGCGCTTCCATGTCGCGAGGGGCTGATGTGCGGAGATCCGGAGCGTCAGCTCGTTCGCCGCGAGGAGTTTCTGGTACACTTCGAGGTACAGGGGTGCGCCGGACATGTCCTGGACGCTTGTCACGCCGTTTTCGGACGCGTACTTCATTGCGGCGCGGAGTGCCTCCGTGATCTCCTCTTCGCTCATGTCGGGAATAATCGCGTACACCGGATCCATCGCCGCGTCTTTGAGGATTCCTGTCGGCTCACCCTGCGCGTCCCGCACGATNNGCGAGCGTGTTTGCAAGGCACATGTGTCCGTCGAGCCGGTTGATGAAGACCGGGTTCTCCGCCGTGGCTCCGTCGATCAGGTGACGGGTGGGAAGGCGCGCCGGAGTCCAGTTCTGGTGGTCCCAGTCCCCCCCGGTGATCCACCTGCCGGGCTTCAATGTCATGGCGAATCTCCGTATTCGCTCGCGCAATTCCTCTTCCGTCCTGGCGTCTCTCAGCTGTACGCCCGCCAGGTGCGCGCCGCCATCGATCAGATGGACGTGCGCGTCGTTGAAGCCCGGCAAGGCCAGTCTCCCGTGCAGGTCAACCACCCTGGTCCCTTTCCCGGCCAGGGGGAGGATTTGTGCCGTGGTCCCGACCGCGGTTATCAGGCCCCCGGAACACGCAACCGCTTCGGCCTGCGGCCGGGCCGGGTTAACGGTCCATATCTTCCCGTTGATGAGGACGAGATCGGCCGGCACCTGCGCCAACGAGAGCGCACCGAGGAGCGCGAGAAGGAGGCAGGGAACGAGTGTTTTCATTGAAAGAGCCGGGAGAAGTCGGAGAATGTATGGGGGAATGCAGCGACAAGATAATGCGTTTTTGCCAAACACACCACCCTCTCGTTCACCGTGGAACGACACACCGTGGAATGACGACACATCTCGGAATGACACATGGTTGCGCGACCACGGGAACAATATCATCTATATCTACGGAGAAACGGACCTCTGGGGCGCGACCGCGATGGAGCTCTCCGACGAGACCAATGCCATAAACATCGTGAAACCCGGGGGTTCGCACCGTACAAGAATCGGCACTCTCCCCCCCGGCCAACAGAATATAGTCTANNCTTTCAGTCCCCCTGTAGTGCAACTCACAGAATAGAGGTACCAATGAAGCGGCGAATCGTCCTCGGTTTTTCCCCTGTTTTGTTCACTCTGTTGTTCGCCTCCCTCGGCTGCGCACAGGGGTTGTACATAGAGAGCACCCGTTCCGGCAGTTCCGACGTTGAGGAGAAGATGTACTACATGCCCAAGATGTTCAAGTCTGTCAGCTC
>PMND01000098.1 GCA_003161955.1 Ignavibacteriota bacterium | reverse complement strand
AACTCCTGGTTGGCAAAGTACTCTCCCTGGAGGCCGGTCATCCCTTCAGCACCGGAGGGAGGACGGAGGAGGGCGGATTCAACGGTGATAATGTCTCCGGCCATGAGACAGCCGGGAGCGAAGTGTGTCGCCACATTTCCTCCGGCTCTCCGCATGATCCCATCGAGCGGGCTCACGCCATAGAACGCGGTCACGTACGCGCTCCCTCCTCCCCCGGTCCTCGCGACCGCGGCATCGGGGCCTATGACGGCTATCGAACGCACCCGTGACGGATCGACCGGCAGGACACTGTTCCGGTTCTTCAGGAGCACGATGCCGGCGGATTCCACCGCACGGGCGAGCGGCCCGTGTCCGGGAGAGTCGACCGCGGCGTTTTCCGCCTGCGGCTCGAAAAGTCCGGCCGCGTACATCACGCGGAGCAGTCGTGTGATTTTGTCGTCGATCACCGAATCACTCACCTCTCCTTTCTTCAGGGCCGGAGTGAGGAAACGGGCGTTCAGGAACTCCCCCGTCGGCATCTCGATATCGAGCCCCGCATTCGCCGTCGGGACCGTGCTGTGCACCGCCCCCCAGTCCGAGACGACGAAACCGCTGAAACCCCACTCCTTCTTCAGTATGCCGGTCAGAAGGTCCGCATTCTCGCTGCACCAGTGCCCGTTCAGCTTGTTGTAGGCCGACATGACCGACAGAGCTCCCCCCTCCTGGACCGCGGCCTTGAACGCGGGGAGATAGATCTCCCTCAATGTCCGCTCGTCCACCTTTTCGTCGATGGTCGTCCGCTCGAATTCCTGGTTGTTCGCGGCATAGTGCTTGGCACAGGCGATGACCTTTTGCGACTGGACCCCCTGGATGTACCCGACCGCCATGCGCGACATGAGATACGGGTCCTCGCCGAAGCTCTCGAAGCTCCTCCCCCCCACGGGGACCCGGTTGATATTGATGCAGGGACCCAGGAGCATGTTCCGTCCCCGCGCTTTCGCCTCGACACCGAGCGCTTCGCCGACCCGGCGAATGAGCTGGGGGTCCCAGGTTGCCCCCATTGCGATGCTTGCCGGAAACGCAGTCGACTTTTCCCAGCGGACGCCGACGGGTCCGTCGGTCATATTCAACGAAGGGATGCCCAGCCGGGGGAGAGGCTTCGAAGCGAACCCGGTCCCCCCGAGCATGGAGAGTTTTTCTTCGAGCGTCATCTGTTTCACGATCCCGCTGACCTTCCCTTCGACATCCCCCTGCGCGCGGACGATCCCCCCGGATGTGCTCATGGCAAGACAGAGGACGAACATCGTTGAGAGCCGATTTGAGGATTCCATTGCATGCCTCGTTATGTGCGTTTATTGAGTATCTCGTTCCATATCAGCGCGCTCGCGCCGAGGACGGCGGTATCCCCCTCCTTCAGTCCCGACGGGAGGAGCTTCACCTTATTCCTGTATATTGGAAGGAGGTGCTCCTCGAGCGAGCGTTTCGTCGGATCGAAAATGAGCGCTCCCGCGGCGGCCATGCCGCCGAACAGTATTATCGCCTCCGGGCTCAGATGGGCGACGGAGTCCGCCAGTTTCATTCCGAGTATCCGCCCCGTGATTTCGAATGCCTCTTTCGCGATCTCGTCCCCACGGTCCGCCGCCCCGGCGATCATCCTTGATGTGAGGTCGCGCGGGGCGATCGAGCGGAGCTCGCTCTCCCCGCGGCGGACTGAGATAAGCTCGCTGACGGTCCGGCAGATCCCCGTGGCGGAGGCGTATGTCTCCAGATGCCCCCGCTGGCCGCAGCCGCATTCCCGTCCCTGGGGGTCGACAATCGTGTGCCCTATCTCGCCGGCGAAACCGTCGGCGCCGTAGACCAGCTCTCCGCGTGAAACGATGCCGCTGCCGAGCCCCGTCCCGAGCGTGATCACAATAAAGTCCTTCATCCCCTTCGCCGCGCCGTAGAGCATCTCACCGAGAGCAGCGGCATTGGCGTCATTGGTGACTGCGACGGGGAGGTCGTAGTATTTCCTGACGAGCGCGGAGACGTCCACGACCCCCTTCCAGTTCAGGTTTGGAGGGTTTTCGACAGTCCCCCGGTAGTAGTTGGCATTCGGGGCGCCGATGCCGATTCCCCTCAGTTTGTATTTNNTCCGCCGGCTCGTGGGCGTTTGTGGCAATCGACATCTCCGCAATGCATTTCCCTTCCCGGTCCACGAGGCCGAACTTCGTGTTCGTACCCCCGATATCGACCCCTAACGTTACATCTATGATCGCCATGATCTCATCCTGTCGTTGTCTGTNNGGGAGCGGAAACTCCACCTGACGGGACTCCCCCGGAGCAAGCATGATCCGGCGAAACCCTTTCAGCTCCCTGACCGGACGCGTGACGCTCCCGACATCCTGACGCACATACAGCTGCACGATTTCCTCCCCCGCACGGGCTCCGGTATTTTTCACGCGTATGGCGACAGTGACCGTGCCGGCGCTGTCAATCGTCCCCGGAGAGACCGTCAGATTGCTGTAGTCAAACGCCGTGTAACTGAGTCCGAAACCGAAGGGAAAAAGGGGCGAGCTCGGGAGGTCCCTGTACCGGGAGGTAAACCTCGTTGTGTCCACGGGCGGGCGTCCGGTGTTTTTATGGTTATAGTAGAACGGCACCTGACCCACGGTCCGGGGGAATGTCACCGGGAGCTTCCCCGAGGGATTGTAGTCCCCGAACAGGACGTCGGCGACGGCATTCCCGGTCTGGACGCCGAGAAACCACGTCTCCAGAATCGCGGGGATGCGCGCCTCCGCCCAGGCGATAGAGAGCGGGCGGCCGTTCATAAGCACGAGCACGACCGGCTTCCCGGCGCCGGCTACCGCTTCGATCAGGGCATTCTGGATCCCAGGAATGTCCAGCGTTGAGCGGCTGGCAGCCTCTCCGCTCATGGCGCTTGATTCGCCGACCGCGAGTATGACTGCATCCGCATTCTTCGCCGCTTCCAGGGCGGGAGCGATACCACTCCTGTCATCCCCTTCGAGCGTGCATCCCTGCGCATAGAGAACCCGCACGGAAGAGGGGAGCGCGTTGCGGATCCCCTCCAGGAGCGTAACGACATCCTGCGGCCTGCCGAGAGCGTCCCACGGCCCGAGGGGGTCGCCCCTGTCATCGGCCAGTGGGCCGATCACGGCTATCGACCCGATTTTCTTTGA
>PMND01000013.1:204-2888 GCA_003161955.1 Ignavibacteriota bacterium | reverse complement strand
TGGTTGAACGTCGAGGGGGTCCAGCACAGACCACCGTCGTGTGTCCTCCCGTCAAGGGGAAAGGTGTGTTAGTGTGGTTAAACGTCGCCGGCTGCCACGCCGACAGCGCATGACATGTCGTACAGTCGGCCGGAAACCCCGTGTGCGGGGGCGCCTTTGCTGCCGCGAAATCCTGGCCGTGGCACGAAATGCACTGTGTCGCGGTTGCCCGGAAGACGTTCCCCGTGTGGCATTGTGCGCAGGCGATCGTGGCATGTGCGCCGGTCAGCGGAAACCCCGTCTTTGAGTGGTCGAACGTCCCTCCCCAGCTCATCGCGTTCACGGCGTGACAGCTCTGGCAGTCCGTCCCGAACCCCGCCTGGCGGTGGTTCGGGGACTGCGCAGCGTCGAAGTCGGACGCGTGACAACCGTAGCAGTCCGTCCGGAGTCCGACGTACTCGTTCTTCTGCTCGCTCGGGTGGCACTGCTGGCACGGAACCGTCGCGTGCGCTCCCACGAGCGAAAAACGGGTCGAGGCATGCCTCTGCACCATGTCCGGTACCAGCCATGACTGCGGTGCGTGACAGCGGTCGCATGTCGCTCCAAGCTCGCCCCGGTGCACGTCGTCATGGCAGTCCGCGCAGCGCGCCGAAGACTTCTTAAACCTGAACGTCAGGCTCGTGTGGCAATCCATGCATCCCACCTGCGCATGCTCTCCTTTCAGCGCAAAACCGGTCTTCCGGTGATCGAACCTCGCCGGCTCGGGCATCACCTTCCATGAGTCAGCGCTATGGCACTCCTCGCACGCAAACGGGATCTTCCCGTGGGGTGAGTCCTGTGCCTGAACAGCGCCGGCGGCCGTCATGAGAAGGCCGGCGCAGAGCAACACCGGGCGGACGGGACGGTACAACCGGATCATCATGCCATCCCCCTGATTAGAAATGCATCCCCACTTCGAGGTACAGCCGCTGGGTGTTCCTGATCGTATCCCACACCTGATCGAAATTCACCGCTGTATATAACGAGCGAAGCATCGAGTAGTTCATGCTGACGGTCCCGGTCGTCGTCGTGATCCGCTGATCCTGTCCGGTGATCGTATAACGGTATCTGTCGAGGCGGAGTGAAACTGAAAAGGACTGTGTGATCCAGCGGTCCGCGTCGAGCGTCCAGTCGTTCCCTGTTGTGTACAGGCCGCGGATATCCTGGTACCCGGCACCGAAACTTACGTCCGAATCCAGTATGTCGCTCACACGAACTACCGACCCGAGAGTCCTGGCAGCCGGCGTGGTTGCCGACGCAAGCCGGAAATTGCCGGTCCCGGAGAGCGTCACACCGAACGGGAGACGAAATGAGAGATTCGCCCGGTACCCTTCTTTGAGGGATTTATCGAGCAATGTATCCGGGAACGCCTTCATGCTTTCCAGGAGATCGAGTGCCCTGACCGCGTCATACCCGGCATTCACGGAAACCCACGACGCCGGCATCCAGGAGATCGTCAGAAACGAATTGGTGACGGTCGGCCGGTTGACTTCGCTCCCGTTCTCCCTGTGCGCGAAGTCCATCTCGGTGCTGGAATAAAAGAAGAAGTCCGTCCCGAACCTGAGCGAACTCTGGAAGTAGCCGAATTTCCGGTCGATCTTCCCCAGGTACCTTTGCTGGCCGTATGCAAAGGTGATGTCGGAGGTCTTGAAGGCATCGCCTCCCCATGCATAATTAACAAAGCCCGCATATTTCGATTCGTCGGTGCTGAACGCGGAGGTGGTGTAGTCGGGCTGCATCCCCCCGAGCAGTCCGAACGAGAAATTTCCCTGGCGGAGGTAGAACTGTCCCCCGTCAAACACGCCGAGCCCGCCCACATAGCGGGAAGTGATCCGTCCCACGCCGTATCCGTACGAGGAGCTGGGGTCGTCGTTCCTCAACGAAAGCTCGAACATGCGGATCTTGTTCCGGGACCCCTGCCCGTACCTGTCATACTGCGCGGACATGTCCCGGTAGGAGCGGGCATAGACCGTAAACGTCGATGTCGTGCCGAAAAGGCGGTTGATGCTTAACTGGGTGATCAGCGCCGGTTGCGAGAAATCCAGCGTTGTGCCAAAAACTCCTGCCGCGGCATATTGAAGTCCGATCCGCCCGCTTACTCTGTTGTCCTGAGAGAGGGGAGCATTCCTCCCCACCTGTCCCGCCCGCGGTGCCGCCTCCTGTTCTTCGACGATGATCTCCTTCACCTCCAGGATTGAATCCCCGACCGCGATCGTCCCGGACTGCGAGATGATTTTCGCCACCGAGGAAGCGCTGGAGACCGCCGAGACGACGCCGCTCGCGAGCGGCTTCGATTTACGCACTACCGTGATCGTGTCATTGGCCCCGACCCCCTTGATCCTGCCGGCGTTGAAATAGAAGCTCCCCATAGCAACGTACGTCACAGTCCCGGTGATCCGGCGGATCTCCCTTGTCTGTCCCCCGGCGCCGGCGATCCCCGCGAGCGGGATGAACAGAAGAAACGCGCATGATATGATTCCTCTTTCCCCCCTCATTATCCGCCCCCCTGACAACTGTTGTGACACCCGCTGCTCTGGCAGCAGTACTGGGTATAGTTCGTCGCGGTCTGATGGCATTTTGCGCACGCCGCCGTCGAGTGCCTGCTATCCTGGGGGAACCTGGGGGTCGCGGCCGCGTGACTGTACGTCGAGGGGGTCCATCCCGGG
>PMND01000013.1:0-119 GCA_003161955.1 Ignavibacteriota bacterium | reverse complement strand
TGGCACCCGTAGCAGGTCACGGGGAGCCCGACGTAGACATTGTTCACGTGGCACTGCACGCACGCCACAGCCGGGTGGGCGCCCGTCAGCGGGAACGTCGAATTGTTGTGGTTGAACGT
>PMND01000001.1 GCA_003161955.1 Ignavibacteriota bacterium | reverse complement strand
CCCGGAGCCGGCGCCCCGCTCCAGGTGTGCCCGGCAAGAAGGTTCGAGTCGATGTACCAGGGGAGACACCCGGTCGGCTGGAGCACACCCGCGCCGAACCCGGGGACGGGGATCAACATGACCGCCGCCCAGTACGAGGCGAGAAGTCCGACGACCCACCAGATCTGGGCCCGGAGCCCCGAGTAAAGGAAAATCGCGCTCGCGATCAGGTAACAGACCGCGATCCTCTGTAGGACGCCCGGGATGCGCCAGGTGGCAAGCGAGAAATTCCCCCATAGCACCCCAAACGGGAAACCGCTCAAAAAGAGGCCAAGCGCAAATATGATCAGGGCGCGCCGGAGGACGTGAAGGAGAAGCTTCCCCCTGTCCTCTCCGTGCTCCTTCCGCTTCGCAAACGAGAGCGTCATCGCGACGCCGACGATCCAGAGAAAGAAGGGAAATATCCAGTCGGTAACCGTCCAGCCGTTCCACCGCGCATGTTCGAGCTGCGGGTAAATGGCGTTCCAGGAGCCGGGGTTATTGACGAGTATCATCGCAGCGATCGTCGCGCCGCGAAATGCGTCAAGGGATTGCAGGCGGGAAGAAGATTCGGCAGTTGTCATAGGGTCATGGTGTCCAGGGTGAAAAGATGAGATGACAAACTAGAGTTTTATGGCGCCGATCCCGGGCATGCCGGTCAGGGTGACTTTACCGTCGACAATCGAGGCGCCCGAGAACAGGTCGTTGCTTATCAGGAGCGCGCCGTCCAGGTCCGCATAGTCCGCCAGCGGGGAGAGCTGCGCCGCCGCGGAAATCGCACAGGAGGTTTCCGTCATGCACCCGATCATCACCTTCATGCCAAGTGCCCGGGCGGTCGCGATCATCCTGTATGCTTCGTGCATCCCGGTGGACTTCATCAGCTTGATGTTGATACCGTCAAACACGCCTATCGCCTTCCGGATATCGGCCAGGCGCACCACGCTTTCGTCGCCGATGAGCGGCAGCGGGCTCTTTGCGCGGAGCCACGCGATGTCGTCCACCTGCTCTTTCGGCATCGGCTGCTCCACGAACTCCACCCCCCTCGTCGCGAGCCATTCGATCATCTTCAGGGCGAACTCCCGGTCCTTCCATCCCTGGTTCACATCCACGCGGATCGGCTTGTCCGTGACCTCGCGGATCGTTTCAATCATTTCCTTGTCGTTCTCGCGCCCGAGTTTTACTTTCAGCACTTTGTAAATGTCCGCTTCTTTCACCTTCTGCCTCACGACATCCTTCGTATCGATGCCGATCGTAAACGTGGTGACGGGAGTCTTCGCCGGATCGAGCCCCCAGATCCTGTGCCAGGGGTACCCCATCTTCTTCCCCAGCCAGTCGTGGAGAGCGATGTCGACGGCGGCTTTGGCGGCATTGTTCCCGGGGGCGATCGCGTCGATATCCCTGAGTATGTCCTCAAGCCGGAAAGGGTCGGGGTATTTCGTGAGATCGACTTTCGACAGGAACGCGTTCGCCGTCGCGTGGCTCTCGCCGAGATAGGGGGGCATCGAGGCCTCGCCGTACCCCGTGAGTCCGTCCTGTTCCACCTCCACCATCATGACGGCGGTCGTCGTGCGGGAGTTTGTAGCGACCGTGAAGACGTGCTTCAACTCGAGCGTGTAGGGATAGAATCTGAATTTCATAGAGCCCCCCGTAGATGGTGCAGTGCCGGATGTCCTGCCGAGCGCACGGAGCGCGCTCGTCCCAAGCGCGAGCGAGGCGCCCGCAATGGCCGAACGCCTGAGGAATGTTCGCCTATCGAAGTTCATGGACGCGTTTGAGGGATGTTCGCCTGTCAGTGTTCGATGCCCCGGTAGTAGGGGATGCCGGCCAGCCGGCGGACACCGGAGGTCTCACCGGCCCCGATGATACGGCATGCCCGCAGGAAATTCGCCGCCCGGAAGTCGCTGTAATCGGAGTCGGCCGGGTTCAGACTGTTGATGTGCACATCGGCGGAAGAGTGTATGAAACGCCGCCCGCCGAGCGATATGGCGACATGCGTGATGTGTTCGGGCTTCCCCGCACCCGCGTGAGAGCCGAAGAAGAGAAGGTCTCCCGGCCTGAGGTCCATTTTCCCCTCAGGGATATCGATGGAGTCGCCGACTGCAGCCTGCTGGTCGGCGTCCCGCGGAAGGAGGACGCCGTTGAGGTAGTATACGGTCTTCGTGAATCCCGAACAGTCCATCCCCTTGGACGAGGTCCCCCCCCAGAGGTAGGGGACGCCGAAGAACCGTTTAGCTGTCGCGACGATCCGCTCCGGCGTATCCTGCGCCTTTGCCAGCCAGGTCCCGAAGGGTTCAGACTGGTCCTTCGCGATGAACCCCGTGCGGCCGTCCGGGTATTCCACATCGTAGAAATCCCCGGAGCTCCCTTTCAGGGCAAGAAGCGAACCCGCCACCACGTCGCTCACGTGCTGCGAGGTAATCTCTTTTGACGTGTGGACCCAGGACAATTCCGCGGTCACTATCAGTTTCGGGAGGTGCGCCCACGCATCGTACCCGTCTTTCGTCATACGCTCGAGCCGGTCATCGGTCCATCCCAGGTATTCGTCCGGCGTCTGCACGAGATACCATCCCCCCTTCTTCTTCAGTACCTTCACGGGCGTGCCGAGTATCGCCTGGGAAGCCATTTCCGCACGGTGTTCGGGCCCGGTGCGGAGATTCGCGACGCTTACGTCTATGACGCCGAATGTCTTCTCCCCCACCGATTGCGCGGGAAGCGCCGCGATGCTGTCGATGACCGTATAGCCCCCTTTTTCCCGGATGAAGCGGAGGAGCTGTTCCTTCATGGCGGCGTCCTGTACGTCGCCGGTCAGCGTCATCGTCTTACCGGAAGCGGTTCCTTTCACGTCGAAGACCGCCGTGCGGGGGTCCGGCGCGAGCCTCGATCTGGCTTCACTCAATAGAGCGTCAACCATCGATGTGTCCGTCGTTCGTGTGCACCCTGCGAGAAGAAACGCGCATGCGGCACCCCGGAATAGCCGGCGTGCGGGTCCCCGGTGCGGAATCTGTCCTCCCGGAATTTCCATCGGGCTCATTTGACGAGGAGCATCCTTTTCGTGGAAACGAACGTGGCAGCGTTCATCCGCACAAGGTACACGCCGCTCGCCCGGTTTGATCCGTCCCACGGCACGGCGTGTCTCCCGGCAGTCTGCACCTCATCAACAAGCCTCTCGACCTCCTGTCCCAGCACGTCGTATACGATTATCGTCACGTGCCCTGGAGAGGGGAGTTGATATCCGATCATCGTCGCAGGGTTGAACGGGTTCGGATAGTTCTGGTCAAGCCCGAACGTGGAGGGGACGCCGGGGGAAGGCTCCACTCCCGTGACCTGCACTGTGCGGAACCGGTACACGGGGGACCAGGTCCCGGTACCCACGGAGTTTGTCCCCCGGACACGCCAGAAATAGATCGTGAAATACTGGAGGGGCGGAGCGCCCAGGGCTGTGTCGGCAACGATCGTCGAATCCATGATAGGGGATGCCAAATCCGCGCTCTTCCCGATCTGGACCCGGTACGACACAGCTCTGAGCGACGGTGCGGGCCTCCAGCGAAGCGAGAGGAGCACGGGGAGATCGGCCTGCATGTTCGGTGGATACGACAGAGCCGGCGAGGCAGGGAACCCGGTCCTGAAATTTGACGCCGCGGACCAGGAGCTTGTCCCTCCGCCGCTCGCCGCGCGGACACGCCAGTAGTAGACCGTCTGTCCCAGGAACCCTTTGACGAGGCGGAACGTGTCGGTCACGGCGGACTCGTTCCAGATCAGACCTGTCCCGAACGCCGAGTCGGTCCCGACCTGGAGTTGGTATGCGGATGCCAGGAGCGCTGAACGCCATGTCACATTCAGGCTCTCGGCAACGTCGGCCGCGCCGCTGAGCGGCGCAGAGAGGACCGGAGCGGGAGGGGCCGAGAGTATGATGATGTTGCTCGTGTCGCTCTCCGCGTAGTTGCGGCTGAGAGCGGTGACGAGATAATACCACGGACCCGCAGAAGACGGTGGAGCAGGAGGAACGAAGTATCTCCTCCCTTCGACAGAGAGTATGTTCTGCGCGTTCGAGAGCTCTGACGCCGCCGGCCGGTGATCAAACCTGTACACGACGTAGCGGAATGCGGTGTCACCATTCGGCGATACGATGGGAAGGTCCCACTGAATCGCGGCGGGAGCCACGCCCGCGAGCAGTGCGTAACGGATCCCCCGAGGGACATAGGGGGGGGTCATGTCCTTCCAGGGCATCGGCGCTATGAGCGCCGGGTACTGATACACGCTGTTCCTGAGCGTGTCGGTGATCCCCCCGGTATTTCCTGAGGTAATATTATTCGCGGTGAACTGTATATTCCCCTGCGTGTTGACGTCCCCCCTGGAAAACCGGATCTGCTGCGCAATCACGGAGGCGCCGCCGAGGGAACTCCCGATGAAGGCGGTCGCCAGTCCGGGATACGAGTGGCGCCCGTGTGCCGCAATCGAGTCGGACCACCAGGGCTCGAGCTTCGCGTAATCCTGTGGACCGCCGAATTTCCAGTAGAGCTGTTGCGCCAGGTAGTCGACGTACTGGCCGTCAAGCCATGCCATCGGATCGCCGTAGATCACGCTATAATTGTCGTTCCCGGACGTTCCCGGCGGAAAACCGGGTCTCCAGATCCCTGCCGGGCTCATCCCGAATTTGACCCAGGGTTTGACTGCCATAATGCTGTCATAAATGCCGTGAAGAAGAATGTTCACGTTGTCGCGCCGCCAGTCCCCGCGGTCCGAGAACCCGCGCCAGTTGAGACCGTAGGAAGAGTCGTCCTGGTGGGCGGCGATACCTTCGGCGTAGAAATAGTCGTCCATGTGAATCCCGTCCACGTCGTAGCGGCGTGTCACATCGAGTATGACGCTCGTGACATACGCCCTGACATCCGGGAGACCCGGGTCGAGCATCTTGAGACTTCCGATCGTGAGTATCCATCCGGGATGCTGGACGGACACATGCGAGGAGCTTATGAGGTACTGTCCCACCGAGTTCACAGCCCTGTAGGGGTTGAACCAGGCGTGCAGCTCCATGCCCCGCTTGTGAGACTCATCAATTATGAACTGAAGAGGGTCGAAAGGAGACTGGGGAGGAGTCCCCTGCGACCCCGTGAGCCAGTACGACCATGGTTCGATCGAGGACTGGTACAGGGCATCGCACTCCGGACGGACCTGGAATATCACCGCATTGAATCCCGCCCCGCGGAGCCTGTCGAGTATCGCCACAAGTGAATCCTTCTGCCTCTGGACAGGCCCGCCGAGGGCCGGGGGCCAGTCTGTGGCCCCGACCGTGGTGAGCCATACGCCGCGGAATTCATGCTTGGGGGAGACCTGCGAAGCTGCCGTAGCTGCCAGGGCGAGGAGAAGGGCGGCAATGGCGAATGTGGAACAGGCATTTTTCATGGGATGGAGAGATCACGTGTGAAGAAATGTACTGATATTTCGGAATAAAAAAAAGGCATCCCGCCTGATCGGGCGGGATGCCTTCCGGACTTCTGATCCGGACGAACAGGTTACTTCAGCAGCATCATCTTCTTCGTGATGCGGGCATCGCCTGAAGTAAACGTGTAGATGTACGTCCCGGTCGCAAGGTTGGTTGCGTCGAGCTTCGCCCTGAACGTCCCGGGGTTCATGTTCCCGTTGACGAGAGTCGCAACTTCCCTGCCGACGATGTCATACACTTTCAGCGTCGTCATGCCGGCCTTTGCAACCTTGAACTCGATTTCCGTTGAGGGGTTGAAAGGATTCGGGAAATTCTGCTGCAGCGCGTAGCCGGAGGGGATGCCGCTGTTCACGACAGAAATCCCGGTGAGGGGGCGCTTGTACGCGCGGAGCTGGGCGGACCCGTGTCCGGTATTTCCAAAGACACCGACATACGCCGTGTCGCCGCTCACGCTGAACGCGATCGAACGGGGGCGTTCGTTCACATCGCCCGCGACCTGGAACGTCCACTTGATGCTGTCCTTCACCGTTCCTGACCCCGTGGTGTCAATCGCGTACCACGTGCCGGGGGTGTACTTTGTCGTGAGAGCGGGCCAGTCGTTCGGCATGTCGTTAAACGAACCGCAGCTTGCCCAGAGGTAGGCATTCGTTCCGCTCTTCTTCTTGTTCCAGCCCATCGATTCGGTGTGGAATCCCTTCAGGATCGTGTCGATGCGCGTGTAGAACGAGCCGAGCACGCCTAACGGGGAACGATAACGATAGATCGCCCTGTCCGTGTAGCCGGGGAAGTAGATATCGTTGCCGTCCTTTGACACTTCGATGCAGCGGCAGAACGAGTTCGGATCGAGCGTATCAACCGCATTCTGCAGGAACGTCAGGTCGGGATTGAATATCGCAAGGGGAGCGGCGCCGGAAGCGACTTTCGTCGCGTACACGTACCCGTTGGCGTCGACACCGACGGACACCGTCGAAGCCCCTGCAGCGTTTTCCAGACCCTTCGCCATGCCCGCACCGGTCTTGTAGTTGATCCGGTACATAATGTTGAACATCGAGGCGATGATGTTGCCGTCCTGATCAGCACGCAGGCCACGGCCGGAATTCGGGCTGTTTGACGGATCCCAGATGAAGGGTGCACCCGGATATGCCTGGAGCGATGCGCCGCCGATTGTGTCCTTATGGGCGTTCACCGTCAAATACTTTATCGGTGAGAATGACGCCTGCGTGCCGTTGGGATTGTACACGTAGATCGCACGGACGGCAACATATTTCGAGATGATGCTGTCGGTGATCGTGTGTGTCGCGTTGCCGATACGGGCACCGTAATTCGGGACCAGTATGCTGTCCTCCGCATAGGCGTAATAGCTCAGCACCCAGATCTTCCCATCGGGATCGACGGCGAGCCCGTGGACGCTGGAATGGATCGTGTCGCCCTTGGCCAGTCCTGCCTTGGGGAATACCCCCAGGTCCTGCCACTGGGCGAAGCCCGTGACAGCCGCGAGAATGGTTAAGAGGATGACTGCTGTAAAGATTTTCTTCATGACGCACTCCTGTGTTGGTGGTTGATTATGTGAAGCTATGTGCCAGTGATGGTGTGTGGAACATCCTGTAAAGAGCTTAGATTGCTCGCAATGACGAAGCGTTACTGAATGCCGTAATACGGCGCGCTCTGTTTCAGAGTGTTGATGACGAGTATTGAATGAGGATTCGTCGGAGCGTTCCGCGATACGAACAGGTTCGACCCGGTCCCCCATGCGAACGCGACCGCCGTCGGGAATATGACACCGGGATACAACGGCTCGCTGGCCCCCCCCTGGTGGACGACGATGATTCCTTCGGGCGCGTCCGTACCCAGATAGAGGTCTCCATCGGACGAAAACGTTATACACTGGACGCTGGGTCCGTCCGGGACATATTTCGCACTGAAATCCACGTACTTCGTCGGCGGTCCAAGGCTGTCGGAGGAGACGATCGGGAACTGCCAGACGCTCTCCAGCGAGTCGGTCTTCGCCGAGACGTACAGCGACCCGCTGTAGACGCGGAACGAGCGGCATATCGCGACAAACGGAAACGCCTTGACCTGACCTGCCGGCGTTATCCTGTATATCGCCGTTCCGATACCCGGGCTCCCCGACGCGGACCCCCCGGCCCAGATGTTATGGTTCTGATCGAAATCGAAATCGATGATCTTGATGGAGGCAGGGGAGAGGGCCGCAAAGAGCCCGGCGGTCCCGCCACCGGCGGGAATACGGAAGATCCCGTTGACGTTTCTTACCGCGTACAGCACGCCTGCCGGTCCCATTTTCAGACCAGTCCACTTCGTGACACCGCTGTTGTACAGATGCGCATTTGCCGTGTCGCGTTTTACGTTAATCTGCGTCGGGGAGATCTTCCACGTCCCCGTCCCGTTACCGGAAGAGGAATCCACGAGCGAGACATACACAAATCCCGCGGCGTCGCAGGTTATGCCGAAGGCGTCTTCACCAGTTTTGGGAACGCTGAAGCGGAGCACCGCTGATTTGAGGCCGTACTGAACATAGTTGCTGAACGCCTGGGCTCCGAGGACCGCGACCGCAACCGGGAGCGTGTCCCCTACCACGAGCGGGGCTTTCACGGTGAGCGTCGTTGCCGAGGCAGTGAGGACTCTTGCGGGAGTCGCGCCGAAATAGACGAGGTCATTTGTGACGGCCGGCGAGAAATTCGTGCCGGTGACCGTTATCACGGTCACCCCCGCCAGGGCTGAGCCCGAAGGACTCAGTGACGTTATCGTCGGCGCAGGCAGGCTCTGCCAGGTGGGGTCGTAGACGCTCGGATCAGGTTTCTTCGCGCACCCGGAGAATGAGCCCCCAATTACCGACAGGCCGAGCGCAAGGATGACGAGGGAATGTTTCATGAGTGTGCCATTTCCATTATGCTGGTCACGAAAGATTGCACCTACATTGCAAACTGGACTGAGAGGCGGTGCACGCTGCCGAACAAGCCGAAAGGCGTGTAGGCGTAATCGACCCCGAATCCCAGCGTCCCCATGACATTGTTCTTGTGGAGGCCGATCCCGTACGACCATTTGGTCTCGTCCTGGGGGGAGACGTACCCCACGCGGAGCGAGATCATGTCCTGAAACCTGTATTCCACTCCCATGCGGACCATCTCGGCGAAGTCGCGCGGATGCTCTGCGTCGAACGACACGAGAAGCGCATGATCCGACTTCTCCACGTGCGATAGGTCGAGCACGTTCATCGAGATGCCGAGCTTGAACGTCAGGGGAAGCTGGAACGGTTCTTTTTCGTATTCCACCTCGCGGGAGAAGTTCCGGACAACCATGCCGAAGTTCAGGCTCTTGAATCCGGTCCTGTAGAGGATGCCGAAATCGAATGCCATCACATCCGCGCTGTTCCCCGACTGTGTGCGCACACCGCTCCCCGGGTCGATCGCGGTGACGGCGATGCCGAGAGACTGCCGCACGTATTTCGCGGTACCGCCGATAGAGAATTTGTCGTTGAGGGCGCGTGCGTAGCTCACGCCGAGGGAGATACCCGAGGGTTTGAATGGACCGGTTTCCTGGTATCCCAGAGAGGCCGAAGGATCGACGATTGTCCCGTCAAATGTGCCGTAGTCGACGTAGTGCAGAGCAAGACCGAACACCCCGTAATCGCCTCCCGACGGCGCGAATGCGATCGCCCCGCCATAGTGATTAATATCGGCAATGTATTTCGCGTCGCTCAGCGTGACGCTCACCGGGCTGGCGAGACGCGACATCGTCGCCGGATTGAAGAACATCGCAGACGCATCCCCTTCCACGGAGGTCAGGGCCTCGCCGAGCCCCACGGCCCGGGCTTCCGTTCCGACGGTGAGAAACTTCATGCCGGTCTGTGCGAGTTTTTGCTGGCCGGAGGCGGTCCAGGCGCAAAGGGCGCACAAAAGGAGGAGCAGTCTGAGTTGTGTCGTTCTCATTGAATACCCCGGTTCAGTTTTAGCGTATGACGGCAAGTTTCTTGATCGCCCGCTCGCCGGTCTTCATGTTTTCAAAAATAACGATGTAGACGCCGCTCACGATGACCTGGCTCGACGAGGTGTTCGAATTCCAGTACTCGTCGCCGCTCCCGTTCGTATGGAGGATCTCCTTGATAAGCTCCCCCGTTTCGGTGTAAATCCGGATCTTGCATTGACCCGGGATATTGAAAAAAGCAATCCGGTCTCCGACAGTCGCTCCGAACCGGAGTTTCGAGACATCGGATGCGATGCTGTACGGATTCGGGACTATGCGGATGAGGGAGAGCGGAGTTTCCACAGAGCCCCGGAGGAGATTCACCTTGTCATAGGTCTGTGACATGATCCTGTTGCTCGTGAGCGGTACGCCGACCGGCGTCGAACCGTTGGAGGGGTCGGCCGTTATGACCGGACCCACACTCACGACGTAATAGTAGTAGTCGAACCCCCGGGAGAGCGCCGTGTCCTTGTACGACCTCTCCGCAGGTCCCAGGTTCGCGACAAGAGAATAGATCCCGTCGTATCGGTCACGCGCCCGGTAGACCCGGAACCCCTGGAGGAGCGGGTCTCCCCCATAGACGTCCCATGACAGATCCACGCCGTCCCCCGCTGACTGCGCGTTAAACGTCTTCGGGGGGAGCGGCGATTGCGGAATATTGTATCCCGAGTTGTAATTCGCGATGGCCCGCCGGAAGGTCTGGAAGAGCGAATCTCTTCCGGTGAGCACCGAATCAATCTTGGCCTTGGTGGTGATCGCTTTCGTCTTGAACGCCTTCCCCACGGAGAGACACGCTTCGCGGCTCAGGCCCGACGCACCCTCGGCACAGACGATATGGATGGTCTGTCCCGGAGCAAGGGTATAGGGGCCGTAGCCGTCGGCGTTGGAGAACCCGCCCGACGTACCCAGGGACGGGTCACCTGTAGGAACATCAAAAGCCCCGTCAGGCTGTACAAGATCCGCATGCCGGGTCGACTTGTGGCCGGCGGACATCACGGCGTACTCGGCCGCCATATACGGGATATTAAACTGGCTGTTGTTCGACGTGGGGGGGTTGAGCTTCTCGTCTGAACCGAAATATGTCGTCGTCGAAGGCTGGGACACATCGTCGGTAGTGTCCGTCGCAGACCTGTCAGCGTGAAGCGTCACGGTCCCCACGAACTGGGCGGCGGCAAGGCGTCCGACAGTGTCGGCAGGATCATTCGCCGGGAGGGCCGGTGTGAACATCGGAGCCCCCAGGTTATCGTAGTGGGCTCCGGCAAATTGGGGAAACAACCCCTGCCACGTAAACCGGCAGCGGAATTGCTGTCCGACCGGGTCGGGCTTCACGCCGTCTCCGCGCGCGTCGTTCATCGAGTTGATCCCCCACGACGTCGGGTTGCCGATCTCCTGGCTCCCGTCGTACGTGCAGGCATAACGGGACTGGATGAAGACATAGAAACCGGTGAGCGTCTGGCTCGCAAGAGGTGCGGCGGCAGAACCGTCGATCTGTCCGGTATTCGTGAACGTGTAGTCGTACACAAAGTAGTTGTCGTTGTACGTCTGGCACCAGGCAAGCACTTTTCTCGTCATCGTGACGCCGATGGCGGTATTGACCGTGTTGACGATCATGCGGTCGCATTTCAACGTCGGATCTATCGTGGTGCTGGAGAGCGGCGCTCCCCCTGTCGAGGCGTTGCCATCCGCGAACACCGAGGGGGGCGCAAACCGGCTCACCGTTTTGAAGGTGACCGGATAGAACTCGCCGAGGCCGTTGACGCGAGGGCCGACGTGAACCACTTTCTGAAGGTACGTCGTCCCGCCCTGGTCCTTCCAGTTCGTCACGCCGAGCCAGAGACCCGAGGCGGCCTCCATGTCCTGGTATTTGTAATACGCGGGCCACTGGAGTCCGTCCTGCTGCACGGAGACCCGCCCTTCTTCGATCTCATGCCCGGTGGACGCGAACCAGTGGTTGAGCGAGCCGACCGCCATCCAGCGTATCTCGACCTGCGCCCGGGAGGGGACTGAACACACAAGGGACGCCGCAAGGAGGGCGGCGAGCCATTGTGCAGGATGTGCAAACTGAAGATGACGCATCATGAGTTTCCTCGTTAAGGGATGAAACAGGCTCTCATAAGTCGTAGGAGAGGCGCAATCCGAAGAAATACTGCGCCGGGTTCAG
>PMND01000164.1 GCA_003161955.1 Ignavibacteriota bacterium | reverse complement strand
CCGCCGCCACCCCCGCCCCCTCTTCTCCCGAAGCCGCCTCCTCCCGCAAATGAGCCGGCACTCTGGTTGGAGGAGTTCACGACCCCCAGGAGGTCCTGCGTTGAAAAATTTTGCTGGTTGACGTTGTTGGAGAGACCGATGACCGAGAGCCTCGTGCCGCCGCTGAATATGTTGATGTTTCCTCCCGTGAGATATCGGGTGTCATCCCCGTACCCACCGGTGAGCTTTCCGAATCCCTGGTTCCGTTTTTCGAGGCGCGTGATGATGTTGATCGTCTTGACCGCCTGTCCGTCGTCAAATCCCGTGAACTCNNTGTATTTTCTCGATGGCATCTGCAGGGAGATTACGGATGGCGAGTGTGGGATCGCTGCCGAAAAAAGGCCTCCCGTCCACGAGTATCTGCTGGACCTGCTCTCCGTGCGCCGATACAGTGCCGCTGTTATCGACGGTGATACCCGGCATTTTCGCAAGCAGCTCCTCTGTCGTCGCATCGGGGTTGGTCTTGAACGCTCTTGCGTTGAATTCCGTGGTGTCGGCCTTTTGCACCGCGGGGGGCGGGTCCCGCTGGACCACGATCTCGCCGAGGGGGATCAGCCTCAGCGTAAGAGGCAGGTCTCCCAGGTTGAGCGACGGCCTGTCGATGACGATTTTCCTCGTCAGCCCGGCGAACCCGACGCTGGTGGCCTCGAGCCGGCATGTCAGATACCTGATGTTCTGAAATGAGAATGCGCCCGAGACGTCCGTCGTTGCGATATATGTCTCCGTGGTGTCCCTCTCGTTCGTCAGCTTTACGTGCACCCCTTTCAGCGGGGAGCTCGCCGTCCCGTTCACGACCCGTCCGTTGACGACGGCGGTCTGTGTCCGGGCCATGGCCGGGAGAATCATAATGAGGAGTGCGATGTGGTGCTTCTTCATGAAAGAGTCATCCCGGTCGGCAGTCTCTGTGCTCCCGTTAGACATCCCCGGCGGCCATAAGTTTAGTCTTTTGAGCCGGTATTCTCGCCGGGGCGGCGCTGATATTAAACTTCTCCCGCCGGAGGGGGTCTAATTTATCAGTCAGCGGTATTCATTCCCCCAAAAAGAAAGGGTATTGACGATGAAACTCCCCGTCCTGTCCATTGCCGTCCTTCTCCTTGCCGGCTCTCTGTCCCTCTCCCATGCCCAGCAGGGGATGCGGGCGACCCCCGAGCAACGTGTCGCAAGGCTGAAGGACTCTCTGGCTCTCAGCGAAGCCCAGGTTGCACAACTGCTCCCTGTTTATCAGGAAAGTGACAAGAAACGCGAAGCAGCCTTCGCAGCAGCAGGCGACGACCGGGATGCGAGAATGGCGGCGATGCGCAGCGTCATGGATAGCACCGACACGAAAATCGAATCGATACTTACCGACTCCCAGAAGGCGAAATACGAGGATATGAAAAAGCAGCGGATGCAGAGGGGGCAGGGCTACCCGAGAAGGCCGCAGACCAACTGAGAGGAGCACTCACCGGAATCCCGCCAGCGGGTGGCTGCCGGAGGGGGCTGATCGTTCCTCCCTGTCAGTTGAGGGAGACCACGCTGTCGCGATCCGGGTAGACGAATACGCGCGCAGCGACGGGGGCTCCATTGTTCAGTTCAGTCCCCACTCCCCTGATGACAACCGTGGCATTGATCCCGCTCCCGTTGCCAGCCGTCTCGATGTAGAATGAGCCGTTCGCATCGGTCGGGGTGGCTGTCAGGAGCGCGATCGAGCCTGTTGTAAGCAGATTGAACGAATTTCCGCCCCCGCCCATAGACGTCGGCCGGTGGTAAAACTGCTGCGCCCGGGTGGCGAGGTTCTGCAGGTCGCTGACGAGGGCATCCCGGTTTGTCGAGACCGCGCTGTCGGAAAACATGGTGATGCCGATAGCGACGGCGACCGAAATGACGATCACGCCGAGCAAGACAAGCAGGAGTTGCTGTTGTCCCACAGACAGGTTCCTTCTGTACGTCCATGAGGTATCAGGGGATAATAAGGTGAGGAATATCTCCCCCCCATAGTGTGACAGGAATCACAGGCAGGAGTCGCCGGAACCTTGTTGCAAAGATTCCGGTTACTTGATACATTAGACCATTACTCCAGCAGGGTTGACCATCCGGATCGGAGATTCAGCGGAACCCTTGACCCAGAGATGGCGCCGGACCGCAGCAGGGATATTGCTCTGCCTGTACCTGCTCACGGGCCCGGTGATAGAAGCCGTTCATTCTGAGCCTGTCTGCCTCTCTTCGGTGAGCGGATCCGGACTGGTGATTCATGCCCCCGGGGACGGGAACCGCTCCTTTCCCGTTGATCCATCCCACACCTGTGTAATCTGCACGCAGCTCACGGAGAGGATTACAACCCCTTCCGTGCCGTATCACCTCGCACCGCTCCGCCCGGTTCGGCTCCCCGCCGCGCCAGTATCCGCAGGAGATGCAGTGCCCGTGCAGTACTTCTCCCCCGGCAAACGGGGACCTCCCCTCGCGTGCGCCTAGTTTCCTTCCAGTTGTCTGCTCACCAGATCCGCCGGAAGGCCGGACCCGCCCGTTTCTGCGGGTCCGGAACGCGGCGCAGGTATCGCAATAACGAGGAGGACTCATGTGGTCAAAGACCATGCTGCTTGTTTGTCTCACGTTCCTTTTCACCCTTGCGGGGAGGGCCCAGGAATCTGAATCATCGAAGGACAGGATCATCGAAGACCTGCGAGGGGAGGTCGCCCGGCTCCGACATGACATCGATAGCCTGAAGTCGCTGCGACATTCGGACCTCCTGACTCAGAGTGATATGCTGGACAGGCTGGAAGAGAGCCTGGAAAAACGCCTGACGTATCTCGAGACAAAAATCGACGCAGTGTCCAGGGCGACGGCCCCCGTGGCGTTCAACCCCGGGATGACCGCATTCATCAACTTTGCCGCACGCGGGGACAGCAAGAAAGTGTACGATCTGGCGGATCCTGCCAATGAGATCAGCAACCGTCCCTTTCTCCGGACCGTAGAGATGGAGCTGCTCGGCGCCGTGGATCCCTATGCCTCCGCGGTTGCGGTAATTTCGCTCGAAAACCAGGCGGGGAAGGAATTCGGCGTCGATGCGGAAGAGGCGTACGGGCTCCTGAAGAGGATCCCCTTGCTGGAAGACGCGCCCCTGGGCATGAAAGTGAAGATCGGGAAATACAGGGCTCCGTTCGGCGTGAGCAACAAGATCCACATGCATGACCTCCCCTGGACCACGCGTCCGCTGGCCGTGGCGCGATACCTCGGGACGGAGCACGGTGACTTCTTCGAATCCGGGTTCAATCCCACGGGGATGGACTTGAATTTCTACGTTCCGAATCCGATCCCGCAGACGACGATGGAGATGAACCTCGACGTCGTCAGGGCGGGAGAGCTGACGCTCTCGGGAGGGCGGGGGGGCTCCCAGCCGGCCTACATCGGGCACCTGAATCTTTCCAGGGACTGGTCCAATCAGCACCTGCTGATACTCGGCCTGAGCGCGTACGAGGAACATGGCATCGCGATAACACGCCTCTATGGCGCCGACATCACTTACAAGTGGGCTCCGCTCGAAGAGCGGGAGTCCCATTCGTTCGTCGCCGGGGGGGAGGTTTTTGCGGGGCGGCATCTGTTCACTGACAGCGCCACGGCGGTGTCGAGCAACTCCCCCGTTGGCTGGTACGGGTATCTTCAGTACCAGACTTCGTACTGGCTCTATCTCGGACTCCGTTACGACTGGGTGGAGGAGCCTTCGAATGACAGGCTTGTTACCCGCTCGGCAGGGGGCTATGCCAGCTACTACACGACCGAGTTCCTCCGTCTCAGGCTCGGTTTTGAACACCGGTGGAGCGACATTCCCGTGCAGAACAATGTGAACACGGTGCTTTTTGAAATAAATCTGGTCTTCGGCTCGCACCCGACAGAACCGTACTGGGTGAACAAGTGATTTCCTTCGAAAGGGAAGCATGATGAAACGAATATCCGGATTCATCCTTCTCCCCCTGCTGGCTCTCTGCGCACTCGAGCAGTCGCCCGCCCGGGAGGGGAAACTCAAAATCGTCACAACGCTCAATTACCTGCGCTATGTCGCGCAGGAGGTGGGTGGGGACCGGGTGACGGTCGTTGCGCTCGCCAACGCGCGGCAGGACCCCCACTACGTGACGCCGACCCCCGCGATGAACCAGCTCACGTCGGATGCCGACCTTTTTATTGAAAACGGCCTTTCACTCGACATATGGCAGAAAAATGTCGTGGACGCGTCGGGGAATCCCGCCATCCAGCCGGGGAGTCCGGGACACCTCGTTGCAACCGTCAATGTCCCGGTGAAGGAGCTCCCTACCGAGGTCTCCCGCGCCTGGGGGGATATTCATCCGCAGGGGAACCCCCATGTATGGCTCGATCCGCTGAACATCAGGATTATTGCGGCGAATATCGCGGAAAGGTTGAAGCAGCTCGACCCCGCGAACTCCGCGTACTACCAGTCCAGGTTCGAACAGTATAAGGGCCGTCTTGACGCCGCGCTCTTCGGGGAAGAGCTCGTCCGGGCCCTCGGGAAATCGGGCGGCGATGTTCTCGTGCGCAAAGCGCTGAACAACGAGCTGGCGGACTGGCTGAAGCTGCGGGGCCTGGAAGGGAAGCTGGGCGGATGGATGAAAGAGGGGGCGTCCCTGAACGGCCTGAAAGTCATCTCCTACCATAAGACCTATATCTATTTTGCGGACCGGTTCGGTCTCCAGCTTACGGGCGAGCTCGAGGAGAAACCGGGCATCCCTCCCCCCCCGCAGCACCGGGATGCGGTCGTCGAAGAAGTGAAGCGCGAAGGAATCCGCGTGATACTGAACGACAACTTCTATTCCCGCGAAGCGGCGGACTACGTCGCGAGCAAGACGGGAGCGAAGGTCGTCATCACCTATCTCGACGTCGGTTCTCTCCCCGAGGTCGACACATATGAGAAGCTGATCACGTTCCTGATCCAGAACATCTCTCAGGCAGCCCGATGATCGAGCAGATCTTCTCCTTCCCTTCCACGATGATCTGGCCGCTTGCGGCCTGTCTCATCCTGACCGGCATACATGTCTACCTTGGGGTCCATGTCATCGCACGCAAGGTGATATTCGTGGATCTCGCGCTCGCACAGATCGCCGCGCTGGGGACGGTCACGGGGGTCCTTCTCGGTTACGAAGCGGGGAAGGACATCAATGCGCTCTATCTGTATTCGCTTGCGTTCACGTTCTTCGGCGCGTTCATATTTTCCATCACACGGATGAGGGGGGAAAAAGTCCCTCACGAGGCGATCATCGGTATTGTCTATGCGGTGACCTTTGCCGCGACGATACTCGTGCTTTCCAAGAGCGCGCTCGGACCGCAGGAGCTGGATCACATAATCAAGGGGGACCTCCTCTGGGTCCAGTCGGCGGTCGTTATTAAGACCGCCCTGATCTATGCTGCCGTGGGGCTGTTCCATTTCGCATTCCGGAAGAATTTCCTTGCGATCTCATTCGACGTACACGCGGCGGAGGCCGCCGGCATCAGGGTGCGGCTCTGGGATTTCCTCTTCTATATGTCGTTCGGGTTCGTCATCACGAGCTCGGTGGCGATCGCCGGGGTCTTCCTCGTGTTCAGTTACCTCGTCATCCCATCCGTCGCCGCCATGCTCCTCGCTGAAAAGATCAGCACGCGCCTCGCGCTGGGATGGATCGGGAGTTCGATCATAAGCTTTGTCGGCGTGAAGCTCTCTTGGACCACGGGGTTGCCGACCAGCCCGCTGATCGTGGTCCTCTTCGCGGCCGCGCTGCTCCTGACCGGCGTGTTCCGGTACCTGAAACTCGCCCCGAAGAAACTGACGGCGGTCAGGAACATGGCGGGGGCGGTCGCGGTCGTCGCTCTGTTCGTCGGGGGGCTGTTCTTTTTCGGCAACCCGGAGGAAGACCCCCTCACGCACACGCTCCACATGCTGGGGAGCCCCCTGAGCACGGACCGCCAGGCCGCCCTGTCGAATCTGAGAACCTACGGCGACCGGGACAGCCTCTGGCTCCCGTCCGTGGTCCGGCTGCTCCACGACCAGGACGCCGCGGTCAGGATCGATGCGGTGGATCTGTTGGGGGAGATGAAGGAGAGATCCGCGCTCCCCGCCGTCCTTGACCTGCTGGACGATGGTTCGGACGAAGTGGTTCTGAGCGTGCTCAGGGCCGCTCAGGTCCTCGGGGACAGCGCCGCCGCATCCCGGCTTCTGACAAAGGCGGGAAATGTCGCGGACCAGGAGCTGAAGACCGAGATCCTGAAAGCGGCTCTCGCGATGGGGAATCCCGGAGCGATTCCCGGACTGATACAGGTGGCGGGCGAGGGGGGGGTGTTCGCCGACGACGCCCTGGATGCGTTGAAGGAGCACGTCAGGATCGGGCCCGGGAACGACCGGCCGGGAAAGCTGAGTGCCTGGTGGAACGAGAACAAGAGCAGGATCCGCCGGGACAGGAGCACCGGCATCTTCGCCATCCCGGGGTGACCCTGCGGGATTGATTCTGTATGCGGATATCCCTTCCTTTCATTGCTGCGGGGGACATGCGTCCCCCGTGCGACAACCCGACTGTGCCATCCCTGGAATACGAGCCCTATGGATTTTCATCTTTTGCACCCGCGCGATCAGATCGTGCGGATCATGGACCGCATTTACAGCAACAGACTGACGACGCTCTCGGGAGGGAACCTCTCCGTGAGGGACGTCAACGGCGACATCTGGATCACCCCGGCGGGTATCGACAAAGGCAACCTCTCTCCGGACGATATCATGTGCGTCGGGGCGGATGGCATGACCGCGGGGCCGCACAGGCCGTCGTCGGAGCTGCCGTTCCATCGGTGGATCTATGAGAGACGCCCCGACATTGCGGCGATTGTTCATGCCCATCCGACGGCGCTTGTGTCGTTCAGCATCGTGAGGATCGTCCCGGACACGGCGGTCATACCGCAGGCGAACAGCGTGTGCGGACTTGTAGGATACGCTCCCTATGCCCTTCCGGGGAGCGATGAGCTCGGAAGGAACATCGCAGCGACGTTCGCGTCGGGGTACAATGTCGTCCTCCTCGAAAACCACGGTGCGGTCACCGGCGGGAGCGACCTTCTCAATGCGTACCACCGGATCGAGACTCTTGAGTTCTGTGCACGGACGATCATCAAAGCGAAAAGGCTGGGGGGGATCAACTCTCTGTCTCCGGAGCAGATATCGTTTTTCGGCCGCCGTGAAGGAGTGCTCCCGGAGTTCGAGCCCGGCCACCACACGAGCCGGGAACGGGAACTGCGGGGCCGGATCGTCGGGATCGTCCACCGCGCCTGCGACCGCTTTCTGATGATCAGCACGGAGGGGGTCGTCTCAGCGCGCGTGGGGGATGACGAGTTCCTCATAACGCCGACAGGAATGGACAGGCGCAGTCTCGGCAGAGAGGACATCGTGCTGATCCGTGGGGGGAAACAGGAAAAAGGGAAGAGGGCCAGCCGGTCCGCACGGCTTCACGAAGCGATCTACCGGATGCACCCGGCGGTCAACAGCATCATCACCGCCCAGTCCCCGGGTGTTGCCGCATACGCGGTCACTTCGAACAGGTTTGAAACCAGGACGATCCCGGAATGCTACATACTCCTGCGGGACATCCCGTCCATCCCGTTCGGGTCACAATACACGGAACCGGAGGCGATCGCACGGAGCATCTCGGAGACCGTTCCTGTGGTCCTGATTCAGAACGACTGTCTGCTCACCAGCGGCGCAACGATCCTTGAGGCATTCGACCGCCTGGAGGTGGCGGAAAGCAGCGCCTGTTCGTTGATCGACTCCCAGTCGCTCGGAAGCGTCGTCCCGATCGGAGAACAGGATATCCTCGATATCCGCGAGAAGTTCCTATGACGAAACGATTCATCGGATTTGACCTGGGGGCTGAAAGCGGTCGGTGCATCGTGGGGACGCTCAGTGATGGGAATCTCAAGCTGGAGGAGGTCCACAGGTTCACAACGCACACGGTCAGGTTTCACGGGGGGTTTCACTGGGATATTCTGGCGATTGCCGAAGAGATGCTGAAGGGGCTCGTTAGCGCGCGGAAGTCCCACGGGCCCGATTTCGAGGGGATAGGTGTGGATACCTGGGGGGTGGACTACGTGCTTGTGGACCCCGACGGACGCGTCCTGGGTTATCCCTATCACTATCGCGACGACCGCACGGACACCATCATGCCAGAAGCGTTTGCGGTTGTCCCGAAAGAGGCGCTGTACGGGAAGACCGGGATCCAGTTCATGCAGTTCAATACCGTCTTTCAGCTTCTTGCAGAAAAGAAGAGGCGCCTGAGCCTGCTGGATCCGGCGGGGGCGATGCTGCTGATCCCGGATTTCTTCAACTT
Organism: Ignavibacteriota bacterium; assembly: GCA_003161955.1. Lineage (GTDB taxonomy): Bacteria > Bacteroidota > Ignavibacteria > UBA10030 > UBA6906 > Fen-1273. Next base: position 3,499 of record PMND01000164.1, on the reverse strand, counting down.
CATGTTTTCCGGCGTCATGAAATCGGAATACACCATCGCCTCCACGACGGGTCTCATCGATCCGGCAAAGAGAGAATGGTCCTGGGAGCTGATTGACAAATTCGGGATCGGCAGACACATATTCCCCGGGATCGTGGAGCCGGGGACGATCCTCGGGCCGCTCCTCCCCGGGATCGCTTCAAGGACGGGCTTGAATCCCGGGATTCCGGTCATAGCGACGGCCTGCCACGACACCGCTTCTGCGGTTGCTTCGGTCCCTGCGTCTGAGGGGTCATGGTCGTTCCTCAGCTCGGGGACCTGGTCGCTGATGGGGGTGGAACTGCAGAAGCCGGTCCTTTCTCCCGCCGCGATGAAGTACAACTTCACCAATGAGGGGGGGGTCAACGGGACCATACGGTTCCTGAAGAATCTCGCCGGACTCTGGCCCGTGCAGGAGTGCCGCCGGAGCTGGATGGAAGAGAAGAAGGAGTTCAGCTATATGCAGCTCAGCGGTCTGGCGAGGGAAGAGGGATTCGCCGGGGCCTGGGTTGACCTGGCCGATCCGAGGTTCCTGAAAGCAGGGGAGATGCCGCAAAAGATCATGGGGTGCGTGCGGGAGACCGGCGGGGAAACGAAAACAGGGCCCGGGTGGATCGTCCGCGTCGTCCTCGAAAGCCTTGCCTTCAGTTATCGGAAGACGATAAGGGAGATCGAGGAAGTCACGGGGGTGCGCATCGAGAGGCTCCATGCGGTGGGGGGGGGGATTCAGAACGAGCTGCTGGCACAGTTCGCCGCTGATGCGACCGGCCTTACGGTCTATGCCGGTCCCGTCGAGGGGACGATCGTAGGGAATCTCGGGGTCCAGGCCGTCGCCCGGGGGATAGTCTCGGGCTATCAGGAGTGGAGAAAAATCGTCTCCGGTTCTTTCGATCTCAATGTCTACAATCCCCGGGAGACCGCCTACTTCGACGCGAATGAGAAGAAGTACGAGAGGATACTGAACAGGAACTGACGAGGACTTTTCCCGGTCCCGCAGGCACTATGGCCCGGTGCTGTCACCCATCCCTGTTCAGCGCTCCTTGCTTTTGTATTGGCGGGACTGTACCTTTTTCTAGGCCACGCTCTTTCCAGCATCTCTTCTCCCCAATCGAAGCGACGGGGACCCCGGGGAGATGTTATTCCCGTGGCCCGCTCACTGCATCTCCCCGGGGAATCGCCTGCTCGCACGAGCAACAACCGGTTCGACACAACGTACCTGCCTCTACGAAGGAGATTGTTCAATGCGCACGAGGACACTTGTTGCACTGGGAATGAACTGGCTGCCGGTCGTGACCGGCAGATAGGTTCGTCCGTAACTGAGTTCCCGAAGAACCAAGTATCGCATACTAAACCACTCAACAACATTCCTGGAGGATACATGAAGACAATTGCCACCCCGTTCGTGTTCATGTGTGCGCTGGCGCTGTTCGGCACGACCGCTCTCGGGCAAACTACAATCACTGCCGTAGATATAACTGCGGAGCTGGCAGTGGGCGACTCGCTGGCGTACAGAATCGACACAGCGACTTCGACCCTTGCAATCGGTGTGCAAGGTCTGACTTCCTGGAATTTCAGTTCACTTCGCTCGGACTCGTCGCTGACACTTCGAAGCGTTGTGGTTTCTGGCACCCCTTTCACCGCCCAGTTCCCAGGCGCGACAAATGCATTCCAGACGAGCTTTACGTACGTCTTCTCCGGTGTGCCGATACCGGTGACCGCGTATGTCTATTTCCAGATCTCCGGTAATCTCTTGAATCTTGGGGAGGGGGCGAATGGCAGCCTGGGACCGTTCCCGGGCTCCGCGGTGATTACGAACATACCCGGAGATGTGTTTTATTCCCTGCCGATGACGATTGGGACGAAATGGACCTCCACGTATTTGGACACCTCGGTTTTTACTCTCAATGGCTCTCCGATTCAAGAAACCGGAGTGGCACACCGTACTTCATATGTCGTCGACGCATACGGCCCGATGACGATGCCTGGTGGGTCGGTTCACGATGCTCTGCGGATAAAGAAGAACGATACTACGGCGAAAGGTGTCTACATAAACTACATATTCCTGGCAAGAGACGGGGCATCTGTTCAGGTGACCGCCGCCAATACTTCCCAGCCGGAAAGCGGGACTATCCAGATAGTGCAGAGCGCCAACTGGAACGGACAGGTATTCTCACCGCTCCCCATACAGCTCGCCTCATTCAATGCCTCCCAGAACACTTCCGGCGCCGGGGTCCTCCTCCGGTGGTCCACGCTCAGCGAAGTGAACAATTACGGGTTCGAGGTGCAGCGGGGAGCGCTGGCCGGCGGGGAGTTCGTAACCGTTTCCGGCGCCGTTATTCCCGGGCACGGAACGACAGCGGTCCAGCAGGCCTACTCATATACGGACGGGAGCGCACAGGCGGGGACCTGGTATTACCGGCTGAAGCAGATCGACCTTGACGGCGCGGTCCATTACAGTGATCCGGCGAAGGTCGAAGTGCAACCGGGGGGGACACATCAGGAGGTGCCTGCAGTCTTCTCGCTCGGGCAGAACTTCCCGAATCCGTTCAACCCGGAAACGACGATTCGCTACACTCTTCCATCCCGTTCACACGTTCTCCTGGCAGTCTACAATGCGCTCGGCGAGCGTGTTGCGGTCCTTGCGGAGGGGGAGCAGGAGAGCGGGATCCACGAAGTCCGGTTCGACGGCTCCGCTCTGGCAAGCGGCGTGTATTTCTACCGGCTCCAGTCCACGGGCTTCATGCAGACGAAAAAACTGTCTCTGTTGAAGTAGCAGTATCACCTGAAACCAGGTGCCGCGGGGGTGCAGAGTGCAATCTGCGCCCCCGGTTCCGGCGCTGATTGTACAATCCCCGGCGCTCCATGACACCCGAAGAACCGCCGGCCGGAAATCCGGCCAACGTGCGCATTTGCGTTTACTGTGCGTCGAGCAGGAGCTGCGATCCTGAGTACCACCGGGCGGCACATCGCCTTGGGGTACTCCTGGCCCGGCACACATGGTCCGTCGTTTACGGCGGAGGTGCGTATGGATCGATGGGCGCGCTGGCAGACGGAGTAATCGAAGGAGGGGGGAAAATAACCGGCGTCATTCCCAATTTCATGAAGGAGCTGGAGTGGGCGCACGGCGGCCTGTCGGAATTGCATGTCGTCGAGGACATGCGCACACGGAAACACCTGATGCTCTCCGACAGCGATGCTGTGGTGGCTCTTCCCGGCGGGACCGGGACGCTGGAGGAGCTCTTTGAAGCGATCACGCTCAAGCGGCTGGGGATCTACCTGAATCCGATTATTCTTGTGAACATGAGGGGTTTCTACGATCCACTTCTCGCGCTCCTTGACCGCTGCATCCGGGAGAAGTTCATGGACTCTCAGCATGAAGCCATGTGGACAGTTGTCAGCGGCGTGGAGGAGGTGATCCCCGCGATTCTTCATGCCCCGCGGTGGACGCGGGAAGCGCGCAATTTTGCCGTCATCTGAAAAA
>PMND01000112.1:13509-31192 GCA_003161955.1 Ignavibacteriota bacterium | reverse complement strand
GAACGGATCAACAGGGGGATCTAACAGGATGGCCGGCTGGAGTACACTGGAACGCCTGACTCTTGCGGAAATCGGACGGGCGATATATTTCATGGCGCTCAACATCCTGCATCGTCCCTTGGTCCGGCGGACTTACCATGATCCGTATCATGTGCTCTTTAGGGACTTCGTTGCCATTGGCACGGCATTGACTTCTCCGGCGGTACTGGAGTTGGGTTCGAGAAACGTCTCAGGGATCACGCGGAGAGATCTCTTCCCGCATTCGTCTGAATACGTGGGCTTCGACATTCTTCCCGGGGAGGGTGTCGATATGGTGGGAGACATCCACAGACTATCGGGGTACTGCCCCGCACAGCATTTTGACATCGTCTATAGCATATCGGTGTTCGAGCACCTGTTGTTCCCCTGGAAGGCGGTTCTGGAGATCAACAAAGTACTGAAGAAGGGGGGATATGTCTACCTGTCGACGCATCCGGTGTGGCCGGAGCATGAAATGCCCTGGGATTTTTGGCGGTTTCCCCGCAACGGATTCCACGGGTTATTCAACAGGCACACAGGTTTTGAGATACTCTCTCTCGCGGAAGGTCTGCCGTGCAAAGCGTACTCGCTTGCCAATGACGTCCCGACACGAAGACTCTGGTTTCGCACGATGAATCAGGGAGTTGCACTGATCGCAAGGAAGACCGGTGAGTACCGGGACGATTTGTTGAAATGGGATATTGACGTGGCGGACGCCGTCGATAACATGTATCCGGGGAAACCATCCGTGGAGTGATGTTGCCATCGATCAAAAGAGTGCTGTTTATCGATCACGACAGCGGCAGATCGGGGTCCACGGTAAGTCTCGAGTATATCGTGAAGGCCTTTCGTGAGCGCGACTACCGGGTATTCATCCTGACCCCCAAAGTGGCGTCCGATACGAAGCAGTTTCTGGCGATGGGCGCCTCCCTTGTTCCCTGGCGGAAGGGGCGATATGTCACGATCGAGATGCAGTCACACTTCACCAATGTGCGATCGCCGTTTTCACCCCTCGGGGTGCTGAGGGTGTTTCACGAGTGTCTGAAATTTCTCTGGGGCATTCTCGTCGTTGGGAAAGCGATTCGGGAGACCTCGCCGCACCTGGTGTATGTCAACGAGCACGTCGTCTTGCAGGCGTCGATCGCGGCGCGCCTGTGGCGGGTCCCCGCCGTCCTCCATATCAGGAGCCTCCTCCTGAAGGGGGTGTACGGCATCCGGCGGCGCGTCATATCGCGGCTCATACTCAGGTGCAACAGCGTCGTCTTCGCAATCACCGGAATTGAAGCGGAACAGTTGTCTCCGCGCGGGGACGAAAAGAAGAAGATAATGGTCGTCGGGGAATTCTTCCCGGAGATCCGTCCGGGCCGGCTCGACGCGAAGAAATGCAGGGAGGTCTTCGGCTTGCCCGGCGACAGGCCGGTGGTGACGATGCTGGGCGGTGTCGAAGATGCCAAGGGGACGCTCATATTCCTCCGCTCGTCGGCGACCGTGCTGTCCCGGTTTCCCGGTGTCCTCTTCGTGATCGCCGGCCGGATCGAGAAGGAAGGCGTCGAGAGACGCACCTACTACGAGGAGTGCATGGAGCTCGTCGAGCCGCTCCGGAAAGACGGGTCGGTCCGCCTCCTCGGCGAGATCGCCAATCCGCTGGAGCTGATCGCCGCTTCCGACGTTATCGTCTCTCCGTCGACGATGACCCATTTCTCGAGGCCTGTGATTGAGGCATGGGGATGTGGCAGACCCGTCATTGCTTCGGGGACGGACCACATGAGGAATCTCATTGAACACGGCGTCAACGGGCTTCTCTTCGATAGCGGAGACCATGAAGCGCTGGCGCACGGGCTCTGCCGGCTCCTCGGGGACGCCGGATTGCGTGAAAGGCTCGGAGAAGCCGGGGCGCGGAAAGTGTCCGCGGAGTTCAACGCCCGGGAGAACCTGCGCACCATTGTGGAAGTCTGTGACTCTCTGATAGAGGCGTGAGTTGTGGAAGGAACGACGCATGTGCGTATCGCGGGTGTGGTGACGCTGTACCATCCGCCCCCCTCGGTCATCGGGAACATCGGGACATATCTGCCCGAGGTGGATGTCCTGTACGTGTTCGATAACTCTCCCGGGGAATGCAGGGAGCTTGTGGAGGCGATCAGAGGGATGGAGAAGGTACGGTACCTCACGGCGGGTACAAACAGCGGCATCGGAACGGCATTGAATACCGCGGGGCGCATGGCCGTCCAGGAGGGGTACGAGTACCTCCTGACGATGGACCAGGACAGCGTGGCGAGTGACGGCATGATCCGCACGATGCTCGCGTGCCCCGTCGACACGGGCTCCGTCGGCATTCTCGCGCCGTTCCATCAGTATCGCGAGGCCGACCTCGTGCCTCCGGAACCGGACGTTGAACCGCTCGCGGCGGCGCTGACGTCGGGAAATCTCCTGAGGCTTGCGGCATTCAAGGAAACCGGCGGCTTCATGGAGAAGCTCTTCATTGACTATGTGGATGTCGAGTACTGCATGAGGCTGCAGATACACGGCTTTTCCGTCCTGCGCGCCAACAGGGCCGTCCTTCTTCACAGGCTCGGGGGGATGACGTCCCGCAGGTTCCTGGGTCTGACCGTCCACCCGGTGGACCACAGTCCGTCCCGGTATTACTACCAGACGCGGAACCGGTTTTACATCCGCGCCCTCTACGGCGACAGATTTCCGGAGTATTTTCGGCTCGACCTCAAAGCGTTTCGCCGGGGAATTCTGAAGATGCTCCTGTATGAGAAACAACGCCGGCGGAAACTGGTCATGATCTGGCGCGGGTTCCTGGCGTTGCGGCGGAACGACTTTTCACCTATCCCGATGGCATGAGTGCCGCCTGTGCCGACAATGTTCGCGTAGAGCCCTTATGGTCCGAATCGCAGGCGTCGTTGTCCTTTACAATCCCCGGGAGGATGTTCTCGGGAGCATCGGTTCGTACATATCGCAGATTGAAGTCCTGTTCGCCGTTGACAATTCGGAGCACCCCGACCCGGCCGTCACGGACCGGATCAGGAACGCGGGGAACGTTGTGTACCTTTGGAACGGCGGGAACGCCGGCATTGCGGCGGCGCTCAACATCGGAGCGTCGCTGGCTCTGGAGCGCGGTTTCGATTTTCTCCTCATGATGGACCAGGACAGCATCGCGTCGGCCAACCTGGTGTCCGCCTTTTCGGAGTTTCTGTCGCGGCACTCTGCACGGAACATCGGGATACTCTCCCCGTGCCACCAGTATGAGAACTATGAGAAGCCGGCGGAGCCGCCTGGTCCGAAGGAAGTTTTCCTGGCGATCACGTCGGGAACGCTCCTGAATCTGATCGCGTACCGGGCCGCCGGACGGTTTATGGACGAGTTGATCATCGATTATGTCGATTTTGAGTATTGCATGAGACTGCGCACGCACGGCTACAAGGTGATTCAGCTCGGCAACGCGTTCCTGCGCCAGAGGCTGGGGAACCTCGTGCCGCGGCGGTTCGTGTACCGGCGTGTGGCCGTCATGCGCTATCCGCCTGTGCGGGTATACTACAGGTTCCGCAACAGGCTCGTGCTGTCAGCAAAGTACATGAAGAAGTTCCCGCTCTGGTCGATCCTGGAGCTGCGCCTGACCGTGAATGAGCTTGTGAAGATCATTTGTTTCGAGAAGGAGAAACTCGAAATGTGCAGGATGGCGTTCCGGGGGATCGCCGATTTCCTGTTGCACCGTCTCGGGAAGTACGAAGACAGGCAGCGCCGGAGCGGGGTTCGCCCGTGAGCCAGTCCGGATCACCTGCCGCGGTTCAGCCTCCTGGTGTCTGGGCGGTGGTGCTGAACTACAATGGCCTCAGGGACACGGAGATGTGCATCCATTCTCTCCGGGAGTCGGGATACCTGAGTCTCGACATCGTCGTTGTTGACAACGCGTCCCCGGACGGGAGCGGGGACGCCCTCGCCCGGCTCTTTCCCGAAATCCCGGTCCTGCGCCCCGGGAGGAACGGCGGATACGGGGCAGGGAACAATGCCGGCATCCGCTTTGCCCTCGCCCGGGGAGCGAAGTATATACTGGTCGTAAACAACGATGTCGTCGTGCAGAAGGGATTCCTGGAGCCGATGGTCGGCATGCTGGAGCGGGACGCGGGCATTGGAGTGGTGAACGGAAAGGTGTTTTACCTGTCCGAGCCGGGAAAACTCTTCTCGGCCCTCGGTGAATTCAATCGCTGGATGTGCACCGGCCTGAATGTCGGACGCGACGCGGCGGGCTGCAGATCCACGACACTGGAGTGCGACGTCGACTATGTCTGCGGCGTGCTGCTCCTCGTTCGTCGAGAAGTTTTTGAGACCGTCGGGTTGCTGGAAGAGAGCTTTTTTATGTATTTTGAGGACGTGGAGTTCTCCCGGCGGGTGCTCAAGCGGTACCGGCTGGCGTACACCGCCAGGGCAATCGCGTACCACAGGAGCGGAGGCGGGAAAGGGTGGAAATCGTACACGGAGTTGTACCTCTACTATCATACACGGAACCGCCTGAGGGTGTTCAGAAAAGAATCCCGGACGTACAGGGCGTACGTTGCGGGCTTCACAATAGCGAATGCAGCGGCCAAGGCGGCGGTCATCGCACGCAACTGTGTGAGCGACCCGGCGAAAATGCTGAGACAATGGAAAGCTCTGTGGAGAGGACTTACCGACGGACTCATCGGCGGGGGGGAATGAGCAAGCGATTCTGGATCGTTTCCGAATTGTACTACCCCGAACAGAGTGCGACGGGATACTACATGACCGGGATTGCGGAAGGACTTGCCGCGGAACTGGACGTCCATGTCCTGTGCGGCCAGCCATCGTATTCCCTGCGCGGCATTCGCGCGCCGGTGGACGAGCAGAGGAAGGGGGTCCGCATCCATCGTTGCAGCGGAACGACGTTCGACAAAAACGGCCTCCTCAAACGGCTCGTGAACCTGCTGACGATCTCAATCTCGATCGCCCTCAGGGCCTTGATCAGTTTTCGCCGGGGAGACCGGGTGCTCGTTGTGACGAATCCCCCTTCCCTCCCGTTTGTGATCTCGTTTGCCTGCGCATGCCGGGGAGCGGAGTGCACGCTGTTGATTCACGACGTCTATCCGGAGGCTCTTGTTGCTACGGGGATTCTGGCGCCGCGCTCGTTCCTTGTGCGAATACTCCACGGGTGGAGCAAGCTGCTCTACAAGAGCGTCGCAAACATCGTTGTCATCGGCCGCGACATGGCGGACATCGTCCGGACGAGGCTCCCCTCTCATTCGGCCTCCCTGGTCAGAGTGATCCCGAATTGGGCTGATACGGAACAGATCGTTCCCCGGCCCCGGGCCGGGAATCGCTATCTCCGGGAGTGGGGGGTCGAAGAGAAGTTTGTTGTCCAATTCTCCGGCAACCTGGGGAGGAGCGCCGCGATAGAGACAATGGTTGCGGCGGCGGAATTGCTCAGGAACGACGCAGGTGTGCATTTCGTCTTCATCGGGTCAGGCGTCAAAAGGGAGTGGCTTGAACGGACTGTGAGTGCACGGACTCTGGTGTCCGTGGATATACTCCCTCCACAGCCCCGGGACCGGCTCTGTGAGCTCCTGAATGCATCGGACATTGCAATGCTGGGACTCCTCTCGGGAATGAATGGCGTGTCGGTGCCGAGCCGCCTCTACAACATACTCGCGGCGGGCAAACCGGTCCTTGTGCTTGCAGAGCCCGGATCGGAAGTGGCGCGCGTCGTTCTCGAAGAGTCCATCGGATGGATCGTGGACCCTGCTGATCCCCGCGGGCTGGCCGACGCAATTCTGGAAGCGAAGAGGAGTCCCGACCTTCTGCGGGAGATGGGGTTGCGCGCGCGCGCTGCCGCGGAACAGAAGTACCGGTACGCCGATTCCCTTGAGCTGTTCCGGTCTCTCCTTGCCGCGGGGGGCGCCGGCGGAGAGAGGGAGTAGTCCGCCGGGGAGGAAGGAACCGCTGTTTCTTCAGGGCGCCGCCGGCGCCGATCAACGGGAGTGTATGTCAGACAGACGCGAAATACTTGTCCTGCTTGTCACGGACCTGATTACGACCTGCCTCGCATGGATCGTGTACTACATGTTCCGCGTCCAGAGCGGGTTGTTTTCAGTCAACGGGGAGCCGGACTACTGGGGACCGATGATTGCGGTCACGCTCCTCTGGTTCATCCTGTTTTTTGCAGTCGGACTTTACAGGCCCTGGTATGCTGCATCGCGCTTCGACGAGCTCTCGCTGCTGTTCAAGACCGTGACATTCGGTTCCCTGATACTCTTCTTCGCGATCTTCCTCGATGATGCAGGGAAGGCGACCGGAGCGAGCAGCAGGGTCCTGATCGCGGTATACTGGATTGATATCCTGATCATGGTGTCGGCCGGCCGGATGGTCCTCCGGAGCATCCAGCGGCGAATGCTCATGGCCGGAATCGGAGTGCACAATACGATCATCGTGGGGAGCAGCGCCCGATCCAGAGACCTGTTCAACGAGGTCGTGAAATACCCGGGGCTCGGCTACAGGGTCGTAGGCTTCATCAGTGTCGACCGGCGGCGCCAGGGCGCCCACGACCGGAAAGTCCCCGTCCTGGGCGGCATCGATGATATTCCCGGGATCATCGGTCCGCATGACATCCGGGAAGTCCTCATCGCGCTCGACTCGACCGACCACGGACGTTTGCTGGAAATCATCGCAAAGTGCAACGGCCACAACGTCGGTCTGAAGATCATGCCCGATCTGTACGACATCATCAGCGGGCAGGCGAGGACAAATCAGATCTACGGTTTTCCGCTGATTGAGATTACCCCGCAGTTGATGCCGCCGTGGGAGGAATCGACAAAACGCCTTATCGACGTTGTGGTGTCGATTCTCATACTGGGAGCGGGGCTGCCGCTGTGGATCATTGTCGCACTCCTGATCAAGCTCGATTCCCCCGGGCCGGTCCTCTACCGTCAGGAACGGGTCGGCAAGGACGGGGTTTCGTTTGACATCATCAAATTCCGGTCCATGGGGAAGGACGCCGAGATGCAGGGACCCCGGTGGGCGGGACGGCAGGATCCCCGCGTCACGCGGTTCGGCAGGTTCATCCGTCAGTTGCACCTTGATGAGATCCCGCAGATGATCAACGTGCTCAAAGGTGACATGAGCCTGATCGGGCCGAGGCCCGAGCGGCCGGTATTCGTCAAGCGGCTGTCAAAAGAGATCCCGCTCTACCAGCGCCGGCTGAAGGTCAGACCCGGCATCACCGGTTGGGCCCAGGTGAAACAGAAATATGACGAGACAATTGACGACGTGAAAAAGAAAGTGCAGTACGACCTGTTCTATATTGAGAACATGTCGCTCCGGATGGATTTCAAGATTCTTCTGAACACGGCATACCACGTGCTCATGGGACGGGGGCGCTGATCCCCCCTCCCGGGGTACAACCAGAACGTTCAACGACGATTGAGGGACACAGGATGAAACTACAGATGGTGGATGTTGTCGGCCAGTACGGGCATATCAAAAAAGAAGTCGATGAGGCAATCCACTCGGTGCTCGATTCCGGGATGTTCATACAGGGGAAAGAAGTGGGTGAGCTCGAGCGCGCGCTGGCGGACTATCTCGGCGTGAAATCCGCCGTCGCGTGTGCTTCCGGGACCGACGCCCTCCAGATAGCGATGATGGCTCTCGGAATCGGCCCGGGAGACGAGGTCATCACGACCCCGTTCACATTTGTGGCCACGGCCGAAACGATAGGGATCCTCGGGGCGAAGCCTGTCTACGTCGATATCGATGGCAGGACGTTCAATATCGATCCTGCATTGATTGAAGCGGCGATTACGGCGCGCACAAAGGCGATTATCCCCGTCCATTTGTACGGTCAATCCGCCGACATGGAGCCGCTTCTGGCCGTTGCCCGTGCGCACGGTCTCCCGGTCATCGAAGATGCCGCCCAGGCTCTGGGGGCCTCCTACAGGGGGCGCAAGGTCTGCTCTCTCGGCACCATCGGATGTATCAGTTTCTTCCCGAGCAAGAATCTGGGGTGCTTCGGCGACGGCGGCATGGTGGTGACGAACGACTCAGCCCTCGCCGAATCGATGCGCGTGATCGCCGCCCACGGATCCAGGGTCCGGTACTACCACGACGTCCTCGGGCTGAACAGCCGTCTGGACACGCTCCAGGCCGCGATTCTCAGGGTGAAGCTTCCGCACCTGGAAGAGTACAACAACGCCCGGCGGAGGGCTGCGGCCCGCTACAACGAGCTGCTGGCGGGGCTTCCCGTGACTGTCCCGTTTATCGCCCCGGGGGTGGACCATATTTTCCACCAGTATACGCTCAGGGTGCCGAAACGCGATGGTCTTGCGGCCCTGCTCAGGGAGAAGGGGATCCCTCACGGGGTCTATTATCCCGTCCCGCTCCATCTCCAGAAGGCATTCGCGATGTCCGGGGGAAAGAAAGGGGACTTCCCGGTGACGGAACGGGCCACGGAGGAGGTGATATCGCTCCCGATGCACACGGAACTCACGGAAGAGCATTTGAAGTTCATCACAGGTGCGGTAAGAGAATTCTACGCCTGAACAAGTTCACGACAGAAGGTAGACCCGGCGTGCCAAAGATCCTTGTCGTTATACCGACATTCAACGAATCGGAAAACATCCCGCGGCTTATCCCGCAGGTGCTGGAGCAATCTGAAGGGATCGAAGTGCTCGTCGTCGACGACGGCTCCCCCGACGGTACGGGCGGCATTGTGCGGAAGATGGGGGAGAAGGATCCGCGCATCCATCTCCTCGAGCGCTCCGGCAAGATGGGACTGGGGACCGCCTACGTAGCTGGGTTCAGGTACGCCCTTGCCGGCAACTACGACTTCGTGTTCGAGATGGACGCAGATTTTTCCCATAACCCGAAGGAGATCCCCGTGTTCCTCGAAAAGGCGGGTAAAGTGGATCTCGTGGTGGGTTCACGATATACCAACGGGGTCCGGGTGCTGAACTGGCCGATGCAGCGGCTTCTCCTGAGCTGGACTGCAAACATCTGGACCCGCTTCATGACCGGACTGCCGCTCAACGATGCGACCGGAGGGTTCAAGTGTTACAGGATCGCGGTTCTCCGGGGGATCGATCTTGACAGCATCCGCTCAAACGGGTATGCCTTCCAGATCGAAATGAGTTACAAGGCCTGGCGGAAGGGTTTCCGTCTCGGGGAGATACCGATCGTGTTCGCGGACAGGAACGCCGGGACTTCCAAAATGTCAAAGCACATCGTCTACGAAGCCTTCTTCATGCTCTGGAAGCTTCGTTTCCGGAGCATGCTGAACAGACTCTGAGTACGGCATGACCCTCTCTGTCATAATTGTCAACTACAATGTGCGGCAGTTCCTGGAGAATGCGCTGGCATCGATTGAGCGCGCCCTCGAAGGGATCGAGGGAGAGGTGTTTGTCGTCGACAATGCTTCCGGCGACGGGAGCGCGGATATGGTGAAGACAAAGTTCCCCCGCGTCTGTCTGATCGAGAGCAGCGAGAATGTGGGTTTCGCCCGGGCAAACAACATGGCCCTGCGGCGGGCCCGGGGGGCGTTTATCCTCCTGATCAACCCCGACACGGTCGTCCAGGAAGATACCTTCAGGATCATGCTGCAGTTTTTCGCGGACGTGCCCCTTGCGGGTATTGCGGGGTGCAGGATCCTCAATCCTGACGGCTCCTTCCAGCTCCCCTGCCGCCGGAGCTTCCCGACCCCCTGGGTGGCGTTCACGAAGATCTTCGGCCTCGCGACGCTTTTTCCGGGGTCGAAGCTCTTCGGCAGATACAACCTGACATACCTCAGTGAAGACGAGACGTATCCTGTTGATGCCGTCAGCGGCTCGTTCATGATGGTGAGGCGGGAGGCATATGAGAAGGTCGGGGGGCTCGACGAGAGCTTTTTTATGTACGGGGAGGATCTGGACTGGTGCTACCGGATAGGCATGGCCGGGTTCAGGGTGTACTACGTTCATACGACGAAGATCATTCACTTCAAAGGGGAGAGCACGAAGAGGAGCGATATCGACGAAATCAGGCTCTTCTACCAGGCGATGCAGCTCTTTGTGCGGAAACATTTCAACCGGTCCCGGACTGTTCTCCTTTTCCTGAACCTGGGGATACTGACCCGGGCGTCCGCTGCATGGGTGGCGCGCCTCGTGCGGCCGATCCCGATGGTGCTCCCGGATGCGGTTCTTGCCGTGGGAGCCCTGATTGCGGGAGAGTACCTGTACCGGGGAGAGCTTTTCCGGTTTCCCGCCTACGCATATCCGTTGATCTGGATCGTGCCGGTGGGTCTGATTGTGACTCTCTCCGCGTCGGCGGGATTGTACACGACAGCACGATTTTCGGCAAACAGGTCATTTACCGCGGTCGCTTCCGCATACGTCATTGTCTCTGCGACCGTGTTCTTCGTGAAGGCATTTGCCTTCAGCCGCGCCGTTGTCATCATCGCGGGGCTCCTCAGCCTGGCTCTGCTCCCCGGGTGGCGGCTCGGCGTCCGGTTCTTCGGGAGAGCGGGTTCGCGCACGTCGGTCTTCGGGAGGAGGACGGTCATCGTGGGGACCGGCCCTTCGGCGCAGCAGGTCCTGCGCAAGCTCCGTGCCCGTGTCGACGACGGGTATGATGTCCTGGGTTTCATTGACACAAGCCTCAGGCGGGTCGGCGAAAAAGTGGCGGGTGTTGAGATCATCGGGAGCGTCGACAACGTCGGGAAGGTCATCGATGAATACCGGGTGGGAGAAGTGATATTTTCGACCGATGGACTCTCATACGAGAATATCCTCTCGGTGATAGCCAGGAGCAGGAACCGCAGTATTAATTTCCGGCTCGTGCCGGGGAGTCTCGAATCAATCATCGGCAAGACCAGCATCGACGAACTCGACACGCTCCCCCTTGTTGACATCGAATACAACATCCACCGCCAGGTGAACCGGCTGGTGAAACGGCTGTTGGATATCGTGGTGGCTGCATTGCTCCTTGTCTCGGTTTATCCCCTCAGGCGTTTCTTCGGGGGTGGCGGCGACGGGCGCGATTCACTGATCCTGAAGATCCCGGAGGTCCTGCGCGGACATCTCAGCCTTGTGGGACTCCCGGTGGGAGAGGGGGGACCTGCACGGAAGCAACCCGGGGACACAGACGAGCTCGGCCCGGAGGGGCTCACCGGACTTCTCCAGATCCATTCGCGTGAAGATCTGGACCCCGAAGAACGTGAACGGTACAAACTGTATTACGCAAAAAACCAGTCGTTGATGCTCGACATGCAGATCATCGCGANNGCCAGGATCGAAAAGCGGGTGAACCAGCTGCAGCTCACGGTTTACGCCGGGCTGACGCGCTGGCAGAAGGTCCAGCTCGCCCGCCATGCCGACCGGCCGTACACGCTCGACTACATCAGCATGATCACGAAGGATTTCATCGAGCTTCACGGCGACCGTCATTACAGGGACGACAAGGCGATCGTGGGGGGACTCGCGATGATCGACGACAGGAAGGTCATGCTCATCGGGCACCAGAAGGGACGCGACACGAAGTCCAATGTATACCGGAATTTCGGCATGCCGAACCCCGAGGGGTACCGCAAGGCACTCCGGCTCATGAAGCTGGCGGAAAAATTCAAGATCCCGGTCGTCACGCTGCTGGATACACCCGGCGCCTATCCCGGGCTGGAAGCTGAGGAGCGGGGGCAGGCGGAGGCGATCGCGCGCAACCTTCTGGAAATGGCGCGCCTCCGCGTCCCGATCGTCGTGATCATCATCGGCGAGGGGGCCTCCGGAGGGGCCCTGGGGATCGGCGTCGGTGACAGGATTCTCATGATGGAGAATTCCTGGTACTCTGTGATCTCTCCGGAGTCATGCTCGAGCATACTCTGGCGGAGCTGGGAGTATAAGGAGCAGGCCGCCGAGGCCCTGCAGCTCACGGCACCGGACCTGAAGAAGCAGGGGATAATCGACGAGATCCTTCCCGAGCCGCTCGGCGGGGCGCACCGGAACCCCGAACAGGCGGCGCGGGTTCTCAAAGACGCGATCCTGCAGGAACTCAAAGCGCTGGCGAAAATCAAACCCGAAAAACTCCTGGAACGCCGCATCGAGAAGTTCAGTGCGATGGGCGTCTGGGTCGGCTAAGCGAAGGAACAGCCAATGATCAAGCATACGTCGAGCATCCGGATCAGATACGCGGATACCGATCAGATGAAATACGCATACTACGGAAAGTTTTTCGAATACTTCGAACAGGGACGCTCGGATCTTCTGAGGAGCATCGGTCTGCCGTACACGCGGGTGGAGGAAATGGGTCTGTTTCTCCCGGTCATCGAAGCCCATGCGTCGTACAAAAGGGTGGCCCGGTATGACGACCTCCTCCAGGTCGTGACGGTTCTCCGTGATGCGCCTGTCGCGCGGGTCCGCCTTGATTACGAAGTCTACAAGGAGGGGGAAAAGGAGCTGCTGGCCGACGGCTACACGATACACAGCTTCGTCAATGCGGAGACCGGAAAGCCGACCCGCGCCCCGGCCCAGTTCGTGGAAGCAATCGAAAAAGCGATCGTAAAAGCCCCGAAAGGATAGAACATGCTCAGGAAGGAATTGCTGGATATCCTCTGCTGCCCGAAGTGCAAGGGGGATCTCTCCTACAGGCAGGAAGAGGAGACCCTGACCTGCCGGAAATGCGGGACTGTCTATCGTGTCAGGAACGACATCCCGATCATGCTGGAAAACGATGAACACCGGTGATTCTCTGAACGACAGCAGCATCGGCAGGGTGATTGAGCTGGCGCTGATGGAAGATATCGGCCTCGGCGATATCACCGGAGACGCGATCCTGGAAGAGACCGATCTCGCCGCAGCGGAGTTTCTCTGCAAGGGAGAAGGGATTGTCGCCGGCATTGACGTTGCGGGGATCGTGTTCAGCTACTGCGACCACAGCATCACACTTCACCGCCTTGTGCAGGACGGCTCTGCCGTCAATCCGGGCCTGGTGCTCGCGAGGATCGACGGCAATGCGAAAGGGATACTCCGCGGTGAAAGGACGGCGCTCAACTTTCTTCAGCGTATGAGCGGCATAGCAACGCTCACCGGCCGGTTCGTCCGCGCGGTGGCGGGGACGGGCGCAAAGATCACCGATACCCGGAAGACCGCGCCCGGTTTGCGGGCCCTCGACAAAATGGCGGTCCGGCTGGGCGGCGGCGTCAACCACAGGTTCGGCCTGGACGACATGGTCCTGATCAAGGACAATCACATCGTGGCGGCGGGCGGGATCGCCGCCGCCGTGACGCGCTGCCGGCGCTATCTGGGAGAGCGCCGGGTCGAGGCCCGGATCGAAGTGGAGACAAAGAATCTGGCGGAAGTGGATGAGGCACTCTCCTGCACGGGCGTCGGAAGGATCATGCTCGATAACTTCGACACCGGGACGATGAAGAAAGCCGTGGAGAGGATCGGNNGCGCGCGGCCGCGCGCACTGATCCCGGGAAAAGACATGCTCGCACATATCAGACGCCTGGGCACGGACACCGCGATCTACGGGATCAGCACCATCGTCGGACGGTTCCTCAGCTTCCTCCTCGTTCCTTTTTATACAAACGTCATTCGCCCCGGCGAATACGGCGTCGTCGCAAATGTCTACTCCATCATCGCATTCCTGAATGTCGTCTGGGTGTACGGCATGGAGTCGGCGTATTTCAAGTACTCCTCTACCGGCGAGATCGGTACGCCGCGGCAGAATTTCAGCACCCCCTTCGTCTCCCTCTGTGCCACCTCCCTCGCATTGTCGGGACTCATGGCCGCGTTTTCCCCGGCAGTCAGCTCCTGGATGTCGATTCCCGCGGGACACGGGGTCATCGTCATGTACACTGCGGGGATCCTCCTGCTGGACACGCTCGTCATCGTGCCCTTCGCGTCGCTCAGGATGGAACGGAAGCCGGTTATCTTCGCATCGCTGAAGGTATTGAACATCGCTGTGAACGTGGGATGCAACCTTGTCCTGCTCCTTGTGTTTCACGCGGGGGTGGAGGGGATCTTCCTGAGCGGTCTCATCGCGTCCGGTGTGACGCTCCTGGCCCTCGTGCCCACAATCGCGCGTCAGTTTACACGGGATTTTTCGGTTCCCCTGTACAGGGCGCTCGTCAGGTTCGGGCTTCCGTATGTCCCCGCCGGTCTGGCGGCGATCGTCATTCAGGTGATAGACCGCCCCATTATGCTCTTCCTTACCAATCTTGCGGTCGTCGGCGTCTATCAGGCGAATTACCGGCTGGGCATATTCATGATGCTCGTCGTTTCGATGTACGACTATGCCTGGCGGCCGTTCTTTCTCTCCCATGCATCCGAGCCGGGCGCGAAGGAGCTGTTTGCGCGGGCGCTCACGTATTGTGTTGCTGGGATGACAGTGGTATTCCTTGTTGTGTCAATGTTCATCGGCGATGTCATCAGGATGCGGATTTTCGGAAGGTACATCATTCATCCTGATTACTGGGGGGGGCTTTCGATTGTCCCGGTTGTGCTCCTCGCATACATGTTTCTCGGCGTCTACAACAACCTCGTGGCGGGGGTGTATATCGAAAAGAAGACACAGCGCCTCCCGGCGATCACACTGGCGGGTGCGCTGGTCAACATCGCGGCGAATTTTCTCCTTATCCCTGTCATGGGAATGATGGGAGGGGCTGTCGCAACTCTGCTTGCGTACGCCGTCATGGCGCTTGTGCTCTACCTCGACGTCCGGAAATTCTATCCTGTTCGCTATGAATGGGGACGCATTGCGCACATTGCCGCGGCCGCCGGTGTGACATACCTGCTCTTCCGTCTCGTGGACGCGGGGGCGTATCACATCGCGTGGGATTTCTTCCTTCTCCTTTTCTTCTGTGTCGTCCTCGCTGTCACCCGGTTTTTTATCCCCGATGAGCTCCGCGCCCTCCGGAGTTTGATGCATCGCCGTTCCCGGACCGATGGAGACTGAGTTTCCGGTTGAACCGCCCGCAACCCCCACCCTGTCATTGCAGCCCCCAACCTGTCATTGCGAGGCACGCCATAGGCGTGCCGAAGCAATCAAGACCCCGGTGTAGCCGCGTAGCATCTTCCCCGAAAAATCTGTATCTTTGAATATTTTAGAGGATCTCATGGCATCAGAATCGTTGAAATACAGGTTCGACGCACAGAATCCGATGGTGGTCGGCGGTCAGGCGGTGATCGAAGGGGTGATGATGCGCGCGCCCGGGATGGTCGCCACGGCTGTCCGGAGGCCTGACGGGACTATTGCGGTCCGGAAGGAACCGTATCTCTCCCTTGCGGAGAAACGGAAATTTTTCAGACTCCCCGTCCTCCGGGGGGCGGTCGGTTTGATAGAGATGCTCATCGTCGGGCTCCGTGCGCTCAATTTCTCTGCAGAGGCGGCGCTCGAAACAGAGCCGGGCGACTCGTCCGCCGGAGAAAATGGAAAGCCGTCGGGGGAGGGCACATCCGGTGAAAACCTGCGCCTCGGCCTGACGCTCGCCGCCGCGCTTCTGGCGGGTACGGCGGTATTTTTCCTGACCCCCCTCCTTATCACGACTGCCTGGTTCCATGTGGACCAGCAGCCCCTCGCCTTCAACTTGATCGCCGGTGCCATCCGCCTCACGCTGTTCCTCGCGTACCTCGTCGCGATTTCGCGAATGAAAGATGTCCGGAGGCTTTTTGAATATCACGGGGCGGAGCACAAAGTGGTCTTCACATTTGAACGGGGAGAGGACCTTTCGGTCAATTCGGCCGCCGGGCATACCCGGTTTCATCCGAGGTGCGGAACGAGCTTCCTGCTCGTCGTAATGCTCGTGGCGATACTCCTCTTCGGGCTCCTCGATACAGTCATGATACACTGGCTGGGGGTGCTGTCGCTTCCGATCCGCATTGCGACGCATCTCCCCCTGATCCCCATCCTGGGGGGAGTCTCGTATGAGTTGATAAAATTCTCGGCCCGGAAATCCGACACCTTCCTCGGACGTCTGATCGTCGCCCCGGGACTCTGGCTTCAGAAGATCACCACCAGGGAACCCGACGGGAGCGAGCTGGAGGTGGCTCTCGAAGCTCTCAGGGCGGCGCTCGGGGAGGAGACTGCGGTCCCGGTTACGTACGCCCGACAGGCCGCTGCAGGTTGACGCCATGCTCGATCGACTTGAAAAAGTACGTGAGCGCTACGATGAGCTGACAAGCCTGCTCAGCGATCCCGCCGTCCTGTCGAACCAGGAGAGGATCCGCCAGTTGAGCAAGGAGCACTCAGACCTGGCACCTCTTATCCGTGTCTATAATATGTACCGGAAAGAGAAGCAGAACCTCGCAGGTCTCAAAGAGATCACGGAAACCTCATCCGATCCTGAGATGAAACAGCTCGCCTATGGAGAGCTCGAGGAAGCCCGGGGGAAAGTCTCCCGCCTCGAGGAGGAGCTGAAGTCTCTCCTGATCCCCAAAGACCCCAACGACAGCAGAGATGTGATCCTGGAAATCCGCGCCGGGACCGGGGGGGAGGAAGCCGCCCTGTTCGGCGCCGATCTCTACCGGATGTACTCGCGGTTTGCGGAAAAGCAGGGATGGAAGGTCGAGGTCCTTGACCTCAACGACATGGGCAAGGGAGGGATCAAGGAGATCTCTTTTGCGCTGAGCGGTGAGGACGTCTTCGGCACAATGAAGTTCGAGAGCGGCGTTCACCGCGTCCAGAGGGTTCCCGAGACTGAGACGCAAGGCCGCGTGCACACATCTGCGGCGACTGTGGCGGTCCTGCCGGAAGTGGAGCCGGTTGACGTGGAGATCAACCCGGCGGACCTGGAGATGGACACGTTCCGTTCGGGGGGAAAAGGGGGGCAGAACGTCAACAAGGTCGAGACCGCCGTCCGGATCACGCACCGTCCGAGCGGGATTATCGTCGTCTGCCGCCAGGAACGGTCACAGTTCCAGAACCGGGAGCGGGCGATGAAAATGCTCCGGGCGAAGCTGTATGAGAGGATGGTGGAACAGCAGGTGGGTGACGTGGCGGCACAGCGGAAGATGATGGTGAAAAGCGGCGACAGGAGCGACAAAATCAGGACGTATAATTTCCCCCAGAACCGGGTCACCGATCACCGCATCGGCCTGACACTGTACAATCTCGCGGAGATCATTGACGGCAAGCTGGATGAACTCCTCGAAGCGTTGAAGATCGCCGACCGCGCAGAGAAGCTCAAGGCCTGATCCCGCTGAGCCCGTCATTGCGCAGCGAAGCGACCTTCTTGTCATTGCGAGCCCCCCTGTCATTGCGAGTGGCGCCGCAGGCGCCGCGAAGCAATCTACCCTCCGTTCCCCTTCCCTCTCATCGCCGCAAAGAATTCCGAGAGCAGCTCCCCGCATCGCTCCCGGTAGACCCCCCCGACGAGTTCCACCCGGTGGTTTAACCTCTCATCCTGGACGATGTTGAAGAGCGTGCCGCAGGCTCCCGCTTTGGGATCATACGCGCCGAATACGAGGCGCGGGACCCTCGCAAGGACGATCGCCCCGGCGCACATGGCGCAGGGCTCGAGCGTCACATACAGCGTGCAACCATCGAACCGCCTGCTCCCCAGTCCAGCGGCAGCGGCGGTGATTGCAATCATCTCGGCGTGTGCGGTCGGGTCCTGCAGGGACTCGAGCTGGTTGTACCCCTTCCCGATGATTCTTCCCTTATGGACCACGACGGCCCCCACCGGGACCTCTTT
>PMND01000112.1:0-13497 GCA_003161955.1 Ignavibacteriota bacterium | reverse complement strand
CATCAGCATCGAAGCGAGTTGCAAGTAGCCGGGAGTCCTGCTATCTTGCATACAGATCAAAGTTCTTTGAGACGAGCCTCTTTTGGCGATTCTGCACATGCAGGATATCCGGAAGAGGTTTTTGCGTTTTCTGANNTCATATGTCATCAAGACGGGATTTTCTGAAAACGGCTGCGGCGGCGGGGAACCTCCTGCTGCTTGATGCCCGGAAGGCACGCGGTGAGACACTCGGAACAGTGTATTTCGGACTCAATGAGTTCGTCGAAAACCATCCCGATGCAGTGTTTGTTCTTCGGACAAATGTCGATGCAAAGACCAACGCGTCGGCCATCAAGGATGTTGGACATAATCTGGGTAAGACGCTGTTCGCCGGCAAGCCGGGACCTGAAGGCGCCTTTCCGACGACGGCGAATGTCGCAATAAAGCCTAACATCACATCCTGGTCATGGGACAAACCGCCGATCGAGCAGACAATGGGGATCCAGACCGACCCCTACTTTGTGGAGGGGGTCATCAACAGTCTCACCGACCTCGCTGTTCCCGCCGGAAATGTGTTCATCCGGGACGCAAACTTTGTTACCACCCAGACGGATGGGAAATGGTACACGGATCTGGCCGCGCGTTCGGGCATTAACCTGGCATCGCTTCCGCCTGTTGGCGGAGGACTCGCAGCGGAAGATGTCCTGTGGCTCGATGTCCCCAACGGAGTCTGGTACAACAAAATTCCTTATCTGTGGCCCTTCAATTCAGCCGGATCATGCCTCATCAACATCGCCAAATTGAAATCTCACGGGATGGGGATGACCCTCTGTTCGAAAAACATTCAGGGGATAAACGCACGACCGTATGTGGCCCACTGTACCGCCTGGGGTACAGATATGGCGGGTGTGAGCCTGAACGACGTCCAGAGCAATGCGTTCTCTACGATTCAGTCAAACTACAATCGTCACAAGGGATCGATCCCGCGCTGGAAGACACTCGACGGAGATGCAGGGGGCAAATCTGCCGGCGGCCTCTGGATGGAGACCCACACCGCACGCTGCCTGGACAACAACTCGGTCACTCAACCCGTTCTCAACATCATTGAGGGAGTGTACGGCCGTGAAGGGCCGTTTGTTACCGGTCCAAGCTCGGAGGGTTACGGCGTCGATATCATGACGAACGTCGTGGTTTTCGGGAAAAATGCGCGGCACGTCGACATCATCGGCGTGTACCTTGCCGGCCATGAGCCCGGCGACTTCGGGCTGTTCCATATTGCGTGCGAAAGGGGACTGTCACATTTTCTCAATCCCCATGATGTGCCGCTCTACGAATGGAAACTCGACGGCACCGCCACACTGACCACGCTCGCGAACTTTCAGAGGACCCCGATCAGGACTCCCTACCTCCCCCAGCCCGGGGAAGATGCATACCACATGGTGGACCAGCCGTTCGATTATTCGGCCACTTCGGTGGCAGAGAAGCAGCATCCGGATATTCCGGACGCGGTAGCCATTTCCCAGAACTTCCCGAACCCGTTCAATCCCTCGACATCGATCCAGTACCACATCCCGTCGGCGGGGAGGGTCAGGCTGGAGGTGTTTGACGTTCGCGGAGAAGCGGTGGATGTTCTCGTTGACGGCTTTCAGCCCGCGGGGGATCACCTTGTTGTCTGGCGCTCGGACCGCAGAGCATCGGGGACATACTTTTACCGGCTTTTATTNNCGTTTCAGCGGAGAATGGAATATGCGCTGAATGTCCGGAGGGTCGGGGAGGCTTTCGCATCGTCTATTGAAAGCCGCAACTGGACCGTCGTAACAGGAGCGAATGTCAGGATTCTCGTCCGGCCGACTGTGGTACCCTGTGTTATCGGAACCCACTCTCCTCCTTCGTCCGCGTACAGCGTGAAAGAACTGATCCGTTGCCCGTACTGAATCGCTTCCTCGAGCCTGATCGCATTGACCGTGTGCACCCCTCCGAGGTCGACCGTCAATTGGGCTGAGAGTACCCCCTCGTCTGTAGTCCAGAAGGAACTCTCATCGTCGTCAACGCAATTACGGGGGGAGAACTCCTCTCTGTTCCCCCTCGTGTTGGAGCTCTGGATGAACTGGCGCAGCAACAGGTCAGTCCCGAACATGGAATTCAGTGTTGTTCGCCACGACATGAGTGTTGACACATCCGCAGAAGAGAACAGTCCGTGTCTGTCGGGGGGAACATTCAAGAGCAGGTTGCTGTTGCGGCCTACTGATTGCATGAAGATGTCGACAAGTTGCGGGACACCTTTTACCAGCCCGTCTTCCTTCTCATGGTAAAACCAGCCCGGTCTGATGGAAACGTCGCATTCCGACGGGTACCAGGTCAAAACACCGCCGTCACCTGACAGGTTCATGAACGACGGCTGGGGGGACCATTCCGTGACGCTCCCCGTCCCGTTTTCATTCCCTGCCCAGCGGATATCCGGACCGAAACAAGCGATGAGCGCCTGAGGTTGGTATCTCCTCACCGTTGCGAAGAACAGGTTCCAGTCGTACTCCTGTCTTTTCCCCGTGTATTTCTCTCCGTTTGCACCATCGAACCACACCTCCGCTACGTCTCCATACTCCGTGAGCAGTTCAGTCAGTTGACGCGCGTAGTAGGAATTGTACTCTGGAGACCCAAAGGTTACTTCATGTCTGTCTGCCGGTGAGAGGTAGAACCCCAATTTGAGCCCCGCCTGGTGGCAGGCATCGGCAAACTCCCGGACAACATCGCCGTGCCCGCCTCTGAACGGGCTGTTCCTCACGGAATAATCGGTGTACCGGCTCGGCCACAGGCAAAACCCGTCGAGATGTTTCGCCGTGAGGATCAGGGATTTGAACCCCGATTTCTCAGCGACCTTTACCCACTGGGACGCATCAAGGCGGTCCGGGTTGAATACCATAGGACTTTCCCTTCCGCTCCCCAGTTCCTGGTCAGTCATCGTGTTCATGCCGAAGTGTACAAACATCGCAAGCCCTGCGTTCTCCCATGCAAGCTGAGCCGGACTCGGAACCGGAGGGTAGTTCTCAATCAATGGCGGCGTAAACTGGGGGGGGGCCGAGAGATTGCCGGGCTTCTGCTCGGGGTTGCGCCCGGCATCCGTACATCCGGCCGCGGAGAGAATAACGAATACCGTAATTGAAGTAATTTTCACGAAGAGATCAATTCCTACACCACCCGGAGAGGTCTTGTCATGTTGCCCATTGTGTACTGCAAAGCTCCCGAAGTAGTGGCAGTTCTGAATTTGGGTGTTCTCAATTTCAAGCGGGCTTGACACTGTCAGAGGGCCTGCCTACATTTGCGTATACTCAATGACGATCGACGCGGTCCCCGGATTGTGTAGATCATTCAAATTCCGGAAAATGCTCGCCACATCGGGAGCGTCGGGGATTCGTCCCGTGAAGATCTTGTCTCATCCCCAATCTAATGCGGGAGTGGGCACGTTGACGCTCCGAATACCAGCGTTCGCAGCAGCTTTTTTCCTCCTCGTGATTTTCTCGAGCGTCCAATCTCATGCTCAATGGGTGCAGAGCAATGTACCCGCCAATACCAGCGTCCAATCGCTCGCCGTAAACGACACAAATCTCTTTGCGGGGACTGATGGCGGCGTCTATTTCTCCTCAGACAACGGCATGAGCTGGGTCAATATTGGTTTGACGGACAGGAGCGTCTTGTCTCTTGCCATTCGTCCCGATAGCACGGGGGGCAAAAACCTCTTCGCCGGGGCAAATGCCTACGGCGTCTCGCTTTCAACAAATAATGGGAAAAGCTGGACCTATGTCAATAGCGGCATGTATTCCAGTTATGTCCTGAGTCTCGCCGCTCTGGATACGAATCTCCTTGCCGGGACGACGGATGGAGTTTTTGTCACCACCAACAACGGCTCAAGCTGGATATCTACCGGTCTCCGGGACATATTTGTGGACGCTTTTGGTGTCTCGGGTCCGTTTCTCTACGCGGGGACTTACGGCAGCAGGACATTCCTTTCCACCGATAACGGCTCAAGTTGGACCGCCGACTCTGTGGGCCTCACAGACCCGTTTGTCCGTGCACTGATGGTCTCTCCAGACGGAACAGGAGGAACAAATCTCTTTGCCGGAACCGATGGAGGGATTTTCCGGTCCTCCAACAACGGCGCAAGTTGGTCCAAGACCGCATTTACAAAATCATACGTCTATTCCCTCGCTTTCGCCGGCACGAAAATCTTTGCGGGAACCTATTACAACGGCGCCTTCCTTTCCACCAACAACGGCACGAGCTGGACAGTCGTCAATACCGGCTTGACGAATATCACTGTCCGTGCTCTTGCCGTGTCCGGTACGTATCTCCTTGCCGGGACTGATGCAGGTGTCTGGAGGCGCCCGTTGTCAGAGCTCGTCGTTTCGGTCCGCCAGACGAATAATGGCGATGTGCCCGGAGAGTTTGTGCTTGAGCAGAATTACCCCAACCCCTTCAACACCAGCACGACTATCACATTCGGGTTGTCGGGCTCGTCACATGTGAGACTGACGGTATATGATGTTCTTGGTCGTGAGGTATCGGTGCTGGTGAATGAGACGAGGGAGGCAGGAGTTCACGAAGTCAGGTTCGACTGTTCGAACCTCGCGAGCGGGGTGTATCTTTACAGGATTGAAGCAGAGAGGTTCGTCCAGACAAAAGGGCTTCTTCTTTGCAAGTGAGGCTTGGCGTAAGTCCGCGCTCCGCATCGGCTCGGCTGTCTTTTCGACGAGCATTCGCTTCCGCAGGGACATCATTTTTCCTTCACGGAAGGACCGCCTTCACCACCCGCACGATTCGCTCCCGTTCATACTTCGTCATCCGCTCCTTCCGACATCCGTACCTCGAAGATATACGCAAAGGTTCGGATGGACGTTTTTCAAGAGGCGGTTGCTCGATTGGAGTTGGACTCGGGTAAAGAACACGGAGAGAAATGACGGAGGCCTCATGAGAGGCCTTTTGTTTATGTCGCCGACGAGACTATGTAAGGTTTTGGCAAGATTCTGCCCTCAGCGACTCCGGACAAAACTGTGTGCTCCCCAATCTCATTGTTCGATCTACACTTACGCGTGCGCCTGGAGGGAGTCGAACCCCCAACCCTCAGATCCGAAGTCTGATGCTCTATCCAGTTGAGCTACAGGCGCGTCGAATTNNCCGGAGTCTTCTGCCCGGAGTCTCTCCGTGAATTGCGCCTGACATGCAATTCCCCTACCTTTGAGCAAGAGGCGGGTGCGTTGAGAGATCTCTTTCGGCTTTTCCTGCTTCGGCGGGCAGGACGGAAGAGGCCTTCCGTTTTTTCGACGGGCGTTTCCGGTTTACATGGAAGAGGCGGGTCTTGTCGAGGTCGCGCGAGACACTGATTCTGACGAGTCTGCTCCTGGGTATCACAGGTTGCAGCGATTCGCCGACCGAAGTCGTTGTTCCGGCGCCGCCGGTAAGAGCCGCGACCGGACAGGCGACCTCAATCAATGCTACTTTTGCGACACTCAATGCGACAGTTTACCCCAAAGGGGAATGGACAACATACTTCTTTGAGCTGGGGACAACCACGTCCTACGGCACGAGAACTTCAATGTCGTATGCGGGAGGAGGGACCGATCCCGTGCCGGTAACGGAGTGGGTCTCCGGTCTCATCCCGGGGACGCTATATCATTTCAGAGTAGTGGCCGTGATCCCGGCGCCGGACACAATTCCGGGCGGGGATCGAACATTCAGGACCATTGTGACGGCACCTCTGGCAACACTGGGTCGTGTGCGCGTAACATCCACGACAAGCATAGTCCTCGAGGGGAGTGTCAATCCTATGGCGCTCCCTACGTGGTACCTTTTCGAGTATGGCGTCACATCTTCATACGGTCAAAGCACGAGCCCGCAGGATGCCGGATCCGGAATGATGCCGGTCAGCGTCAGCGCCCCGATTGGCAATCTCATTCCACTGGGTTCTTATCACTGGAGATTGGTCGCCGTCAACAGCGGGGGCACCGCGGCAACGCCCGATTCGACGTTCTCAATGCCTGTTGATCTGGAATTTCCGCTCGCGGTGGGGACCATATGGACATACAGATTCACAGAAGCGCTCAACTTCTTCTCTGCAGGAATTCAGAAATCATACAAGGGGGTCCATGTCTGGGAGATCGTCTCGGTGTCACATGGCCCGAACTCCACGGTGTATTCCGTCAACGACTCGCAGACTGACACCGCCCACAATATCATGCCGCAGGGCCCGGATGTGATAACCAGCCGGGTGACTCCATTTACGATCGTCGAAATCCAGGATTCCCTCGCGTTGAATTTCCCCGAGGGGAGCAGCGCGTTTGTTCACACGTTGTCTCGATTCGTTCAGCCTGGAGGCGACACGCTTTCAACGACGCAAGGCAACGGATCCTCGGATGAGATCTTGAGGTGCGTCAGGGGGATCGGGGTCATCGACTATACAGTAGTTCAACGAGGCAACAACCCGTCGTCGACGGTAATGACGCTTCTCTCGTTTTCGAAGCCGTAGCGGGGGCATTCCTGGATGCCGCACGTTCTGTTCTCTGTTGCTTCTGCATTCTTGTTCCTCTACATTCTTGGCAAGGGATTATCCGGCACGACCGTTTCCATTACAGCGAGATATGCGGCCACCCCAGACAGAGACTCCTGAACAGGCGATGAGGCGGGTGACGGAGGATATGATACTCCGCGCGATCAAGCTGGCGAAGAGGCGGGGGAGGACAATTTCCATCAGCAAGACGGCGAACGGCAAGGGGGTCGATATTGCGACGCTGGACCCCCGCACACCGGAGGGGGCGATGAGGATGGATGCGTATCTGACCCCCGTCCAGCGTCACTACACGTTTTCCGGCCTCGGGTCCCCGGAAGAGCCGAACGCGGTCAACTGGCGCCTCATCAATCTTCCGACCTGGCGGCGGATTCTTGTCCAGTTTCAGGTTGCGGTCTCCTTCGTGATGAAGGGAACCTCATTCAAGAACAGTTGGTACCGCTGGATGGGAGCGCACATCGGCCGGAATGTCGAGATCATGCAGCTTGCCTGGCTTGATCACTTCAGGCCCGAGCTGATATTCATCGGCGACAATACGCTTCTGGGTGCGTACACGAGGGTCACGGTCCACGCGTATGAGGGGTGCGGGAAATTCCGATACGGGCTTGTTGAGATCGGTTCTCACTGCACTATCGGTGCCGGTACAGGGATCGGGCCGATCAGGATAGAGGACAATGTCCGGACGCTCCCGGGAACGACGCTCTCCCCCTATATGGCCCGCATCCGGGCAGGTTCGGTGGTCGGGTATGCTCCTCCTCCCGTGAAGCTTCGCGAACCGGAGGAAAAGCCGGACCGGGGTCCAAATGTCGCCGGTCAGCCATGAACACGATCCCTCTCCGCGACACCAGGCTTGCGTACATCGAACAGGGGAGAGGGGAGCCGCTCGTCTTCGTTCACGGGACACTCGGCTCGATGGCAGACTTTCCCCCACAATTCGAATTCTTTTCACCGTCCTTTCGCGTTATCGCGTACAGCCGACGGTTTCATCCGCCGAACCCCGTCCACCAGTCGGATGACTCATACTCGCTTTCCGTCCACGCGGCGGACCTTGCCGAAATGATACAGACGCTGGGCGTCTCGCCCGCGACCGTCATCGGGTCATCGTATGGCGGATATGTGGCCCTCTGCTGTGCGATCCGGCATCCCGGGTTCATTCAGCGGCTTGTACTTGGCGAACCACCCATGCTCCCCCTCCTGAAGAAGACGCACGAGGGGGAGATCGCGCTTGAAGAATTTGAGGCGAACGCCCTCTCGCCAGCTCGGGCAGCATTTGCCGGAGGAAACGACGCGCTCGGAGTGAGAAAGTTCTTTGACGGCGTCTCCGGACGAAGGGGGGCGTTCGATCTGATTTCCGCCCCCTCGCGAGAGAGGCTCATGGAATCGGCAGGCACACTCCGGCTCGAACTCCTTGCGGGTCCTGACGAATACATGCCCTCGATACCGGATGATCAGATCCACTCTGCGCTGGTGCCCGTCCTCCTGCTGAACGGTCAGAGAAGCCCCCGGATGTTTTCCCTCATTACCGACGAGCTGGAACGACTGCTCCCGGATACGTACAGGGTCCTCATCCCGGGGGCGGGGCACGCNNTGACGCCGGCCGGAATCCCCCATGAGTTGCGGGGGCAATCGGCGCGCATTTCCTGTTGATTTTCTTCCGGGAAATCACCTCATTGTGTCAGTGTAGCCGTTATTTGAAAGCCCACGGGCGTGACAATGCAATTGCCCTGTGGGCTTTGTCATGATTTCAGGAACATCGAGTCGAGGATTGACCTGTGCTCAGGCTTCAGGCGTTTGCTCTCATTGCCGCCGCCGTTGTCGCCGCCTGGCTCCTCTTCAGGGTGGTCAAGAAGATCGTCATTGCAGTCATCGTCATCGTCCTGTGCGCGGCGTTCGCGCTGTTCGTGTACGTGAAGTTCTTCTGATCGGCCGATGTTCCGCCACCACAGAAGTGAAACGGAGGATAAACGCATGGATCGCAGAACGTTTGTGAAGCAGACTGTCGGGGCAACACTTCTGGCGGGAACAGCGGCGGCGTCCGGCAGGTTTTCACGCCTTTTCGCCGCCGTGCCTCCGCGTCCCTACGATCTCGTCGCAGTCAAAGGAGGAGAACCCGATGCGATGTTCGATGTTGCGATCGGCGCGCTCGGCGGGATGACTTCATTCGTCAAGAAAGGCCAGAAAGTGGTCATTAAACCGAATATCGGGTGGGATGTCACTCCCGACCGCGCCGGCAATACCAACCCGAAGCTTGTTGCAAGGATTGTCCGCCGTTGTCTCGACGCCGGCGCAAAAGAGGTGTATGTCTTCGACCACACGTGTGATGATTGGCGGCGGTCGTACAAGAACAGCGGAATCGAACGTGCGGCAAAGGATGCGGGAGCAACGGTGGCACCCGGTCACACCGAGAGCTACTACCACCCGGTTTCGGTATCCGGCGGGAAGGTTCTTAAAGAGGCTCAGGTGCACGAGTTGATACTGGAATCGGACGTGTTCATCAATGTGCCGGTGCTGAAACACCACTCATCGTCCCAGCTCACCGCGGGGATGAAGAACAACATGGGGATCGTCTGGGACAGGGGGTACTGGCACCGGAATGACCTGCATCAGTGCATCGCCGATTTTGCAGGATACAGAAAGCCCGACCTGACGGTGATCGATGCTTACCTCATGCTGAAACAAAACGGTCCCCGGGGGGTTTCCCTCGATGATGTGGTCTCTCTCAAGACGCAGCTCGTGACGACTGATATCGTAGCCGCCGACGCGGCTGCGGCGAAGCTCTTCGGGGTCATCCCGGATGACATCGGCTATATCAGGATCGCTGCCGCGCAGAAGGTCGGCAGGAAGGACCTGGAAAACCTGAATATCAAGAGAATCGCGCTCTAAAGGCGATGGCACTCCGGCACCTCAGGACCGTTCGGGTCGTCACATCGCTCCTCCTGTTTCTCCCCGCCCTGTTCTTATTTACCGACCTTACCGGGGTTCTTCCCCCGGCGGCCGTGGCTGCGTTCACCTCTGTGCAGTTGGTCCCCGGTATCGTGAANNGGGACTCTGCAGGACCTGTTCAGCCGTCTGAACCGGAAGAGAAACAGCCGGAGGAGGTTCCTCTTCCGGCGCCAGAACTATCTGCTTCACTACGG
Organism: Ignavibacteriota bacterium; assembly: GCA_003161955.1. Classification (GTDB taxonomy): domain Bacteria; phylum Bacteroidota; class Ignavibacteria; order UBA10030; family UBA6906; genus Fen-1273. The sequence continues at coordinate 3,825 of PMND01000112.1, read as the reverse complement.
CATCCTCGGGCTCACCGCAGCCCTCGCGCTGGGAGGAAGCCTCTTCCTGCTTAATTTCCTCGAGCCGTTCAGTAATTTTGGCCGCACGGTTGTGACGCTCGTGCGTCCGGTTGCTCTCTTGCTGAACAACGGGACCGCTTGGCTTCTCGGCGCGGCTCACGTGTACCTTTTTTTCACCGTCCCGTTCCACATTCCCTCCCCCGCCGCATTTGCCCTGACGTCGATATTCGCCGGCGTGCTGTTCACGATGTCATACATGCGCGGAAGGCTCTTCTGCAATACGCTCTGCCCGGCAGGTGCGCTCCTCGGCCTCATCGCCAGAGTGTCCCTCTTCAGGATTGTGATCGACAAGTCGGCATGTAAAGACTGCGGGCTTTGCGAGAAGGTCTGCAAGGCGGGGTGCATCGATAGTGAGAATATGCGCGTCGACTTCAGCGCCTGTGTGGGCTGCTTCAATTGCTTCGACGCCTGCCCGACCGTCGGACTCAGGTACAGGGTACCCCGTGGAGGGGCGCGGGGGAGCTCCCTCCGTCCTGTGAACCGCCGTAGGCGCACACTCCTGCGGAACGGCGCGGGTGCCGCACTCATGGTCTTTCCGGGTAAGGACACTCTTCGGGCGGTTCTGCCTGTTCCGACGGGGAAGTCAAGGAGCAAACTTCCGATATCTCCTCCGGGGTCCGGAGGCACCGGGCGTTTCTCGTCGCGCTGCACTGCATGCCACCTTTGCGTCAACGCCTGCCCCACGCAGGTCCTGAGCCCTGCCTTCCTCGAGTACGGTCCGGGCGGAATCCTCCAGCCGCGGATGGACTACTCGCTCAGCACCTGCAACTATGACTGTGTCGTCTGCGGCCAGGTCTGCCCCTCGGGAGCCATACTCCCGCTGGAGGCGGAGGCGAAGAAGCTGGTACAAATCGGGAAGGCCAGGTTCGTGAAAGACGATTGCATCGTCATCACAAAGAAGACGGAGTGCGGGGCGTGTTCGGAGCACTGTCCGACCAAGGCCGTGCACATGGTCAAAAGCGAAGGACTGTTTCTGCCTGAGGTGAACGAGGATCTCTGTATCGGGTGCGGGTCGTGTGAACATCCGTGTCCCTCCACGCCGAACAAGGCCATCTACGTCGAGTCGAACCCCGTGCACCGTGCGGCAAAGAAACCGGAATCGAAAAAGGCGGAACCTCAGGCAAAGCCCGGAGCAGATTTCCCGTTTTGATCAGTCGTAGAAGTTCTTCTTCCACGCGTGCCCCCGGAGCTGCGCGAGCAGACTGTCACTCAGCGTCCGGCCATCCGACACGCTGCAATTCGCTCTGACATTCCTGATACTCCTCATTCCCGGGATGACCGTCGAGACAGCGGGGGGATGGAGGCAGAACCTGAGGGCGAGTTCCGGCAGCGAACCGGCCTCATCTCCCAGCAGGCGCTTGAGTCTCTCGGTACGGCGGAACACTTCCTCTTTCCTCTCCCCCGCGAAGTAGTTGTTCCGGAAATCTCCCCGAGGAAATGTCGTCTCGGGTGTGATCGCTCCGGTCAACGCTCCCTCATCAAAGGGGACACGGGCGATAATACCGAGGTTCATTTTACGGCAGAGCGGGAAGAGTTTCTCTTCGGGGGTCTGGTCGAAAATGTTGTATATCACCTGGAATGTGTCGATAAGCCCCGTTGCGGCTGCGAGAACCCCGTTGGAAGGCTGGTGATCATTGATGGAGATCCCGAAATGACGCACCTTCCCCTGTTCCTTCAGTTTTGCGAACGCGCGCTTCCATTCGTCCTGGTCTGCCCAGTCGTCGTTCCATACATGGAGCTGTAGTATGTCGATGGTCACGACGTTGAGATTCCTGAGGCTCTGCTCTGTCGATGCGATGATGTGGTCATAGGGGAATGCCTCGGATAACGGTGTGCCCGGCCTGGAAGGCCAGATCCGGTTTTTCGGAGGGATCTTTGTCGCAACGGTGATCTGATCCTTCCGCTCCTTCAGGAAGCGGCCGACGAGCGTTTCGCTGTGACCTTCCCCGTACGCCAGAGCAGTGTCGATGAAGTTGAGCCCGAGGTCCGCAGCTTCATGCATCGCCTTTATCGATTCCGTGTCGACGGCCCCCAGCCACATCTCGCCGCCGATTCCCCACGCGCCGTAGCCGACCTCGGAAACTTCAATGCCGGTTTTGCCGAGCGGTCTGTAGTGCATGCACCTATTTCCTTTCCGAGAGGGATTTCCTGAAACCAGAGAGGACTTTCCTCCTCACAGTTGCGGTCAGACCTGGGATCGGGCTCCAGGCTTCCACGGGCCGCTGGAGGGTTCCGCGAAGACCCAGAATCTTCTCCCTGCGAAATTTGCAATCAACCCCGCGGCGGTCGCCGTGAGTTTCGAGATTCCCGGGTTAGTACCCATCGATATCATTCCCTGGGTAATTCCGAGATCGAGAAGTGCCACCAGGCACACGAGCACGCAGTACATCAGGATTTCGACGGCGGAATTCCATCGAGCCGTATGCCTGAACAGCAGCTTGACGCTGAGGTAATAATTCACGCCTGATGCCAGTATGAATGCGGTCGGGGCCGCCATTGTGACGGACCACCCGCCGGCATACATCAGAACGAAGAGAACATAGTTGACAATCGCCGCCGCCGCCCCGATGATCAGGTACGTGAAAAATTGAATCGGCACCGGAGCCGTGTGGAGATTGTAGCGAAAGACGCAATAGAGGGCGCGGAAGCCGTCCTTCATTCCGATTTTCTTTCCCTCCTCGTACGTCCGGCCGTAGTAGGAAACACCCATCTCGAATATGCGCAGGCGCATTTGAGCGACCTTCGCGACAATTTCCGGTTCAAAACCAAATCGATTTTCCTGGATCGTGATGCTTTGAATAATGTCCCGCCGAAAAACTTTGTAGCACGTCTCCATATCGGTAAGGTTGAGATCGGTAAACATGTTCGAGATGAGCGTCAGCATGCGGTTACCGAGGGAATGCCAGAAGTAGAGGACTCTGTGCGTTCCTGAAGAGAGAAACCTCGAGCCAAAAACCACATCCGCTTCGTCGTTCACAAGAGGGACGAGCAGCTTCTTGAGATCCTGCGGGTCGTACTCCAGGTCCGCATCCTGGACTGCGACATAGTCCCCGGTTGCCCTCTGGAAACCGGTACGCAATGCAGCCCCCTTTCCCTGGTTGCGGGTCTGCTGGATAGCCACGACGTCCTTGTGGTCCTTTTCCAGGGAGCGGGCGATCTGGAGGCTCTTGTCCTTTGAGCCGTCGTCCACGATGATGATTTCCAGTGACAGACTGCTGTCTGCAATCGAGCGCACCTTTGCGACGCACCGTTCAAGCGTATTTTCTTCGTTGTAGCACGGAATGATAATGCTGAGCCTGGTGGGTTTTGTCGCGGCGCGCTTCGTGGGTGTCATGGGAGGCCCAACCCTCATAATAGGAGTTGCCCCTTGTCCATCTTTTTGATCAGAGAACAGGGAGTGGTGTAGTAAATGTGAGAAGTCGACGAATGCTGGTGCACCCGGAGGGAGTCGAACCCCCAACCCTCAGATTCGTAGTCTGATGCTCTATCCAATTGAGCTACGGGTGCATGAACTTGAGGAATCGATGGAGCAAAAAAACGCGCCAAATGTGCGGGAATTCGAGCGAGCAAGACTGAATCCTTACGCCGCGTAGCCTTAACGGGAATCGAACCCGTATTTGAGCCTTGAGAGGGCTCCGTCCTAACCGTTAGACGATAAGGCCGGAGAAACCAGTAGGTTGCCGGATACTGCGCTGCCCCGCAAGGATTCGAACCTCGATAAGCAGATCCAGAGTCTGCTGTCTTGCCGTTAGACGACGGGGCAAT
>PMND01000116.1 GCA_003161955.1 Ignavibacteriota bacterium | reverse complement strand
TCTACTGGCTCGGGAAAGTCACCGACGGCACGCAGTACAATCAGCTCTTCGGCATGACGACGGTGAATAACCTCTCCCAGAAGTGTATTGTCAACGACTGCGTGACCGAGTTCATCGGCATCGACACGTTTAACGGCGACGGCTGGAACCACGGCTCCGTATGGAAGTTCACAAACTGCTACTTCCGTGCCCTGTTTAACGGCTCCCAGTGGTGGGGGGCTCGCGTCATGTATTGCAAGAAACCGATCGACACGATCTGGGTGGAAAATTGCACCGTCAGCAACGGCGGACTTACCTTCTTGCAGCAGGAGGCTGTCACCCGGTTCGCGTGGTTCAATCATAACACGTTCATCAACAACCACAAGTACTGGCTCCTGGGGGGGTATTATGTGAACCTCTTCATTTGCAACAACCTCTTCACAAACGAGAACTGGGTCGGGGAGGATACAGTCAACGTGGCGACGGGCGGTGAAGATCCTGACCCCGTTGCCGTCATGTTGATGGGCACAATCACAGTCGATTCCATCACGATCAGGCAACAGGTGTTTGCAGACATGATCAAACCCGATTCGACTGTTGATCAGACAAAGGTCGGCCTCAGCAAGCTTCATATTTTCGTGTCGAACAACATCTCCTGGACCGATACGCTGCTCAATTCGTATTATCACAACTATAACAATCACTGGAATAGCATCGCTCCTTATCCGCTTTCATATTTGACCTGGGGCAGCTATGGGCCGGGTCCCTGGCCGATCGTGAACATCCCCGGCATGTGGATGAACAAACGCACGGCGGCGCTGTTTGCGGCATATCGCAATATGGTGATGACCCACAACATATTCGCGAAGGTCGATACTAAGACACCGTCGATTAAGGATGCGGGGATCGTCGAGCTGATGGGTGAGTGGAACCAGAATCAGTGGGCCGACCCGGCCTGGCCGACTCCCACGAACGACCTCCTGATGTCCGCATATGTCCCCGGTGACAAGGATGCGAACACGCTTCCCGGATTCACCAACGGCGTGAAGGATGAAAACGGCCAGACCTCCCGCGTCACGAAGGTCTCCGATTTCATCGAGAACTACGCGCAAAGCGGGGGAGGGACGCCGGTGAATTCGACGATTGACGGCCTGCCGATCGGTGCGCTGCACTGGGACGATAAGACGGTACCGGGTACCTCGTTTTCACTGATCATGGCGGAATACTATGGGGGGGAAGGAGTCGGGGAAGCTCCGGGAGCGGCGTTGTCCTTTACGCTAAACCAGAACTATCCGAACCCCTTCAACCCTTCGACGCAGATAGAGTTCAATCTCCCCGGAGCGCTGAAAGTCGATTTGAAGGTGTACAATATTCTGGGCCAGGAAGTGGCGACGCTTCTGAATGAAACGCTCACGCCCGGTCGCCATAGCGTCACATTCAATGCCGGGAGCTTAGCCACCGGGGTATACATTTATCGCATCAACGCAGGCGGCTACACAAGCGCAAAAAGCATGTTGCTTTTGAAATGAGGGCCCGGTTCATCCTTGCTTGCCTGTCCCCGGTGAACACAGACGATTCAACATAGGTCCGTTGAGCAGTGACAGATCGTCGATGTTCAAACAGGCCTTGCGTCCAGGGGATGGGAGGCCTGTTTCTGTGCCATCGTGGACGGGTCGCATGAGTAACGAAGCTAAGGAAGGGTAAATGTACGATGGGAGAGTTGTGATGAGACAAATGAGTGTTGTTTGTTGTGTCGTGATGAGCCTGGCAACTCTTAACGCGCAAACACAAACTGCCGGCGAACAATTGCCCGGCCGAGGACTGAACCAGCACCCGTTCCTGTATGTCGGGGAGTGGGATACGCGCCATCCCGAGGCTCAATCGATGTTTCTTGTCAGGGACGGGAAGGTCGTCTGGAAGCATTCGATNNCAATCCTCCCAAAGTATTGATAATCAACACTGTGACAGGCAAGACGTTGAGGGAGATCATGGTATCCACCGCCTCGACGAACACGCACGGCCAGTTCCGCCATGTGCGAATGACGGGAAATGGGACCATCATGGTGGGGCTCATGGGTGAGAAGAAAGTGGTTGAATTGACATTGGACGGCAAAGAAATATGGTCGGTGAGCGCTGGTTCTCCATGGTCGGCCATACGGCTGCATAATGGCAACACGCTCATTTCGGGAGATGGGGAAGGGTACACCCGCGAGGTGAACATGAAAGGCGAAACTGTGTGGGAGTTCACACGGGCNNCCTGGCCCGGCACAGTTCAGGCATTTGAAGTTACACCGGACAAGAAGATTGTCTGGGAACTGTCTTCTTGGGAAAATCCCGATTTAGGTCCGTGTACCTACGTACAGCTGCTCGACGAACCCGGGGTGGCGGGAACAATGGATCTGCAGCGGTGATGCCACATTCTCTGTCACAGTGCGCCGTATGAAACTATCTCATTTCCTCCAACTTTTCTTTTTGCTCCTGATTGGGCCGACTGTCTGGTGCGCCGGCCCGGACACCCATCAACATTTGTTGATGGATTACAATTGGAAATTCGCCCAATCTGATGTACAGGGAGCAGAAAGGCAGGAGTTTGATGATACCGGATGGCGGACGCTCAATCTTCCGCACGATTGGAGCATCGAAGGTGAATTCAAAGAAGATGCCCCGACGAAAGGGAACGGCGGTTTTCTTCCTGCGGGAATTGGATGGTACCGCAAACATCTGGATCTGCCTGCAATGACGAAGGGACGGAACCTGTGGATTGAATTTGACGGCGTGTATATGAACAGTGATGTCTGGGTAAACGGAGAGCACCTGGGCAGACATCCCTATGGCTATACGAGCTTCAATTACAACGTGACTCGCTTCATTAAAAAAGGGGAAAACATCATAGCGGTCAGGGTTGACAACTCTCTTCAGCCCAACAGCCGCTGGTACTCAGGCTCAGGCATATATCGCCACGTGTGGTTGAATGTCGCCGGCCCGGTGCATATAGCCCCATGGGGAACGTATATCACCACACCGTCCGTCGATTCATTATCTGCAACAATCGAGGTCCGCACCTCCATTGAAAACAACCTTTCTGTTGCCAGGAACGTCCTTTTGAGGTCGGTCATCACCAACGGGGCTGGCGATAAGGTGGCAGCCTTTGAAACCCCTGTGTCGCTGGCCCCGTCAGGCACAATGGATGTGAAGCAGACAATCAAGGTCGCTTTCCCTTCGCTCTGGTCGATTGAAAGGCCGTCATTATACGCCCTGCATTCATCCATCGTTGAGGGGTCAAAAGTAGAAGACAATCTTATTTCGCCTTTTGGCATCCGCTCAATTGAATACGACAGGGACAAAGGTTTCCTTTTGAACGGAAAGCATGTGAAGATGCACGGTATGTGCCTGCATCACGATGCAGGCTGTCTGGGGGCCGCAGTTCCCGAGCAGGCATGGAAAAGGCGTCTGCAAATTCTCAAAGAGATGGGCTGCAATGCCATAAGGACGGCACACAACCCCCCGGCTCCCGAGTTCCTTGATCTCTGCGATTCCTTGGGCTTCCTGGTCATGGATGAAGCGTTTGACGAATGGGAGATTCAGAAAGGACAGGTGGAATACAGCTATCATCTCTATTTTGCGAAGCACTCCCAATCCGATTTGATTTCCATGATTCATCGTGACCGGAATCATCCATCGGTGGTACTATGGAGCGCCGGCAATGAGGTCCTGGACCAGGGGACGGACAGGGGGACGGAGGTGCTGCGGGCGCTGGTTGCGACATTTCACAGGGAAGATCCCAGCAGGCCCGTGACGGTGGCGAATGACAGGATTGCTGACGTTGACTATCCGGCAAAGCCCCGGTTTCTTGAGCTGGAGGACATCGTGGGTTACAACTACGTTGACCGCTGGCTGACACGGAGGGAACTGTATTACAGCGTTGACAGGCATGATCATCCGGATTGGAAGATGATAGGGACGGAAAATGTCGGTATCTCGGGGGTGCGAGGAAAATACACCATCTCCGATCCGCCGAATGTGAATCCGGACCGTCCGATATTTTTGTATGATTACAACTCTATGATCCGGGCTGAACAACTATGGCGGGTCACTTCGGTGAATGATTACGTCATAGGCGATTTTATGTGGACGGGCATTGATTATCTCGGAGAAGCCCGCTGGCCGCGGAAGAGCTCCAGTTCAGGCGTTCTTGACCTTTGCGGCTTCCCCAAAGACGGATATTACTTTTATCAAAGCCAGTGGACGGACAAGCCGATGGTGCATCTTTTCCCCCATTGGAACTGGGCAGGGCACGAAGGCCGGGTTGTTCCGGTGATTGCATTTTCGAATTGTGACACCGTTGAGCTATTTCTGAATGGAAAGTCTTTCGGTGCAAAATCTGTCGTTTTTCCGCAGCAGGGCAATTCCGGAGGCTGGAACAAGTTTGATCACCCGTATGTTGCAGCGACGACTTCCGATCTGCATCTATCGTGGGATGTTCCGTATGAGCCTGGCGCATTGAAAGCAATCGGCAAAAAAGACGGACAGGTCGTTACCGAAGAAGTGCACACGACGTCCGGGCCCGCTGCTCTCCGTTTGTCAACGGACAGGAACGATATCACTGCGGATGCCCGGGATATTGCAAACATCAAGGTCGAAGTCGTTGACGACCGCGGATTGCTTGTTCCGGGCGCGAATAACCTTATTGAGTTCAAGGTTGAGGGTGAAGGAACGGTGGCCGGGACTGACAATGGAGACCCGCAGGACAGGACCCGGATGAAAAGTACGCTGCGCAATGCCTTCAACGGACTGGCCCTTGCTGTGATTCAGTCGACGGGAACAGGCGGGATAATCCGCGTTACTGCTGTATCCGAGGATCTCAAACCCGCCGCACTGCAAGTCCGGTCACATATCTCGGCCGCTGGTGTGAATACAGTCGAGAGCCTGAGGTAAGATGATTTGAAATACACGAGGACAAAGAGATGAACTTCTGGAGGGTTGTTCTTCCCCTGGTGGTCTTGTCGGCGGCAAACGGTTTCAGCCAGACCGAAAACGCCCGTTCAGGCCGGGAATCACAGGATGCTTCCGGGGAAATTCCCCATCTGGAAAAACATGGCACGGCGACGCGGCTCGTTGTTGGAGGGAAGCCGCTCCTCCTGATCGCCGGTGAGCTGCACAACTCCACGTGCGGCGGGCTGGAATACATGAGCCCCATTTGGAAGAGGCTGGCCGGAAAGAACCTGAATTCTGTCATTGCGACCGTCTCCTGGGAGCTTATAGAACCGACCGAAGGGAAGTTTGATTTTACGATAGTGGACGGTGAGATTGCGGGGGCAAGAGAAGCACACCTGAGGTTGGTGTTGATCTGGTTTGGCAGTTGGAAGAATGCGAGTTCGGTGTACATCCCTTCATGGGTTAAAGAGAACTATGCGAAGTACCCGAGGGCGGAAGATGAGTATGGAAAACCGTTGGAAATCCTGTCGACGTACGGCGAAGCTTCCTGTGAAGCGGATGCAAGGGCGTTTGCGGCGTTGATGCATCACCTCAAAGAAGTCGACGGCAGGAAGCACACCGTGGTCATGATACAGGTTGAGAATGAAGTAGGGGTGCTCGATCATATGGGACGAACCCCCGGTAATGCGAGGAGGGATTTCAGCCCTCTTGCAAATGCTGCATACCATGCTCCTGTTCCGCAGATGTTGACGGACTATCTTGTCGGACACAAGGGTAACCTGTTCCCCGGGCTCTACAAAGTCTGGGGGGCGAATGGTTTCAGGACCTCCGGCAGCTGGGAAGAGGATTTTGGCAGAAGTGAATTCAGACCCGAACGGGAGAACTGGCAGTTTTACTCCTACTATACCGAAGAGCTCTTTTCTGCGTGGAGTTACGCGGGTTATATAGAAAAGGTGGCTTCTGCCGGCAAGAAGGAATATCCGTTGCCGATGTACGCCAATGCATGGCTGAAACAACCTTACAGCTATTGGCCGGGGAGGTATCCCTCAGGGGGGCCGTTACCGCAGGTGCTCGATGTGTGGCGGGCCGCCGCGCCGTCGATCGATTTTATTGCTCCGGACATTTATATGGATGAATTCGCATGGGCGTGCCAGGAATACACGCGAAGCGGCAATCCGCTGTTCATACCGGAGTCGCGTGGCGGGGAGCCTGGTGTCGCAAGGGCGTTGTATGCTTTCGGGCAATTCGATGCCGGATGTTTTTCGCCGTTTGGCATTGATGACAATCGGTATGCAGAAGACGACCCCCTGGATCAGAGCTACTCGGTGTTGCAGGCGCTGGCGCCCGTTATTCTCGCTCATCAGGGGACGGGAACGATGAAGGGAATGCTGGTTGACACGCTCTCGCCGGTCCAGCGGCTCGAGCTGGGAGACTATGTTATCGAAGCAAGGCTCGCAGGATCGCCAAGACCGGCGGTCGCCGGAGGCCTCATAATCCAGACAGGTCCTCAGGAATTCGTTGCGGCCGGCAGGGGGCTTGATATTTTCTTTGTCCCTAAGAATGATTCCGTGCGGATAGGAATAGACGCAGTTGACGAGGGGACTTTTGATGAAGGGAAATGGGTGGGGAGGAGGAGGCTCAATGGAGATGAAGTGCATGCAAGTACATTCGACGGGACGGGGGTGATACTTCGGAGCGACGGTGTCGGCATTCAGAAGATATCCCTCTATTCATACAAATGAACCCGTAAGGAAAGCCCGGCCGATCGGGGCCGGGCTCCTGGAATGATTCGCCGCTCCTTGAGAAGCCTATTTCATGAGGACCATTTTTCGTGCACTCTCAAAGTTCGAGCCAAGTCTCAGGCGGTAGAAATACACGCCACTCCCCACGGAGGATCCCCGCTCGTCCCTCCCGTCCCATTGTGCGGAGTGATTGCCGGCCGCCACGTCACCGCTGAGCAGTGTGCGGACGTGCCTGCCCGTCAGATCGTAGATCTCGAGCAGGGCTGACCCGCTCTGAGAGACGGAAAAGCCGATGGTGGTCGAAGGGTTGAACGGGTTCGGATAATTCTGCAGAAGAACGAATGCAGACGGTGGTCCCACTCTTTCGTTCACGGAGGTCAGGGATGTCGCTCGAAGTTGTACCAGCTCGATGCCGTTGCCGGTCCCGAGGTTCCTGGAGTACTTCTTGTCGACGGCGTTGTTCCAGTGTTCGTGCACTCCCAGACTCTGTAGCCTCACGCTGTCCCCCGAGGGAGCGTAGTAGGTTCCCGAGGGGGGGCTGTTCGCCTGAGCGGCTTCATGGAGGTAGTTGTCGGTCGCTCCATTGGTGAGAGTGTAGTTCGCATTGACCGACTGTTCCGTCCTGAGGAAGTCGAGGCAGACCGATTCGATGGCGACATTATCCTGGGAGAGAAACAGGCTCGATGTCCAGCCGTGATTGAACGGGGCAGACAGCCATTTGCTCGTGGAGGAAAACGGGGTGCCATGCTCATCCGGTACAGCATACAGCGCGTCGACTATAAAGAGGAGCGTTTTTCCACCAAGGTCCTTATGTCCCATAAGATCAACGAGTGGGTTGTATGAACCCAGCGGCCTCGCCTTGAAGTTCAGGTCTGCGCTCCAGGCGGCGTTATGAACAGCAACATACGCATGTACACCGGCGGCATGAGGGGCCCACACATATGGTTGGCCGTTGTCATCATCGACACTGAGCGTGCCAAAATGATTCTTGGCGCATGAAGTAATGCCCGCGTAGCTGTGCCCTTTGAGATTGGCGAGATTGATGAGATACGAAGCTTTCGTTACGACAGTCGGCAAATGCGTCGGATTTCCACCTTTTGCAGAGACAGAAACGTCCTTCTCCAGAATCAGGCTTTGCGACCAATGCACGAGGGTTGTATCGCGCACGTATTGTTCCCGTCCGTTCATCTGGCTCCAGCCGACAAAGTGAACCTTCGGGAATTCAGTCTTGCATTTGGTATAGATCGGATCCGGTACGTAACGGATGAGGTCGTAGAATGTGATATTGCTGTCAGGAACTCCGGCGTTGTTCACCAGTTGCCTCAGGAGACTGAGTACTGTCTGGGGCGACGCCAGTGACGTGTTGCCCGGATTCCCCCCGGTTGTGGAGTTGTTAAGATTGATCTTCACGGCAATTTTCTCGCCGGCACTGTATCCAACGCTCCCCTTGCCGTGTGCCTCGTTGAAATATGTGAACAATCTGTCCCACGATGCGGGATCAGTAGATTTGCCGGTGAGCGTACGCAGGGATCGGGAGAGCATTGAATCGACNNCTCCCACCGGGGTATTCGGGGAGTCGCTCGGGACGAAGAGTGAATCGGTGGCCAGGATGCCCGCATGGGACTGGGAATCCGTCTTGAGGACGGTAAACATCCCGGCTGTGACGCCGCAAATGACGAGGGCAGAAGCAAAAATGAATCTGCTCTCCCTGAAAAGATGACGGGCTTTCTTGAATGAGAAAAGGACAATTGTCATTCCGGCGATGTAGGCGATGAATCCGCCTGCGAGCGGTGCTGCGACTTTCATGCACGGATACTCCGCCCGGCTTGGTTTCGGGATAACCCGGACGAGCATCCAGACGAGGCACGCCAGCCCCGTGAGTGGAAGCAGGAAACGCGAAAGCCCGCGGCTTCGGGCACCCCCGGTAACAGTCGATGGCATCCGTGCGTGAGGGCAACGGGAAAAGTCTGATGGCTCCATCTGGTCCTTTTTCCTGGAGAATCTGAATCTCATGATCGGCCCCCTGGTCCTTGCAATTCGTCTCACACCAATAGAAAAGGTCCCCCCCATCGAATTGATGAAAAGGACCTGCGAATGAACATACACTATCATAACATACGACAAAAAAGCGGGAATAGCGAGTCGTTGAGCGGTACTCACGCTTGTTTGCATTCCGCAGCTCACGACGGTATCGTATTTCTCCGAAAAAAGGCCAAAACAGGGATGGATGATCGATGACAACGAGAAAGACAGTTGCGCTGATTGCGGCGGTGACAATCATTCCGTTTGCCGCCAGGCACGCCGCGAGTGCTTCCATTGTATCCTACACGAAAGATCCTGACGGGATCACATTCAAATTGGACAGGGGTACNNGTAACCAGCGAATGGGCGGCGACACCGAAATTTGAAGTTGCTGAACGCCCTGATAAGATCATCATCTCTACAGGCAGGATAAGGATCAAGGTGAACAGGTCGACAAATTCGATCAGATACACCGATCTGAACGACGTGACGATTCTTGCCGAGGATGATTCCGGCGGAAAGAAGATGGTGGCGGACACGGTTGCAGGTATTATCACGCACGATTGCGAAACAGGGTTTCTATCACCCGCAAACGAATCCCTCTTTGGACTGGGATGTCATCCCGAGGATTCTCTGGCGATGAATTACAAGGGCCGTAACCAGGATCTGGCAATCAGGTATATGACAGGAGCCATACCTGTTCTCCTGTCAAACAGGGGCTACGGGCTTATGTGGGATAATTACTCGGCATCGAACTTTTACGGTGCCGAAGCGGATAGTACAAAATACAGGTATGTGTCGGAAAGCGGCGATATGGTTGACTATTACTTTTTCTACGGGCCGGAGTTCGATCACATTATTTCCCTTTACCGCGCTGCGACGGGACAGGCTCCCATGTTTCCAAAATGGTCTTTTGGGCTTTTCCAGTCGCAGGACAGGTACAGGAGCCAGGCGGAGGTGTTATCGGTAAAAGATGGTTACCGGAAGAACAATATCCCCGTTGACTGTATTGTTCAGGATTGGTTCTACTGGGAGCCCGACGTCATCGGCTCGCACGTCATGTGGCCCGAACGTTATCCCGATCCGAAGGCGATGGTTGATGAATTGCATCGGGCGAATGTCCATGCAATGATCTCCATCTGGCCCGTTTTTGCCAAAGGGACCAGAAACTATGACGCGATGTCACATGCGGGGAACTTAACCACGATTCTGTGGGACAATGTCATGACGCACACGTTCGACAGTTATTACGATGCTCACAGCCCGAAAGCCCGGGAGATGTACTGGCAGCAGGCCAGAGATAGCCTGATAGCNNGATGCAAGAAGACAGAGCATGTTTGCCACCGGCAGGGGGATCGATTATTTCAACACCTATTCCCTGGAGCACTCGACCGGTTTATACAAAAACTGGAGGACTGACGTCGCCGGGAAACGGGCGTTCTTCCTCATCCGTCAGGCCTTTGCCGGACAACAGCGGAATGCCACGACCCTGTGGTCGTCAGACATCATGTGTACGTTCGATGCGTACAAAATTCAGGTACCGCAGGCCATCAATGCCTGTGCATCGGGTATACCGTACTGGACGTCGGATATCGGCGGGTATCACTACCACTGGACGCCCCCCGATTGGTCGACTCCCGCCAACAGGGAGCTGTTCACACGCTGGTTCCAGTTCGGCGTATTCTGTCCGGTATTCAGAATACACGGGAAAGGCGAGAGGGCGCTGTTTTCAGAAAGCTGGGACGCAAAAACCAAAGAAATACTCCTGAAGTACGACAACCTGCGTTATCGACTTATGCCGTACATCTATTCACTTTCATGGAAAGTGACGAGTGAATCCTACACGATGATGCGCGCGCTCGCATTTGATTTCCGGACGGATCCCTCTATCAATGACATCCGTGACCAGTACATGTTCGGCCCCGCATTTCTGGTAAACCCTGTAACCGAGCCGACGCATTGGTTCTATTACGGAGCCGCTGTTGAACAAAAGAGAGCAGTGTACCTTCCGAAAGGGACTGACTGGTTCGATTTCTGGACAGGCAATTTCTTCCGGGGGGGGCAGACTATTCACGTACCTGCACCGATAGAGATTCTGCCTCTGTACGTCAGAGCCGGTTCGATAGTCCCGATGGGTCCGTTTCTCCAGTATGCCACCGAAAAACCCGCCGATCCGATCGAATTGCGGATTTATCCGGGAGCCGATGGAGAATTCACCCTGTACGAAGATGAAAACGATAACTACAATTATGAAAAGGGATCATTCGCGACGATTAACATCCGGTGGGACGAAAAGAGGAATACGCTTACCATCGGCGGCCGTCACGGGAAATTCCCGGGCATGTTGAGTCACAGGACTTTCCGCGTGACCTGGGTTGGACGATTTCACGGAGTCGGGGGGGATCCGGAGAACCGTGTTGACGCCACGGTGTCGTACACCGGGAAGAGAATCGAAATCAAACGGACTACCGGCAAAGATCTCAAATGAACAAACAGGCCTTTCTCACCGTACTCTTCTCTGTTTTCTTCCTCACGGTACAGTGTTCTCCTGTCGACGCGCAGGTGACAACGATCAGGAACGGCGTGGTGCTGGATGCCGGCACTCTCCATTTGAGGGCTCAGTTCTACGCCGGCCGCATTCTCAGGGTCACAAAATGGACATCGGGAGGTACTCCCGGCAAAGTGAGTCTCTCTGTCATCAGAGACAGCGTCCCTGATCTGGGGATCACCGTCAATGAATCCGGTGATGCAGTGAGCCTCAAATCGCCGGCAATGTCCGCCAGAATCTCGAAGACAACCGGCAACGTTGAGTTCCTGGCGGCCAATGACAGCACCATGCTGAAGGAGAGCGGTACGCCGTCGTTCGTCCCGGTTGTCTATTACTCAGATTCCGGCTACACGGTTCAACAGAGTTTTCAGCTCGATCCCCGCGAAGGGGTGTACGGTCTCGGCGAACAAGTCGAGGGGTATATGAACTTCCGGGGGAAAAGAATTGTACTCGCGCAGGCGAACGTCGGGGCGGCCAACTCATTCCTCGTATCGACGAAGAATTATGGCATTCTCTGGGATAACTATTCAAAGACCGTTTTTGAGGACAATGCTGACGGGGCTTCGTTCTGGTCCGATATCGCGGACAACATCGACTACTATGTTGTCTGCGGGAAGGATATGGACGGCGTGATATCCGGTTATCGCACGCTGACCGGGAAAGCTCCCCTGTACGGCAGGTGGGCGTACGGCTACTGGCAAAGCAAGGAGCATTACCGGACGCAGGATGAGGTTCTGAGCGTCGCGAAGAAGTACCGTGCGCTGAATATGCCCATCGATAACATCATCCAGGACTGGGATTACTGGAATGGCGCGAAAAACTGGAGCGGAATGTTCTTCGACAGGACGCTCTTCCCCCGGCCGAAAGAGATGTGCGATGAGCTTCACAGGATGAATTTCCACATCATCATATCCATCTGGCCGGCGCTCGGTCCGGCGACGCCGATCTATGCCGACATGGCGAAAGCGGGGTTCCTTTATCCGCCGGTCGGGTGGGGCGGCTTCAAGTACTACGATGCATACAATCCTGCGGCAAACAGGCTCTACTGGCGCTATCTGAAGGAAGGGCTGTATTCGAAGGGCCTCGACGGGTGGTGGATTGACTCCACCGAGCCCGATGTGATCAACGCCAATACAAACGAATCCAGCGAGTACGAGCTGAAAAAAATGGGGCGCAACCATCTTGGCTCATGGGCGCGGTATCTCAATTCGTACTCGCTGGCAATGACTGACGCCCTCTACAGGGACTGGCGGGAGGAAACTTCCGATCGGCGCGCGTACATCCTCACCCGATCGACATTCGCGGGCCAGCAACGTAATGCAGCGACAACGTGGTCGGGTGACATCGGTGCAAACTGGGAGATTTATCGTAAACAGATTGCAGCCGGAATCAATCACTGTATGTCGGGCATTCCGTACTGGACATTTGATATCGGTGCGTTTGTCCTGGGCTCCTATGGGGGCGTATTCATACAGGGAGGTAAAGATCCCGCCTATCAGGAGCTCTATGCACGCATGTTTCAATTCGGCGCCTTCTGCCCGATTTTCCGCTCACACGGCTCGGAGACCCCGCGCGAGATATGGGAAATGGGTGAATTCTCGAAACCCATCCTTGCGATCGATAACCTCCGGTACCGGTTACTCCCCTATATCTACTCCCTGGCGTGGATGGTCACGGATGGAGATTACACGATCATGCGGGGACTTCCGATGGACTTCGCCGCTGACGCGAAGACGCAATCGATCAACGATCAGTTTATGTTCGGTCCTTCGATGATGGTATGCCCGGTGACGGAGTACATGTATCATCGTCCGCCGGAATCGACCGTCCTCGTCGGACCGGAATATTTCAAAACACCCGGCGGTGCGCCCGGCCTGCTCGCGAGATATTACAAAGACCCGGCGCGCAAATCCCCGGGGA
Organism: Ignavibacteriota bacterium; assembly: GCA_003161955.1. Taxonomy (GTDB): domain Bacteria; phylum Bacteroidota; class Ignavibacteria; order UBA10030; family UBA6906; genus Fen-1273. The sequence goes on along the minus strand of PMND01000116.1, from coordinate 83,998 downwards.
AGGAACAGATCGACCCGGACATTGACTTCACCTGGTACACAGGCCGCCCGGAATACCTCACCGATTCCGCGTATGCGGCCACGTGGCGGGGGAAACTCGTTCCAAAGGAATCCGGCAAACACCAGTTCCATCTGATAAGCTACGATGCGAAGCGCATCATCCTGAACGGCGACACCCTGCGGATGGCGTATTCGAGTGTTGAACAGTATACGGTCCCGGTTGAGCTGGAGAAGGGGAAAGAGTATGACTTTGTCCTTGAGACGGAAAACAGATCGACGGGGGCCGCCAGAATGCGTCTCTTCTGGAAGACGCCCGCTATCTTTGCCGCGGAACAGCTGCAGCAGCACAAAGAGAAGGTGCGGAAGGTCTACCTTCCTGCGGAGAGTGTCTGGCACGATTTCTGGACGGGGCAAAGATTTGCAGGGGACACCACAATAACAACCGATGCCCCGATCGAGAAAATTCCCCTGTTCATAAAAGCGGGTTCAATTATCCCGATGGGGCCGTTCCTGCAGTACTCGACCGAAAAGCCGGCCGATCCGATCGAGCTGAGGATTTATCCGGGTGCCGACGGACAATTCACTCTTTACGAGGACGAAAACGACAATTACAATTACGAAAAGGGGACCTGTGCCACTATCACGTTTTCCTGGAATGATCTGCGCAGAACGTTGACAATTGCGGATCGCCGGGGAAACTATCCCGGCATGCTGCAAACGCGGGCGTTCAATATTGTCCTGGTGCGCGATAACCACGGGACCGGAATTGCGATTTGCCCGAAACCGGATAGAACGACGACGTACGCAGGCAGGAAGCTGGAAATAAAACTGTAAGACGCACACCGGAAGCGAATATGACAGATGCACGACAAACATTCGACACAAAACCAGGTCCAAATCCCATGACACATACGGCCGCACGATTGCTGCTCCTTCTCGCGCTCAGCTCTTCAGTACTTTCCGCGCAAAAGAACCGGGACTTTGAACTAACGTCGCCCGATAGTGCCATCAGCGTGAAGGTCGAGGCTGGAGCGAAACTTCAATGGTCAGTACGGCTGAGAGGGGAACAGATTGTTGCTCCTTCAATAATGTCGTTGATACTGGAGGGGGGGGATACGCTGGGTGATAACGCAACAATCACATCCGCCGATAGAGAAAAGATCCGCAGCGCATTCGCCGGCATAAACTACATAAAAGCGCGCATACCGGATGAGTATAACCAGCTCACGATCAATTGCAAGAATGGATTTGGCGTGGTGTTCAGGGTGTATAATGATGCGGTTGCCTACCGGTACTTTACAAAGAAAAAAGGAGAGATCATCGTACGAAATGAAGAAGCCAACTTCAATTTCACCGATGATCATAAAGCGTTTCTCCCGTATATGTGGGACTACCGGGGGGGTAAGATTTTCAACTCATCGTTTGAAGCCCTCTACAGAGAGATCACTATCTCCCGGTTCCTGAGTGATTCGCTGGCCTTCCTTCCCGCGCTGGTCGATGTGGGCAATAATGTCAAAGTTGTGATTCTGGAAGCAGATCTCGAAGACTATCCCGGTATGTACCTGGACGTCAATCGCACCCGCAAAGGGTTTACCGGTGTGTACGCGCCATATCCGCTGGAGGCGACGCTGGGCGGGTTCGGAGGCATCAATTACGTTCCTACGAAAAGAGCCGACTATATAGCGAAAACCAGAGGGACGCGCAATTTCCCCTGGCGGGCGATTGCCATCAGTCGCAGCGACAGAGAATTGTTGAATAATGACATAGTGCAGAAACTGGCATCGCCCCCGAGAATCAACGACATCTCATGGATCAAGCCGGGCCAGGTCGCCTGGGATTGGTGGAACAATTGGAACATCTCTCACGTGGATTTCAAGGCCGGCATCAACACGCCGACCTACAAGTACTATATTGATTTTGCCGCCGCCAACAAGATCCCGTACATCATTATGGACGGAGGCTGGTCGGAGGGGTTGGATCTCACCAAAGTGGTCCCCGCGATCAATCTTCAGGAAATTCTGGCTTATGGCAAACAGAAAGGTGTGGATGTGATTCTGTGGGCCTCATGGTATGCGGTGACGCAGCAGATGAATACTGTGTTTCCTTTGTGTGCAAAAATGGGCGTGAAGGGTTTCAAGATCGATTTTGTCGACCGCGACGACCAAATAGCAGTGGCTTCTCTCTATGAAATAGCCGTGAAGGCGGCGGAGAATCATTTACTCGTCGACTACCACGGTGTATTCAAGCCCACCGGCCTGCAACGGACGTACCCCAATGTTGTGGGTTATGAGGGGGTGAAAGGATTGGAGAACTATAAATGGGCGGTGGAGGATCAGCCCCGTTACGTTGTCAGCATTCCTTATATCCGCATGATGGCGGGTCCGATGGATTATACGCCCGGCGCCATGAGAAACGCCGTCAGGGCCAACTACAGGCCTATAAACGATAATCCCATGAGCCAGGGTACCCGCTGCCAGCAGCTGGCAATGTACGTTGTCTTTGAGGCGCCGCTTCAAATGCTGTCGGACAATCCCACGACGTATATGAAAGAACAGGAGTGCACGGATTTCATCACGAAGGTTCCCACGACATTTGATGAAACCGTACCGCTGGATGGAAAGGTCGGAGAGTACGTGGCTCTTGCCCGCAGAAAAGGAGACACATGGTACGTGGGGGCGATGAGCAACTGGGACGCACGGGAGTGCACGCTTGACCTCTCATTTCTGGGGAAGGGAACGTATCAGGCGACGGTGTTCAAAGACGGCATCAATGCGGACCGCGATGGGACCGATTACAGGAAGGAAGTGATCACGGTCTCAATGGAGCATCCATTGAATATTCATCTTGCGCCGGGTGGAGGTTGGGCCGCAAGAATTGAAAAAGTACAATGAACGCCACAGAGGAGAGAACATGAAATACGGCTTTTTTGACGACAAACAGCGCGAATATGTTATCACCAGGCCGGATACGCCTCTCCCCTGGATCAATTATCTCGGCTGCGAGGCGTATTTCGGGTTAATCTCCAATACGGCAGGGGGATACTCATTTTATCGCGATGCCCGTCTGCGTCGCCTGACGCGTTATCGATACAACAATGCACCGTTCGATTTCGGCGGGCGGTACGTCTACGTGCGGGACAACGATACCGGCAGATTCTGGTCCCCCTCCTGGGAGCCCACGCAGGACAAATTGGAGAAATACTCCTGCCGGCACGGAATGGGATACAGCATCATCGGTTCGACATTTGAACGGATCNNCCCGGCGGCTCTCCCTGTTTTCGTCTGTCGAGTTCTGCCTGTGGGATGCACAGGATGACTCGACGAACTTCCAGCGGAATTTCTCCACCGGCCAGGTTGAGATCGACCGGGGGGTGATATACCACAAGACGGAGTACAGGGAACGCCGGAACCATTTCGCGTATTTNNGGACGTTCATTCAATTCAGTGGCAAACGGATGGGCCCCCATCGGCTCGCACCACGTCAGGGTGAGCCTCAAACCCGGCGAATCTCGCCGTGTGATTTTCATCCTCGGCTACCATGAGAACCCCGTGGACGACAAGTTCGATCCCCCGGGCTCGCAGACAATCAACAAGCGCACCGTGAAGCCCGTGATCGCGAAGTATCTGGATCCTGCAGTGGTGTCAGCCGCGTTCGAATCGCTCCGCGGGTACTGGGACCGGCTGCTGGGTCTCTATCAGGCGAAAACGCCGGACCAGCACGCAAACCGGATGGTGAACATATGGAACGCGTACCAGTGCATGGCGACGTTTAACATGTCCCGCTCCGCCTCATTCTATGAATCGGGAATCGGCCGGGGGCTCGGATTCCGGGATTCTACGCAGGATCTCCTGGGGTTCGTGCACATGGTCCCGGAGCGTGCCCGGGAGCGCATTCTCGATCTCGCGGCCACGCAGCTCGAGAGCGGCGGCGCATACCACCAGTACCAGCCGCTGACGAAAAGGGGGAACAATGATGTCGGCAGCAATTTTAATGACGATCCCCTCTGGTTGATCGTCGGGGTCGCCGCATATCTCAAAGAGACGGGGGACTGGGCAATTCTGGATGCGCCCGTTCAGTACGACAACAGGCCCGGGAGCGAAACACCCCTCTTCGAACACATGCAGCGGAGTCTCAGGTACACCCTCGATCGGCTCGGGCCGCACAAACTCCCGCTCATCGGGCGCGCTGATTGGAATGACTGTCTCAACCTGAANNCTGTTCGTCCTGGCCGCCCGGGAGCTGGCGGAGATCGCGCTCCGGCGCCGGCTGGCTTCCGAAGCCGGGGAGTACCGCGATGCGGCGGGGCGCATGGAGGAGACCGTGCGAGCTCACGGTTGGGACGGCCAGTGGTTCCTCCGCGCGTACGACGATTCCGGAAAGAAAATAGGATCACGGGAGTGCGAGGAGGGGAAAATATTCATAGAGACGCAGGGATTCTGCGTCCTCGCGGGGATCGGCATTGCGGACGGCATGGCGCGGAAAGCGCTCCACGCGGTGGGTGAACACCTCGCGACCCGGCACGGGATCATGCTGCAGCAGCCGGCCTTTTCGAAATACTATCTGAACCTGGGGGAGATCTCCTCGTACCCGCCGGGGTACAAGGAAAACGCGGGCATATTCTGCCACAACAACCCGTGGGTCATGATCGCCGAGACGATGCTGGGGGAGGGAGACCGCGCGTTTGATTATTATCTCCGGATCAATCCCTCCGCCCGTGAGAAGATCAGCGCCGTGCACAGGTGCGAGCCGTATGTCTACGCGCAGATGATCGCCGGGAAGGACGCCCCGACGCACGGGGAAGCGAAAAACTCCTGGCTTACGGGGACCGCCGCGTGGAATTACTACGCGATCACCCAGTTCATACTCGGGATCCGGCCGATATATGAAGGGCTCATGGTTGCTCCTGTCGTCCCTTCGACGTGGAAGGGTTTCTCTGTGAGCCGTCTCTTCCGCGGAGTCCGCTACGACATCTCGGTGGTCCGGCAGGGGAAGGGAAACAGGGTGGCCATGAGCATCGACGGGAAGGGGTTCGCCGGGAACGTCATCCCCGCTCCCCCGTCCGGTGTCACGAGTGTATCGGTCCGGGTCGAGTTGCGTTGAGAAGGGGCAGGTGGACCTCCTGTCACCGGTTCACGGTTGTGCACAGGCCGGCAGGCGGTCACCGGGTCTGATGCGGTTCAGGTCCGGTTCGTCCCCGCCTCGAACGCCGCGATGAGTCCATCCATCATGGAGTCTGTCTTTTCGGATGTGTAATGGTCCAGAGCGACGTTCCGTCGCGATGGACGATGATCTTCTTTCCTTTCTTCATCCTGTCGATGATCGTGTGTTCCGTCCACCCGCCGATGGCGACCGGGATGACCGTGTCGTACGTCAGTGAAGGACGGACGATGGTCATGGGAAAACCCTCATTGTCGTTTATCAAGTGACATGCCCCTCGCACAGTGTAAACAGACCGGCCCCGGCGGCATTATCATTTTGATAAAACACGATCACAACGGTAATTTTCCAGAGCGAGAGTTTGTCCGTATTGGTCGAATTCTCCTGGATTTTGGCTGTCCTGAGGAGGTCGATTCTGGCATTATTAGTGTACTCTAATTCACGTCAAGTCACCGTTCATTCTCCTCCGCATCCCACAATTCTTTATCGAGGTCTTCAGTGAAGGCGCCGGTTATCAAAGCCGCTCTCTGTCTCGTGATGTTATGCCTGACTCGCGATGTCCGCGCCCAGGAACACGATGCCGCAATGACAGGAAAGTCCCGGCAGAAGAAGATTCACAGCTGGTGGGACGAAAGACACCCGGGCGAGTCCCTCAACAGTCCCCTGTCCAGAAAGCTTCCGCTGATATCGGTCAGGGGAAACAGGTTCGTCGATCCCGGGGGGAATGTCGTCCTCTTCAGGGGGCTCTCGATCGCTGATCCGGACAAGATCGAGAGCCAGGGGCACTGGAGCAGGCAACTCTTCTCGCGTGTAAAAGAGATGGGGGCGCACCTGGTGCGCATTCCGGTCCATCCGGTCGCATGGCGTGAGCGGACTCCCGCGCAGTATCTCGCATTGCTCGATTCTGCGGTGGAATGGTGCACGGACCTCGGGATGTATGTCATCATTGACTGGCATTCGATAGGCAATCTGAAGAACGGGCTCTTTCAGGATCCTATGTACAATACCTCGATGGCTGAGACATTCGCGTTCTGGCGCACGATCGCCAGACATTTCAAGGGACACAACACCGCCGCGTTTTACGAGCTTTTCAATGAGCCGACCCTGTACTTCAACCAGCTCGGACGGATGTCCTGGGACGAGTGGAAGAGAACAAACGAAGACCTGATCAGCGTGATTCGCGCATTCGACAGGGAGAAGATCCCCCTGGTCGCAGGCTTCGATTGGGCGTACGATCTTACCCCCCTCCGGATCAACCCTGTGGAGGAGGAGGGGATCGCCTACGTGACGCACCCGTATCCGCACAAACGGACACAACCATGGGAGCCGAAATGGGAAGAGGATTTCGGATTTGCGGCCGATCAATTCCCCGTCATCGCGACCGAAATAGGGTTTACAAACGGCAGGGGAGGGATGGCAGATAACGAAGCGTACGGCAAAGCGATCGTGGGCTATCTGGAAGGGAGGGGGATAAGCTGGGTCGCGTGGGTGTTCGACCCGGAGTGGACCCCGTCGATGATAAACTCCTGGAATACATACGCGCTGACGGAAAGCGGTGAGTTTTTCAAGGGGGCCATGCAGGCCAAACCGCACGGATCGGAGTGACCCGTGGAAGACACCCCCGGTCTGACGGCGCTGGCGAAGATGATCGACCATTCTCTGCTCCATCCGACGATGACGGATGAAGAGATCGCGGCCGGGTGCACGCTCGCGAAGCGCTATGCGGTGGCGACGGCATGCGTGAAACCGTATGCGATCCGGCTTGCCGGAAGTGTGCTGGAGGGCTCCGGTGTGGGGATTTGCGCAGTTATCGCTTTCCCGCATGGTAACAGCACGACGTCGATGAAGGTCCGGGAAGCCGAAGAGGCGGTGCTCAGCGGCGCCGGTGAGATCGATATGGTTGTGAATATCGGCAGGGTGCTGGGGAGCGATTGGGACTATGTTGCCGCGGAGATCGGGGCGGTCAATAGCGTCGTTACGGGTCATCAAGCCCTGCTCAAAGTGATTTTCGAAAACGATTTTCTTGAAGACACGCACATTGTCAGACTCTGCGAGCTGTGCGCGGAGCGGAATGTGGCATTTGTCAAGACCTCCACAGGCTACGGGTTCGTGAAGCAACCGGGTGGGATGTACGCGTATAAAGGGGCGACAGACCACCATCTCCGGTTGATGCGGGCGAATTGTCCCGCCGGCATTGGGATAAAGGCGGCGGGCGGCATACGGACGCTGGATGACCTGCTGCGTGTACGCCGGCTTGGTGTGAGCAGGATCGGAGCCACGGCAACGGAAAGCATACTGGAGGAGGCACGCAGGCGTGGCTTTCCGGCCTGAAGACCCCCCTCCTCCCTCCCTCACGAGGTGGTTGATGTGCAAGTCCCTTCTTTTCCCGATGGCGTTCCTTCTGGCGTCTCACGCAGCTTCCACAGGCCAGACCGGACCGCCGGCATCCGGACTGAAGCTTAATGATGCGGGGTACTATGAACGGCCGGGGCTGAATGTCATGGTATTTGATGACTTCTACCCGGAAGGCCACCAGGGGGGGGTGACAATCGTCCAGTGCGGCCGGCGGGTGGCAGCCAACGGAGATGTCCGCCTTGAACCCGCCCCGGGACAGTGGTCCCCCGTTCCCCGTGTCGGACAAAGAACGATCAACAGGGAACGCGGAACGGTCACCGTCACACTCTGGTACCCGGATTCGAGCAAGGATCGGAGGGGATTCAATCCGATCAGCTATCCGGACCTTGCCTTCAGGTATTCGATCACGACGGAACCCGCGGGGGACGGGATACGAATCATCGTGAGCCTGGAAAAAGCCCTGCCGGAGAAGTGGGCAAACAGCGTTGGATTCAACCTTGAGCTCTTTCCGGGTCAGCTTTTCGGCGAACACTTTGTCATGGATGGCAGAGCAGGCATATTCCCCCGGCAGGCAAACGGCCCGATGCTGGCGGACAGTAACGGAGACGTCCGGATCATGCCCCTGGCCGCCGGACGGAATCTGGTCGTGGCGCCGGGGAATGAAGAAAAGGAAATGACAATTGTCAGCGACAGGGGGGATCTGGAGCTGCTCGACGGGAGAGGTCTGTACAATAACGGCTGGTTTGTGCTCCGCTCGAAGATTCCGGCGGGAACGGTCGGGAACATGGTGGAATGGGTCATAACTCCCAGGGTGAAACCCGGGTGGAGGTCGGCACCGGCCATACAGGTCTCGCAGGTGGGGTATCACCCGAAACAGGCAAAATGTGCGGTTATCGAGCTGGACAAATCAACCGACGTATTTGAGCCGGTCGAGTTGATACGGATCGATCAGGATTCCCAGAGAGTGGTGAAAAAGGATCCTGACCCGAAACCCTGGGGAAGATTCCTCCGGTACAGGTATGTGCGCTTCGACTTCAGTGATGTGAGGCGGGAGGGAATATACAGGGTGAGATACGGCAACGTCGCATCGAATGAGTTTGAGATCCGGGACGACGTGTTTGCCAGGCATGTCTGGCAGCCGACGCTCGAGTATTTCCTGCCGGTGCAGATGTGCCACATGAGGATTAATGACAGGTACAAGGTTTGGCATGGTCTCTGCCACATGGACGATGCGCTCATGGCGCCGGTGAACCACAACCATTTCGACGGGTACAGGCAGCAGGAGTCGACGTTGACGACGTTCCGCCCGGGCGAGCACATTCCCGGTGTGAACATCGGCGGGTGGCATGACGCGGGTGACTACGATCTCCGGGTGGAGTCCCAGGCCGAAACGGTCTACAAACTGTCGCTCGCCTATGAGTTCTTCGGAGATGATTACGATGCGACATCGATCGACGAGGAGACGAGAGTCGTCGAGATGCACAGGCCTGATGGCAAGGCGGACATCCTTCAACAGATTGAACACGGGCTTCTGAGCATCATCGGGGGGTACGAATCCCTGGGGAGGCTGTACAGGGGAGTGATCTGTCCCACGCTCCGCCAGTATGTGCACCTCGGCGACGCGGAGACGATGACGGACAACATCATCTACGACGCGCACGGGGAGGATCCCATCCTGCACCGGCCTCTCCCTGCGGATGACCGGTGGCTGTTTACGGAAAAGAACCCCGCGAGAGAGCTGTATGTCGCACAGACCCTGGCCGCGGCCGGCAGGGTGATGTCGGGAGTGAACCCTGTCCTGTCCGCGAAATCCCTGAGGATCGCGGAGGAGCTTTACCGGAGGAACCTGTCACGTCCGGCGGGTGAGAGGCTGAACACCGCAGGGGAGCTGTATCTGTCCACATCAAAGCAGGAATATGCGGCACTGCTCCTCGGGAACGCAGATCTGATCGGCGAGAGGATTGAGCACAGCAGTGAATTCATCGGACGGGTCGTCGCGAAGCTCGGTAACGCGGCGTTTACCGGGAGGATCGAACGCGGTGTGACGGACTACGCCCGGAAGGTCCGGGAGCTGGAGAAGGAGAACCCGTACGGAGTTCCGTATGAGCCGCAGATATGGGGGGCGGGGTGGGGGATCCAATCGTTCGGAGTGCGACAGCTGTTTCTTTCCCTGGGGTTCCCCCGGCTCATGACGCCCGCGTATGCATTCAATGCCCTGAACTTCGTCCTCGGCTGCCATCCCGGCGAGAACACCGCGTCATTCGCCTCCGGCGTCGGCGTGAAGTCGCTCACCGTGGCATACGGTGCGAACAGGGACGAGTGGTCGTACATCCCGGGGGGCGTGGGGAGCGGGACGGCATTGATCCGCCCGGACCTGCCGGAACTGAAAACCTGGCCCTATTTCTGGCAACAGACGGAGTACGTCATGGGCGGAGGCGCAGTCGACTTCATGATCCTTGCGATGGCCGCGGACCACATATTGAACAGGTAACTCCCACAGGTAACCTATAGTGAAACGAGGTTGATGCGCCATGAAGCGGATGACTGCATTCCCGATCCTCTCCCTGTTTCTGATGCTTCCGTGTTGTGCGATCCCCGGGGGGAAAGCAAAGAACCCGCAGGGGGGAGGGATAACGGTGAGTGACTCGATCGCAGCTCAGTTGGAGCGAACGCTCGACGACGAGCTCAGGTTGTTCTATCCGCTTTCCGTTGATACGGTGTACGGTGGCTATTTCAGCGACATAAACTACAGGTGGGAGCTTGACGGGCGCCAGGATAAGATGATCGTCACGCAGGCCCGGCATATCTGGTCGCTTGCCAATGCGGCGATGTTCAAGCGGGACTACCGGCGCTTCATCCCTCTCGCAGCCCACGGCTACAGTTTTCTCAGGGACAGGATGTGGGACAGGGAATTCGGCGGGTTCTTCAACCTTGTGGACAGGCGCGGGGACCCGGTCACGGAACAGGGTGCGTCCAACAAGACGGCGTACGGGAACGCCTTCGCCATATACGGGCTGGCGACGTACTACAAGGCCTCGGGCGACACGGGTGCGCTGGACCTGGCACTGCAGACATATCGCTGGCTCGAGAGCCACAGCTACGATTCCCTGAACCGCGGGTACTTCCAGTTCCTCTCGAGAGAGGGCCGGCCGTTCCCGGAGGGATTTCACGGCGTCCCGCCCAAGGACCAGAATTCCATGATCCACCTGATGGAAGCCTACACGGCGCTGTACGACGTCTGGCCGGATTCCATACTGAAAGAACGCCTTGCGTCATTGCTGCACATCGTACGGGATACGATTACGAATGACAGGGGATACATGAACCTGTTCTTTCGACGCGACTGGACGCCGGTGTCACGCCGGGATGCCGGCGGGCAGGGGAGCCGTGCTGACTATGAGCTCGATCATATTTCCTTCGGCCATGACGTCGAAACCGCGTACCTGATGATGGAGGCGTCGCAGGGGCTGGGGATCAGAGACGACACGACGACGCTCAGGATTGCGAAGAAGAAAGTCGATTTTGCCCTGCAGCATGGATGGGACACGGAGCACGGGGGGATCTTCGACGGCGGGGACACCCGCAGCACGGGGGAGCATGTGGGGATCGTTCGGGACACGAAGGAATGGTGGGCACAGGCCGAAGCTCTGAACACCTTCCTGATGATGTCGATGCTTTACCCCCGGGACGGACGGAGCTACTATGAAAAATTCACCCTCCAGTGGGACTACTGCAAAAATTACGTCATAGACGGGGATCATGGGGGATGGTACTGGGGCGGCCTTGACAAGGCCCCGGGGAATCGTAACGCCCCGAAGGGGACCATCTGGAAGGCCGACTATCACACGTCGAGATCGATGATCAGTTGCATCCGGAGGCTCCGCACGATGTTCCACGGACGGGTGCATCAGCATGATGTGACGGGTGACCGCTGAGGCAGGCTTCCCGTCAGTCTCCCGCCTGGCACGACGGGTCAGCTTGATTCTGGAGCCGTAGTTCCGTTCCTTTTATGAGAGAAGTGTACCTCATTCCACCCTGTCCCTCCCAGAACGGGTAGTTTTCACAATGCGCACGATCAAGCAGTTGAAGTGGAGTTCCGGTGTCCTCATCCTCGTGGTGGTGGGATTGCTGTATCTTGTGCTCTATTCGCTGTTCGTGTCTAAACCCGTTTCCAGCGTCACGGAGATCTATTTTGCGGACCGCATTACCGATGCTCACAGGATACTCATCGAGAGATATAACAGGCTGAATGCGGGGAAAATCAGGGTAATCCCCGTCGACTTCCCGAACATTGACTTCAGTACGAACGAACGGAAGGAGATCCTCGCTCGATCGCTGCGCGGCGCGGAGGATGGAATCGACCTCATCGGGGTCGACATCGTCTGGGTAAAACGGTTTGCGCGCTGGTGCGAACCGCTCGGGAAGTACTTCTCAGCGGAGGAGCTCAGGAGGATCGTCCCTGACGCGCTCTATTCGTGCCACGGTGACAGCGAGCTCGTTGCCGTCCCTCTGGACATGGTCCAGTCAAGCCTCTACTATCGTGAGGATCTGCTGAAATCACTCCCGGGGGGGGAAGACGCGATACGGGCGCTGCAGGACGACATGACCTGGCCCGATTTTCTCAAACTGAAAGTGAAGCTCGGGTACCAGGGACCGTTCTACGTCTTTCCCGCCGCCGACTACGAGGGTTTTATCTGTAACTATATCGAAAACCTGCTCAGCCTGAAACCTGACTATTTTACCACCGTTGGCTTCAACTTCGACACTCCGGAGGGGAAGCGCGCCCTCCAACAGATGGTCGACCTGCTGCATAAGGACAACGCATCCCCCGCGGTCGTCACCTCGTTCACCGAAGCTCCGAGCTACGAGTACTTCATCAGGAACAACGGGCTTTTTCTCAGGGGCTGGACGACATATGACATGGACTTCAATGACCAGCCCTACGACAGGGAGAAGCAGCAGCATATGAAGAAAGCGCCGCTGCCGTACCTCCCGGGAGGGAGACCCGCATCACTCTTCGGCGGGTGGGATCTCATGATATCGCAGTTCAGCAAGAAAAAAGAAGCGGTTGTCGACTTCGTCAAATTCCTGCTGCGTGATGATTCGCAGGAGGTGTTTTACAGTGAATCGAGATATTACCCGGTCGTGACGTCATTTTACCAGGACTCCGCAAGCCTCAGGAAGTACCCCGAAATCGCCGGCATCCGTGAGCGGTTGAAGACGGGCGTCCATCGGCCCGCGGTGAAAGACTATACGAATTACTCGAAGATCATGTCGCACTATTTCTCCCTCGCGATGAGAAACAAGATCAGCGTTGATGAGGCGGTCGAAGGGGCGAGCCGCGACATCAATGCCGATCAGTCACTCGCGGTTGAGAGGTGAGCCGTGGAATCGTACCGTGACCTGATCCCCGACCGACTGAGGGGAAAGCTCTCGAAGTACCGCTTCGAGATCAGGCATATTATCGTTCTCTTCGCGGTCCTCATCTCCTTCCAGATCATACTCGCGCTCTTACAGAAATCCCTGCTCGGAGGATTTCTGCAGGGGACGCAGAACTGGTTCCAGAAATATTACGCCGAGCGGATTGCGATTGTGACTTCCGCCAGCCTCGAGCTGCTCTATCAGAATCAATCCCCCGTGAAGACGGAATACGACAGCACCGACAACGCGATGGTGTATTCCCTGAACGTCTTCATCAAGCAGCAGCTCATACAGCGAAGCATCGAGGACATCAGGCTGATCCTGCTGAAGGACAAGCGCCTGTATGTCATAAGCAACGGCCAGGCGATGTACGCATACTTCAAAGGGACCCTCCGGCCGTACGCCGGTGACACGACATCCGGGGCCTCGCAGGCTGTCAGGTACTTCCTCCTGGTCCAGAATGATCTCAAGGAGCACGAAAAGATCACCAGCGCGCTGACGGGCGAGAAAACGTTCAATGTGCTCGTGCCGTTCGTGCCCGAGGGGGAGTATATCGGCGCGCTCTACATGCGGATTACCCCCGATTTTTCTTTCCTCACAAACGAAGTCCGGTCGAACGCGGACGAGCTTTCGATTGTATTTTCTGCGCTCATACTCGTAGGGCTGATCGCGATCTTTGCGGTGTCGTCCCTGGCGGTGAGGGAGCGGAACGACATGCAGCAGAAGCTGTTTGCGGAGCACCAGGAGTACCTGGCAAACCAGATCCGGCTGGAGAAGGAGTCTCTCTTTACGCGCAGGATCTACCACACGCACCACAAGGCGGAAAAAATCATCGGGTTCATCAAGGAAGACGCGCGCAGGATGAATCCCCGGAATCTTGACGAGCTCAAGGGGCGTGTGCTGACCTACGCGAACTTCATCTCGCGGATCATCTATGACATGAAGTGGTACGACCAGGATATCAACACGATCGTGAATCCGATATTCAATGCGGACATCAACTCGGTCGTCGGTTTCATCGTGAATCATGTCTTCCTGCGGATCTCGAGCAAGAACGAAATGTTCGCATTCCGGCTTGAGCTGGAGCCCTCGCTCCCCCCGGTGCATGTCAACGAATTCATCGTCTGGGAAATCCTTGAACCGTTGATTCAGAACAGCATTGACCACGGCGGGAAGAATTCGCTGACGATCAGGATCGAAACGCACTACTCGCGGGAAGAAGGGGTGACCCGCGTCACGATCGCGGACGACGGGGTGGGAATTGCGGAAGAATTGCTTCAACCCGGTGCGAGGGGTATCAAGAGGATATTTCTCGAACAGGAAACGACGAAGGGCGGGGGCGGGATGCACTCGGGATACGGTTGTTACATCGCCTACCAGCTTGCGGTGGGGAAGTGCGGGTGGGATCTCGACGCGGAGAACCTGCCGGAGGGCGGATGCAGATTCATGATTGCGATCAGGAACGAGTGATAGTGCCCGGCCCCGGGCCGGAACAAGCGGGATCAACGGTTGTCGGATCAAAGGTCGGATAATCCCATGAGTACCTCGAATGCAATTGCAATTCTCCTCGTTGAAGATGAAGAGTTCGACGTTGCGAGGGTGAAGAACACTCTCCGGTTTTACTCGGAGCGGGTCCGGATCGCTGAAGTGGTGTCGAACGGCCGGGCGGCGCTGGAGCTGCTGGAGAAGAAGACGGACGCGTATGACGTGGTGATACTGGACTACCAGATCTCGGGCGGGCTGAAGGGGGAGGAGCTTATCCGGAAGATCAAGGAAATCGACCCGTGCATCCAGATCATCGTCATTACCAAGATGACGATCAACATCACCGACTACGAATTCGCGAACAACCTGCTCAAGGCGGGCGCGTTCTGGTACTGCACGAAGTACCCGGGGCACATCGAAGAGTACATCTACCAGCCGACGGATTTCATGCTCAGCATTTTCAATGCATACGAAAAGAAAAAACTGGAGAAGCGCTCGCTAAAGGCGGACCGGACGCTGATGCAGGGGGTCGAGAGTCTGCTCGAATTCCGGAGGCTCATCGGCGAGTCGAAGCCGATGCTCCAGCTCAAGGAATCGATCGAAAAATACGCGAAGAGCGAGGTCAATATCCTCATCAGTGGGGCGTCCGGTACGGGGAAAGAACTTGTCGCCTGGAACATCCACCTGAAAAGCCGGCGGAGGTTCGAAAAGTTCATCCCGATCAACTGCGGGAGCATCCCTCATGAGCTGATCGAGAGCGAGTTGTTCGGATACGAAAAGGGCTCGTTCACAGGGGCGAACGCGGCGAAACAGGGGCTCTTCGAGATCGCCAACCACGGGACGGTGTTCCTGGACGAGGTGTCGGAGCTTTCCCCTTCCGCACAGGTGAAGCTCCTGCGGGTCATCGCGGACGGTGAAATTGAAAAAATCGGGAGGACGAAGAGCATCTCTGTCAACGTCCGGCTCATCGCCGCCACAAACAAGAACCTGGCCGCCGAGGTCAACGAAGGGCGATTCCGCGAGGACCTGTATTTCCGTCTGAACATCGTTCCCCTGAACATCGTCCCGCTCTGGCAGCGGGGAGAAGATATTCTCCTGCTCTTCGACCACTTCCTGGAGTACTTCAGCAACGACATGGGGGTGTCGATGCCGGCCGTCGACGCGAAGGCAAGGGAGATCCTGATAAACTACAGGTGGCCGGGGAATGTACGGGAGCTCAGGAGCGTGGTCCAGCGTCTGGTGCTGAATTGTCCTGAGAGCATCACGGCCAAAGACGTCAGCAACCCGATGATTCTCCCGAATCCCGTCCTGGGGAAAGATGGGTCGGGATTCGACGACATGTCGAACGGCAACGTTATGCCGCTGCGGGAGGTGGAGCGTGTGTTCAGGACGCGGTACTTCAGGTACGTCCGGAGCATCTCCAGCTCCGACTCGAACGCCGCCGAAAAGCTCGGACTCGCGCCGTCGAACTTCTATCGAATGTGCAAGGAGCTCGGCATTAAGTAGGGATACGCCGCTATTGCGGGTATATGAGCCTGATGAGGAATAAAGAGCGGAAAATCGTCCGTTGAAGACTCACCGGACGCCGGGGGAGTGGGTCGGGGGTCTCGGGAATTTCGGAAAGTCCATCCTGCGCATCATCCAGAACGGTGAAAGTGATCTATACCACGGCCACGTGCAACGGCCGGATCACTCCCGGCTCTTGCCGCTGTTTCTCCATTTCCTCCTTCAGGTACGCGTAGGAGTCATGCTCTGTGCCTCCCGCAGGGAGCCACTGCCACATGGGGCCGAGTTCGCGCTGTATCCGGTCGATGTAGAATCGTGGGACCACCGTCGTCCTCTGTTCGAAGAAATCCCGGAGATGCATGTCCGTGTCGAGCCTTTTCCGGATTTCCCTGTAATACCGGATCCGGCCGTACCCTTCCGACGACACCGCCCGGAGAGTATTGAGCCAGCGGGGGGTGATCCCGCGCGTTGCGACGGCACGCCGGGCGATGGCGCGGGGCGAGCATGTGTACTCCGTCAGGCTGATCACTTTGTCGTAGAAGGCAGTCCATGTGTAGTTCTTCGGCTTCAGATTCATCGCGCCGTTGTTGTTCAGGAAGTGGAACGGGAACGGTATCACCCGGCCGTCGCGCTGGTATTCCAGGTTGAGCGGGGCGGCCTGTCCGAACGCGGTCAGGAGCGAATAACCCGGGAACGCGCCGGGCGCCATGTCGACGAACCGCTTTGTCAGCTCGAATGGTTCCTCTCCTTCGTCTGAATCGAGGCCGAGGACAAAGTTCGTCTGTACCAGGGGCACGTAGCGGATCAGCGTGTTGACGTGCTCGGACACCTCCCGGACTTTCTGCATCCCGGTGATCCGCATCGTCCGCGATTTTTCACCCAGCGCGAACCAGGATTCGATCCCCGGGAGGAGCATCTTGAAGCTGTTCCGCTTCAATCTCTTGAGGTGGGGCTCCGTCAGAAGCGAAAGGCTGCTCTCTGCGACGAAGTCGACGCTCCCCGGGGGAACCGCCTCTTCGATCGCATCCATCGTCTCATTGAACTGCACGCCGAAATTCGGATCGTGCCATCCCACGAGCGGCCTCCGGAATTTTCCGCGGAGGAACGCCAGGTCGCTCTTCAGGAGGTCGAACGACAGTTGCTGGTACGGCACCGTTGAATCGATGCAGAACGAGCAGTGATAGGGGCAGCCAAGGCTGCCGATGACCGGGACGATTTTGATGATGGGGGCTTTGCGGAGCGTGTTGTCGATGAACTTCCAGCGCTCCTGCACTCCCGGGAGAATCGGCGGCTGGCCGGCCGCGGAGACGCGGATCCCGAGCGGACGGTGTTGCGAGCAATCCTCGAGCACTCCCTTCACAAGGGCCTTGTCGGTGAACCCGAAGACGTAATCGAAATACCGTTGTGCGTCCTGCGGGAAGCACCGGGCATGCGGCCCCCCGAGTGCGGTGACAGCTCCCCGCGACCGGAGATAGGCGCTGAGCGCATAGGCGAGGTGTGACGCCTCGGTGAACGCCCCGATGAACGCCAGGTCAATATCGGCGGGAAGGCAGGTGGCCAGATCTTCGGAACCGGTGTAGCAGACGTACGTTACGGCGTGACCCTGTTCTTCACACCAGACGGAGATTGCCTGCGGCATGACGCTGGCGAAACTCGCGTTCATCAGCCGCGACCAGAGGGAACCGCCGGGACGGGGTGCGACAAGGTCAATGACGCCTATGCGCAGCTTCTTCATTAGTGAGGAACCTCTCTGAATAACGCTTCGCACAGTTGGGCGGGGAAGAACTGATCGCCGGAGGGCAAAGCACTCCCTGGCGATATCGGGCGCTTGTATACTACATAGCGAATAATTCCGTACCATACAACAGAAATCGCTCACTATTTCAATCTAATCCTTTGGATGTAGATAACCTCGGGCGGATGATCAGGCTTGCAGAGGAGTTCTTCGACATGAAGAACGACCCCGAGCAGATCTCGGTGGACGGGGAATCGATGGCAAGGCTGAAGGAGATCCATCCCGCCACCATGTCGGAGGAAAAGGAGGAGAACGGGCCGATTGCCTGGATTCTCGTCATTCCGACCGCGCACGAATTGATGGAAGCGTTCATTCAGGGGGAGATCAACGAACGGGAATTGCTGGACAGGACTCTCCCCGGGGGGGTGTATGACGCACTCTACCTCTGTTCGGCACTTGTCCTTCCCGAGTACCGGGGAAAGGGGCTTGCCCGGCGCGTCACCTCCCGCGCGATCAGCGCGATCCGTCGGGATCATCCTCTCAGGTCACTCTTCTACTGGAGTTTCAGCGGGGCGGGAGACGCACTTGCCGCCTCTGTTGCACGGGAGTGCGGTCTCCGCCTTTACCGGCGGAAATCCGCACCCGCATCCCTCGTGTGACAATCAAGAGACATGTCGGTAGTATGACCGCGTAGCGGTCATACTACCGCGCATTGGAAGGACAAATCCTCATGGAAAAGCACATACAGCTCGTCGGAATTCTGAACATCGCCTACCGTTCGTTTCTCATCCTCGTCTCACTCTTTCTCTTCGTCGTCGCCGCGGGATTCAGGCGTTTCTTCGACATGATCCTCCGCCTGGGGTCCATTGACATCCATGACGTTCCGTACGAGCTCATTGATATCGTACCGGTCGTCCTGCTTGTCATTGCACTGCTGATGTTCGTTGTCTCCGTCGCCGGGATCGTCGCTGCGGTTGGTGTGCTCGGAAGAAGACGGTGGGGAAGAGTGCTGATGCTCGTGATCTCGTTCTTCAATCTTCTCAGGGTCCCCCTGGGGACCCTCCTGGGCGGCTACAGCATCTGGGTGCTCCTGAACGACGAGACCATAAGGCTGTTCGACGCGCCCCGCGCGAGCGTCTGACCCCGCGATGACAATTCAGCACTGGAAGATAATGCGCAGGCTGGCCCTGCTGCTGGCCCTGTCAGGTCTTACGGTGACTTTTTCATTCCCCTCTCTCAGTCCGGCGCAGACGGATTCCACGTGTCTCGTCCGCCGGTACCGGGAGGGGGAGAAGCTCCTGTACCGTATTGCCGCCACGGACCAGGGGAAGGAGAGGGTGACGCACTACGAAGCGCAGGCCGCCGGAGAGGTGAGGAAGGATTCCGCGGGCGCGTATTTTGAGCTGTTCGCCTGGTCGAACCTGAGGATCAACGACGAGCGCGTCACCCTCCCTCCGGCCAGCCTGAAGTTCCGGCAGCGTCTTTCGCTCGCTCCCTCTTACAGGCCTGCGATCCCGGATCTGCGCCGCATCCATCCCGGACTTGTCGGTCCTGTGGTCGACCTGCTGACGTTCTATGCTGATGTCCAGCTGGCAATGAGGGAACCGGCGCTCGCACAGCCGGGGGACCACGTCTACGTGAACGACGGCAACCCCAATTCCTGGGCCGACGGCAGCCGCATCGTGACCGGGGAGGATGCCATCGACTTCGACATCATGCTTGCCGATGTGAATCCCACCGATTCGGTCATCACGCTCGTCGTCAGGCATGTCCCTCCGGCCCATCCGGCGATCAGGCTCGACGCTCCCTGGATGCGCGTGCCTGTGGCGGGATCGCCGAATAACTGGGTGCAGGTTGCCAGTCGTGACAGCGGGGGGTTCGTCGCCTCCGTGGGGAATGAGACATTTACTGGTTCGATCCGGCTGAGCCTGGCCGACGGGAGAGTCCTGACCGCCACGCTCGACAACCAGGTGGATGTGTTTGAGCGCGAGTGCAGGGACTCTTCACTGACGCCCTGCAGCGATCCGATCCGTTACCGGATCAGGCGCCGTATAGAAATAAACTGACGGAAGTCTCTCCAATGAGATCTGCCGATAGGAGAAGCATGCTGATGAACAGGACCGGGCTGGTCACGCTCTTTGCGATGCTGGTTTTCGCTAACCTTCCGGAGAGGGCCTCCGGTCAGGGATCACATCTTCTCCAGGGGACGTGGGAACTCGTACCCGATCAGAGCACCGACATCGATCACTTCGGGGCTCTGACCGTCGAATTGAGGCGGACCGGCGAGCGGCTGACGATATGCCGCACCTGGGGGCGCGGGAGGACATTCCGGGATTCGCTCTCCCTTGTCCCCGGGGCACCCCCGGTGGACCTTCCCGTGCAGAGCTGGGTTTTTCCTTCGAATATATTCATGGGGCTCAGGATGCCGCTGGGTGAAAAGCGCCGTGTCTCAGCGGCCTGGGAGGGGGAGAAACGGCTCAGGGTCGATGAGCGGATTCTTGTACGAGGCTCTCAGGGGGTGGTCCCCGTAACCGCTGTCCATCGGTACGAGCTGTCGGATGAAGACGACATACTCGTGTACAGGATGGAGCGCTCCAGCAGGAAGTCCGGTCCGGAAACAAAATACGTGTTGAGGCGGAGGGGGGCCCGCCGGGCTTTTATCTTCCGGCTCGACGACGACTGGTCCGTCTCCGGCAGACTCTCCGTGAACGCGATGATGATCAGCCTTCAGGGCCTCGCGAACAGAACTGCGCCCCTTCTCTACCTGCTGTACCCGGATGATTGGCCGTTCACCTATGTAAATTCCGTCCTCAAATTCTACACAGACAGGCGGTACTATGCAATGACGGAATTGAAAACAACCGGCGAGGCCCTCCAGGGGCTCGGGAAGTATGCAAAAGGCTACGTCGTCTGGGACACCGCGGTACGGACTTCCCTGATCGTGTCATTCACCGTGGCGGGACTCGAGGACGCACTGGTGGTCAGTGACCGGGAGATCCCGCTGGCGGAGAGAGCGGGGCTGAAACCGATTGAGGATTTTCGCGGGAAGTTCGCGGGGATGAACGACGCGCAAATCTATGCCTGGGCGTTTGATAGGTACTGGAGCCGGTGCAGCAGGGAGTTCATCGTCTGGCTGGGGGGTGAACACGGGAAAGTTATGAAGCCGGCGGTGGCCGACTGGGGGACGGCCAATAAAGCATTCTTCAGTGATCTCTCATGCCGCACCACCGACTCTGCGGAGTACGCGCTGGCGCGGAGACTCCTCTCCGAAATGAAGCCCATGTCGATGGTCATGGGGTGGCACTCATATGCGAAGGACCTTGAAGAGGAGTTCGTGACCCTGACCTCCTCGTTCGGCCTCCGGGTCGAAGGATTGAACACAATTCCGAATCTCAGCTTCAGCGCCCGGATTCCCGTGTCCCCCGGGTTTGTATTCCGGAATAATCACCACATCGTCGCGGGAACTCGTCCCCCCGTCGGAAAGAAGGTGTACATCGCCTGCATCCAGACGGACGGGATCGGGCTCGGGGCGTGGCTGAAGCCCGGACGGGGAGAGATCCCTTACGCGTGGGAAGTGATGATGAACTACACCTGGATGGCCCCCGGGATGGCGGAGTACTTCTATTCGATGGCGACGCCGAACGACTATTTCATCGGCTGCCTCTCAGGGCCGGGATATCTCTATCCGAAGGCTGTGCCCCGGGATAAGCTCCCCCCTCTGATTGCGATGGCCCGCGAGCAGATGAAGGCGCTCGACCTGCGGGTTTTCGAGACGATGGACTGGTCCGCGGGCTCGGAATTCGAGGGGAACACGGATTTGACGGAGGAGGTGATCGACAGGTACTACGGCGGGATGCCGGAGGCTCTCGGGTTCGTGAACGGCTACGGTCCGGGCTATACGTTTACGTCAAAAAAGGGGCGTGCGTTTGTGTCGTATGACTACTACCTCTCTCCCGTGCGCCCGGAAGCCGAGGCTGTCGCCGACCTGAAGGAGCTTGCCGCCATCAACGCAAAGCGCCCCTACTTCCTTCTCGTGCATGTAAGGGAATGGAGCGATGTCAGGAGGGTGAAAGGGATTCTTGACCGGTTGGGTGCGGGGTTCGAGGTCGTTCCCCTGGACCTGTTTCTCGCGATGGCCGGAGAGAAGCCCACGTTCGAGGAGAGGTTCCTTCAGCGCTGAAGAGAATTCAGTTCACGATCCAGACGCTGTCACGATCAGGATACACCCGGACGCGGGCCGAAACCGCCGCGCCCGCGAATTGTTCGGTTCCCACGCCGAGGATTTCGACGGTCGCGGCGGGACCGAATCCCGAGCCGGCGATTACTATCGAGTACGTTCCGTTTTCGTTCGTGGGCTTGTTCGTCAGCTTGCGGAGTCCTGCGGCATCCGCCGTCAACCCCGCGAACGAATTCCCGCCTCCGGTGAGGTAGGAAGGACGGCGGAAATACTGGTGCGCACGGGATGCGAGGGCCGCCAGATCGTTTGTGAGCGCGTCTCTGTTGACGTTTATGGAGCTGTCTGAAAACATCGTGATCCCGACCGCAACTGCTATCCCGAGCACGATGACGCTGAGGATGATGAGTAGCAACTGCTGCTGTCCCACAGTGTCGTTCCTTCCATTCGTTGTGAGGGATCCAGTGGCTTAAGTTCAATGTGCATGCCACCGATGAATTGTCTCAAATGACAGGATTTAGAGCGTATGAGCGCACCAGGCGGGTATTTTCGACCTTAGCCGTGTAGTTTCTTCAATTGCTTCAGCTCCCGTCGTTTGCTTTCTTTCCCGGTGAAGGATATCTTGAACCCGTAATCCCGGGTTCATTGAAAAAGGCCTTTTCGTCCCTCTGGATGGAGAGGCCTTTTTCGTCCGTATCCGCCGGGAATCTGATCCAGGGAGAGTACAAACATGAAGAATACCGGCATCATTATTCTGGGGACACTCTGTCTGTCCCTTCTGGCTTCCGCACATCTCTGTTCACAGGAGCGTGACGTCGAGGGCTCAAAGGACCACCCGCTGTTCAACCGTATGCCCGGATACTACATCCAGCAATACGACGAGAAGGACTTCGATACGCACTCGTTCCGCGACGCGAACCTCAACGAGTTGAATGTCGAGGGGCATGTCGTGGCGATCGTGTATTCGCTCAAATCGGGTGCGAAAGAAGTGAGCCGTGTCCAGGTGCTCCGGAACTACGAAAACGCTGTTACGAAAATCGGGGGGACCGTCCTGAAGAGCGATTGGGACGGGAGCTCCTTCATGAAGGTCGTGAAGGACGGAAAAGAAATCTGGGTTCACATCGACGCCTACATCACTTCCGACATCAAACTGACGGTTGTGGAGAAGAAGTCCATGGCACAGGATATCGTTGCCAGCGCGGACGCGTTCTCAAACGACATAAAGGCGACGGGGCACGCAGCGGTCTACGGGATCTACTTCGACACAGGGAAGTGGGCGATAAAGCCCGCGTCGGACGGGGCGCTGGCGGAGATTGCGAAACTGATGAAACGGGACCCCGCACTTCAATTGAATGTCGTCGGGCATACCGACAACGTCGGGGGGATAGAATCCAATATGAAGCTCTCACAGGCAAGGGCCGAATCTGTCGTCCAGGCGCTGTCGGGAAGATACGGCGTCGCCGCTTCGCGACTGCGACCGTACGGGGTTGGCCCCCTGTCTCCCGTCGCTTCCAACGACACAGAAGAGGGGAAGGGGAAAAACAGGCGGGTGGAGCTTGTGAAGCAATGACATCCGTCCGGCGCGGGTGATCACGGCTTCCCCCCCCCCGCCCGGATATCCGCGGCGTTGTCCTGGATCTGCTGGCGGGTCACGCCGGCCGCCCTGTACATCGCGAATATGTTATCCAGCGGTGTCTCCGGAGGGACGGTATGAGACGCGGCGAGTATGTATCCGCCGCCGTCGTCGGTCATCACATCGATGAGCTCTTTCGTTGCGCGAAAAACCTCCTCCGGTCTCCCCTCCGGAAGGAGGTGCTGCGTGTCGAGGCCTCCCATAAAGGAGAGTCTCTTCCCGAATTCCCGCTTCAGCTCCACGGGATCCATGCCGGGGCAATTGTACTGTATCGGATTGAGGACGTCGAGCCCCATTGCGATCAGGTCGGGGATGATCGGGCGGATCGATCCGCACGAGTGGTATGCCACCAGCACCCCTGCGCTCTTTCCGGCGGAGAATATGCGGGCAAGCTGCGGGCCGATCATGTCCCGCCATCGCTGCGGGCTGATAATCATGGAGCGCTGGCTCCCGACGTCGTCTCCCGTCCAGAGCCAGTCGAGGGGGAACCTGGCGCACGCCTCACGAGCCAGGTGGATCGAGAAGTCTGCAGCCTTGTTCAGAAAAGCCCGTGAAGTCTCCGGGGAGGCGGCGATGTCCAGGAGCGCCCCCTCCATCCCTCTGACGCGGAACATGAGCTCGAGGAGGCAGGGAGATATGTCGCACCCGATGAACCGGCCCCCCGGCGATGTCAGGACGGCGTCCATCGTGGAGAGCAGCTCCTCCGTTCGTCCGTACGGGAATTCGTACTGGAGTATCTCCTTCTCGCCGGCGTCCGCAAGGGGGGATGTCTCAACCTGGTTGAAGCCGCCCTGCCGGACCCACCGGATCCCCCAGGGATCCGTGTGTCCCTCCCCTTCGCGGTCGTGGAGGATCCCTTCCATCGCATTGTTGTTTCCCACCCATGTCTGGCGGATGTCGTCCCCGAGTGCGTCGGCGACGAGCGGGGGGGGGATCCCGAGCACTCCGGCGAGCCTCCGGGTGGTCTCGGGGTGATACCAGAACCAGATGGGGACGCGGTCCGTCCTCTGGCGGTTCAGCGCTGCATGCACGCGTTCTCGTGAATCCAAACGGTCGCCCCGTCAGTCTGTGTGTAATTCCGGTGCGTCACCGGCACTGTGCAACATACCCCGCAGTGTCGAGAGAGTCAAGGTCCTCAGACGGCCCGCTTGAAGTTTCCCGTGAGGATTTCTACATTGGACAGGCCGGATTGGTATGGCACATTCCCATAGAACGACATGATGACCCTTCTCTCCCCTTCGATCCGCCCCCTGCGCATCGTCAACAGCATTGCCCCTATCAGGATCGCCGACAACGGCGGGTGGACCGACACCTGGTTTGCCCGGCACGGGAAGATATTCAACATCGGTGTCTACCCGTACGCGGAGGTGCAAATCGAGATCTTCCCCTTCGACGGTGAGCCGAACAGGGTCATTGTGCGGGCCGAGAACTACGGAGAGCAGTTTGCGGTGGAGCCGGAAAAGATGCTGTTCGACAGGCATCCGCTCCTGGAGGCGGCGATCCAGCATATGGGCGTGCCGAAGGACATGAAACTCCAGGTGACCATATTTTCCGAGGCTCCCGGCGGCGCCTCCACGGGGACCTCTGCGGCGGTATCCGTCGCCCTGATCGGAGCACTGGACAGGCTGACGCCGGGGAGGATGACGCCTCATGAGGTTGCGTATGCCGCGCACCACGTGGAGATGAACATGCTGGGACTCCAGTGCGGAATTCAGGACCAGCTCTGCTCGGCGTACGGCGGGATCAATTATATCGAGATGCATGACTTCCCGCATGCGACCGTGTCGCAGATCGTGATCCCCAATGCGATCTGGTGGGAGCTGGAGCGGCGGCTGGTGCTGATCTATTTCGGGAGGTCCCACAGCTCCTCGGAGGTCCATAAGAAAGTGATCAGGGATCTGGAGTCCGAGGGTTCCGAGTGCACGAAGATCAACGACCTCCGTCTCACCGCCGGGCGCTCGCGCGATGCCCTCTACACGGGGGATTTCGCCGCGCTCGGGCGTGCGATGATCGACAATACCGACGCGCAGGGAAGGCTCCACAGCGGCCTGATCTCCTCCGACGCCCATCGGGTGATCTCGATCGCAAAGGGGCACGGGGCGATCGGCTGGAAAGTGAACGGAGCCGGGGGGGACGGAGGGTCGCTGACAATTCTCTCCGGAACATCTTCCTTCGAAAAACGCCGCATGATCGATGATATCGAATCGGAGAACCGGCTCTACAGGCACATCCCGACCTATCTGAGCAGATATGGACTCAGGACCTGGGAGGAGCGCGAGCCGACCCGGGCCTGATCACCGTCCCCTCCTGGGGGTGCGCACTTTTCCCTTTCCGGTTGTCTTTCCTGTTCCGGTGACGTACATTCAATGCATTGGGAGATCAAACGCCTGCAGTGGAGAACAGATCTGAACGGAGACAGATCCCCGACCGCCGGGGGGAATTCCCCTCGCTGCTCCGGTCGCACAACGGGTATCCCCTCGCGTATCTGGACGGACCCGCAGGCACGCAGGTCCCTCAGTCGGTGATTGATGCGATTGCACGCTATTACACGATGTGTAATGCGAACACCCACGGCCGCTTTCCCTCCGGCGAGGAGTCCGATCGTCTCCTGGATGAGGCGAGGGATCTTGCTGCGGAGTTTCTCGGTGCTCCCGGGGCGCAATGCATCTCCTTCGGCGCGAACATGACGACCCTGAGCTACGCGCTCGCAAGAGCGTTTGGCCGCCTGCTGCAGGAAGGGGATGAGATACTGGTGACGCAGCTCGACCATGAGGCGAATCGCGGGCCGTGGCTTGGCCTCAGGGAAAAGGGGATCCTCGTGGAAGAGATAGGCATCCGGGATGACGCGACCCTCGACTATGATGATTTTTCGAGAAAGGTGAACAGCCGGACCCGCCTCGTCGCGATGGGACTGGCATCCAATGCGTTCGGGACGGTGAATGACGTCTCTTTTGCCAGGACCGTGACGCACCGGGCGGGGGCGTGGCTTCTTGTCGATGCCGTCCACTACGCCCCGCACTTCCCTGTCGACGCCGTGGCGATGGGAGTGGATATGCTGCTCTGCTCGGCATACAAGTTCTACGGACCCCATGTCGGGATCCTGTACGCCCGCGAAGGGATGCTCGATCTCCTCGAGACGGACCGGCTCCGGACACAGGACCAGCGGGCGCCTCACCGGATCGAGACGGGGACGCAGAACCACGCCGCCATCGCGGGCGTGAAGGCGGCGATCGAATTTATCGCGTCGTTCGGACGGGGGGCGGACCGTAGGTCCAGGATCCTCGGGGGCATGGACGTCATCGGGGTCCATGAGGATCGCCTCGCGCGCCTGCTCTATGACGCCCTCGGGGAGATCGACGGAGTGACCGTTCGCGGCCCGTCGTTCGACGCTCCACGGCGCGCTCCGACGGTGTCATTCACTGTCGATGGAATGCGGCCGCAGGAGGTTTGCACGCTGCTCGGCCGGAAGGGAATTTGTGCCTGGGATGGTGATTTCTATGCCGTGAGGCCGATGGAAATTCTCGGGCTCCATGATCGTGGCGGCGTAACGCGTGTCGGCATCTCGCTGTATAACAGTGAAGAGGAGATTGCGCGACTGCTGGAAGAGTTGAAGCTCATGGTGCGGGGGAGATGAACGCCCCGGAAAGAAAGGCGGGATAGAAGCGATGTCCGGAGTGAGGGCCTTCGTCGTGGCGGCCGGTCTCTTTGCGGTGACGGGCCGTGCTCCCGGGCAGGAGGCGACGAGCGAGGAAATGAACCATGATTTTGTCTTCGACCTTTCCGGGCACGCCAGGCAGGAGATCTACGACAGGACGATGAGGTGGATCGCCAATAATCTCCG
This sequence comes from Ignavibacteriota bacterium, assembly GCA_003161955.1. GTDB lineage: Bacteria > Bacteroidota > Ignavibacteria > UBA10030 > UBA6906 > Fen-1273. Next base: position 56,692 of record PMND01000116.1, on the reverse strand, counting down.
CGCCCCGAAAGCGGTGATACAGAGCGAGGATCCGGAAACAGGTTCGATCATCGCCAACGGGGTGACGACAATGACCGCGGAGGGGGATTCAGTCCCGGCCGGTCTTGCCTTCCATTTGAGCGTTGATGTCAGGGAGGGGAAGGAACGTGTCCGGTTTCTCGACCTCCAGACTTCCCGCGGGCCGGATGAAGGCTGGGACAGGATCCCCGTTGAAGGCGCGTGGCACCGGGGAGCGCAGAAGAGGTTTCTCCTGCTCGCGCGGAATTTGAATGAGTATCTCAAAATGAAGGGTGAGCCGTGAAAATGACCAATGCCATGCATCGCTGCGCCTTCCGGGCCATCATCTGTCTGTCGGTCGTGCCTCCGCTCCTCTTCGCACAGGGTGTGCGCAGGGACAGGGCGGTTTTCGACAGCACAAAAAACGAATTCCTGGAAAAGATCAGGACAGAATCGCAGGGGTTCGGGAAGAAGGAGCCGGTGCCGGGGCGCGCCCTCAAAATGGATTTCACGGGCCTCAACGCTCCGGCGTCGCCCGGGGAGTTCGCGCAGTACTGGCACAATCCACCGGTATCCCAGGGACTCTCCGGGATGTGCTGGTGTTTCTCGGCCACATCCTATTTCGAATCGGAGGTCTACCGCCTGACGAAGCGGTCGCTCAAGCTGTCGGAGCTCTACACCGTGTACTGGGAGTACGTTGAAAAAGCGAAGCGTTTTGTCAGTGAACGGGGGAATTCCGAATTCGGGGAGGGCTCTGAATCGAACGCCGTCCCCAGGATCTGGAGGAAGTACGGCATCGTGCCGGGGGAGGCCTACCCGGGACTTCGGCCGGGGCAGAAATTTCACGACCACGGTCTCATGTTTGCTGAATTGAGGGATTATCTCAAGTCGGTAAAGAGCCAGAATGCCTGGAACGAGGAACAGGTGACCGGGACGGTCCGGAGAATACTCGACCACTACCTGGGTGCGCCTCCGTCCACCGTCGAGGTGGGGGGAAAGACGCTGACCCCCCCCGAGTACCTGGAAAAAGTCGTGCGGTTGAATCTCGACGACTATGTGGAGTTCATGTCGCTGATGGAGAAACCGTATTACAGCAGGGCGGAGTTCCCCGCACCTGACAACTGGTGGCACAGCAGCGATTACTATAATGTCCCGCTCGATGAGTTCATGGCGATCATAAAGAAGGCGGTACGGCGCGGTCACACTGTCTGCATCGGAGGCGATACGTCGGAGCCGGGGATCGACGGTCACGCAGGTGTGGCGGTCATCCCGGCGTTCGACATCCCCGCGGATTTGATCGATGAGAACGCCCGGCAGTTCAGGTTCACGAACGGCACGACGGGGGACGACCACGGGATACACATTGTCGGGTATGCGGAAAAAGAGGGAAAGGACTGGTACCTGATAAAGGATTCGGGGTCAGGCTCCAGGAACAACAGTCACCCGGGGTATTATTTCTACCGGGAAGACTACGTGAAGCTGAAGATGCTCACGTTCACCGTCCACAGGGATGTCGCGGAGGAAATCCTCGCGAAGTTCCGGCGGTGATCATCCCCGCTTCTCCGGAGGCCGCATGTCCCGGCGCGCGCGGGATACCGGATCTTCATCGATCTCCTCCTGTGTGTCGGGGCAATCGTCGTGTCAGTCCCCATTCCGGAGCGAGAGCGTATGCTCTCCGGTAAGGAGGATCTGCATGTATCCGGTGCCGGATTCGGACCTGAACGGCACCGCGCTCCCGTCGACGCGCACCTCCATTGTGCGGGGGGCCGGGAATGCGATGTCCACCGTTCCCATCCCCCGGATCCTCACGCTGGCATGCGCATCGTCCCCTTCCGTATCAACGACCTCGGCATTGACGATTTCCGTGAAACAGGGGTGCGCGCCGCGTGCGGCATAGTTGATCTCCAGCCGGTGCGGGCGCCCGTCATGGTATCGGGAGGGGACTTTCGTGCACCCCCGAAGGATGTTTCCGTCAACCCGGATTTCCGCCGAGCTTCCCCCACGGCTCTCGACGCCGATCTCCCAGTTTGAGCCCCGGTGGACCAGACTCCGCAGTGACATGCATGGAATATTCAGGTCGAGAGGGACGACGCTCATTCCTCCCGTGTCGAGCTCGATGCCGAAAATCCCTTCGACGATCGCGCGGTACCATCCCGATGCACAGTTCAGGTTCGAGACCGCTCCGTGCCGGCGCCATGCATCGGTGTCGTCCCGCTCCAGGCCGTCAAGCGCGATAAACTCCGGCGCGTATCCAAGCCGTTCGAGCACCTTCTCCATCGACTGCAGCCAGGAGAGTATCCCGTCCCGCTCCCCCCCCCGGCGGAGGAGCTTGAGGAGATAGATGTCCCAGTGCGGGTACCATGATGAAAGGGCGTCCTCCCCCTCTCTCCGCGTGTCCCATGCCGGGAGGAGACGTGTGCCGTGCCGCGTCTGGAAATGATCCCTGGCGAACCGTGCCATCCTCTGCATGTGCGGCCGTATGAGGGGAAGCCCGAGGGGCGTCTGCATGAACATGAGTGAGAACAGGGGATACGCCCCGTTGGGTGCCCCCGTGCGGATGTCAACGGAGTCCATCAGGAACCCCGTCTTCCCGTCCCAGAAGGTATTTTCGAATGAGGCGTGGATCCGCCCGGCGGTTTCAGCCGCCTGAAGCGCGGTCCGGCTGTCCCCCCGCTCCAGTGCGACGGTTTCGAGAAGCCGGCAGAAAGCATAGAGCGTCCCGGATTCCATGGCAACAGCGCTCGACTCGGAGCGGCCGAACCTGACCGGGAGGTCAGGGTAGAACCCGATATTCGCCTCCAGCCCCCGCTCGTGTACCTGGCGGGCGGCTTCTTCGAGACGCGTGACGGCAAAAGGATAGATGTCGTGCACCTCCTGCTCTCCCGCCCCCTCTCTCTGGTACTGGCAGGCGAGGAGCAGGAGGAGGAACTCGAATGTGCCGGGGGGAGGAGTGTCGAGCGGCTGATATGTGCGCGTCCAGCGGGCCGGGATCGCTCCTCCCGTGTCCCTGTGCGCATTGATGAACCGGATGATCCGCCCTGCTCCCTGTGCATCCCCCCAACGGAGCATCTCGAGTGCGGTGACCATATTGTCCCATGCCCATATCCAGTAGTACGCGCCGGGGGTCCCCCGCGTCATGCCGGTGTCGCGGACCACGCAGGAGCGGACGATTCCCGGTACGCTCGCAAAGAACCTGGCGGCGCGGCTGTGTCCCGGAATATCGATCTCCGGGATGTCGTGAGCGGGATTCCGGGAGAGGGGGATCGCCGGCTCGTCGAATCGCGTGGTATCCTCCGCGCACTCGAGTCTGAGCTCTGAGCTCCAGTTGCTTTTCCCGGAGAGCCGTGACGTGAACGAGCATCCCTCATGATCCCGCGCGGCGGTGAAGCCCTCCCCCCCGATCCGGAGACGGGTCACGGCATCGTACAGAACAAAACCGGTCTCACGGAATTCAGGCCGGAGATCATCGATCGTCGCCAGTCCCGACCTGCACCGCCGCCGGAATATGATCCTGCGCCACGGCTCCGGTATCAGGAAGTCTCCCGCGTATGCCCCTGTGCGATTCATCCAATCCCTGAGAAGTATCCGGTCGCGGCAGGTCAACTCCAGCTTCCCCCCGCGCACCAGCGGATCGCTCCATGTCCGTTCACCGTGCACGTCGGAAAAGAGGGATCTGGATGAAAACCGCACGACGACCTCCGCCTTCTCCCCCGGGGGGGCTGAGACACTCAGTATGATTGACCGCCCGCAGGCGGTGACCTGGAGCCGGTATTCGATATTCCGGTCCCGCGCGAATGTCACGATACTTCCGGGGGTCCAGTCCACCGTCCTGCACGGGAACCGGAGTTCACTCTCCTTCCGCACGCTCACCGCCAGGACTCCCCCGGGGGAGACCAGGAGACGGGAGTTCCTGCTCACGGGTTGAAGACCGTGGAAACCCACTTCCCCCACGCCGCCGGAACGGGCGGAGATGAACGCGTTCACCCTGTCATCGGAGATCCAGCATCCCCCGTCGGGGTGCTCATCGAGACTGATGTTCATCCTCTTCCCCCTCAGTGAGAAATCCGTCCACGTAGAAAAGCGTGAGCCCTCCGGCGAATTTGAGTGAAATCCGTCCCGTCTCCCTCGTGACACTCGGTCCCTCCATCGAGGGATCGAAGAGGATGCACCAGAGGAAGCCGGTTTCCCTCCTCTTCACGGAAAACCGTATGTGGGCGATCCTCGTTCCGTCGTGGGGATAGGCCGGAACCATTTCTGTCAGGCCTGTCTCCATTGCCGCATCGGTGGGATCAAGCAGGATCAGCCTGCAGAAGTTCCCCGGACCGGCGAGATCGGCGGTCACGGATCCTTCGGATTTCGAGACTCCCCTGATTTCGCCGGTATGCAGGTTCCATTCGATGGAATGCGGCTCCGTGCACCGGATTCTGTCCGCCCCGATGATGCAGCGTCCCGGATCCGTCCAGAGCGCTCTCCGGCACTCCTCCACCTGCAGGTGGGGGAGGTACGCCGGTGCAATCTCGGATTTGATTGAGACGCGTCCCCCCCTGATCTCGAACTCCGGGTCGGGGCAGATGACTTCCGGGGGGATGAAATCGGGGAGCCAGACGGTTGAGTCACCGATCTGCCCCTGGCCGTCTATTGTCACGGTGTTATGAAGCGACGTGTCCCTCCTGTACGTCGGTCCGGGTCCACAGATCGCCGGTCCACCGGCGAGATAGAGAAGGAACGACCCGTTCGCCGGGTCGGCGTGGCCGTAGCCCCCCGCTTCCCCTGCACCGTAACGCCGTCGTCCAAGCGGAGATCCGGCCCGGAACGTGAAGAGAGAAGGGTCCGTTCCCTCCCCGCGGGCGAAGATCTGTCCTCCGTCCGGGAACGCCATGACGCGGTCCTCAGGGTGCTCCCCCTGCACCGAGTCGTCATGGAAGAGGAACTCGTAGAGCCTTCTCCGGGGAGGGACGCTGCGGAAATCGACCCCTTCGGGATCGACATCCCGCAGCATGTCCCCCAGCCACTGCGCATGCCTCGAGCCCGTCCGTGCCGCGATCAGGTAGTGGCACCAGCTGTCCCCCCCCACCCGGTACTGCGGATCTCCGAACGTCGCCCCGTACAGTCCGTCATATGACGTACATGCCCTCCGGAACGCCGAGCAGTTTACCCACGTCTCGGCAGGGTGCCAGAGGTCGGTCCCCGTGCACACGCGGAAGAGCTCCAGCCAGCGGAGGAGGAAGCCGTGTTCGTAGATCCAGAGGTTGATCCCGTGCGGGTAGAACCCGTCCCGGGGCATCATCGATATCACGGTGTCCAGGACCCCCCGGCAGTGGCCGGCCCATTCCTTTGCGCGCGGGTCTTCATCCCAGAACAGAAAAGAAAACGCCAGCAGTCCCAGTGCACAGCCCAGATAGTGGGCCTGCCCGTAGTCGCGGCGCTCATACCCGAGATGCGACCAGCAGATGCCGGCGACGTCACGAATCCAGCCACGTATCCCGGCCCTCTCCCCGTCCTCCCACATTTCATGCGTCCAATCGTAACAGAGCGAAAGGACGAACAGCGTCTCTCCGGCCTGCGTGTCGATGCCGAGCGGCTGGTACCCGCGTTGCTGCGTCTCCCGGATGTACCCGAGGAACGATTCCCTCGCCAGCGATTTCCGGGACGGAGCAGGATCGATGAGTGCGGCAAAAGCGGCCATCAGACACCTGTCCCCGGCGCTCAGCCGCTCGGGTCCGGGAGGGATTTTCGACTCGGGCGTGATCTCCCACGGGAGCTGGCCTCCTTCCAGCAGGTTCAGTATCCGCTCCCAGTAGTCCCGGTGCGAGCCGTGCGCTTTTTCCCTCAGTGCCGGGATCTCTCTTTGCGTGAAGAGCAGTCTCGGGAACGTCCCTCCTATTTCCGGGCGGAGTGAAACGGGGAGAGGTTCGGCGTGCGGGAGCCGGCCTGCGTACAGATCTGCGTGCACGGGGCGGAGCCGCGCGTCCCCGACATCGCAGCGCACTGTGCCCCCAGCGGACAGGTCAAGTGATGCCACGCCGCGGATCGCACGACGCGTGAGTTCGTCTCCCCAGGGCATCATTGTGACGCCGGCCGGTTTCTCACCTGCATTCACCGTCACCCGGGGGAAGTGCGGAATTCCCCGCCATCCCGGCCATGGTCCGACCCGGATCCCCGGTCCCTCCTCGCTGAATTCCAGATTGGAGAAAGTGTAGGGCGTCCCCGCGCCCCTGTGCCGGGCATAGCGGTAGTGCCGCTCGAACGGGTAGTCCGTTCCGTCAAACAGGATGAGGATCCTGACCTCTCCGTTTCCCGGTTTCACCGGCGAAAGACGGAACAGGCCCGGTTCATCGGTCCGTTCGAAATTCAGCCTCCCCGTAATCCGGACAGGAGCGCCGGAGGAATCCGGGGACTCTTCTCCGCGGGTCATCGGGGTCTCGGACTGCGTGATGAATCCTCCCGGTGTGGAAAGAGTGTTCGTTTGAGTCCCGACGACAGGGTGAGCCTGACCAGAGAATCCCCGCACTCCAGAGTCCCTTCGACGGTGTGTCCGTGCCGTGACGGGACAACCGTTGCCAGAGTCCCCCCCTGTGTCTGCGTGGCGGTGACCCAGGTCCCTGCCGGGCCCCGGACGGGGCGTCTGACGCCGAGGAGTTCGAGCCCCTGTACGATACCGCCGGAGGTTGCAGCCGGCACATTCGCGGAAGATCTGATTGTTTTCCCCCCGGTTTCGAAGACAGGGAGGTCCCGGAAAAAGAGGAGTCGTTCCCGGTTGACCCCCAGGCGCGCCAGGAGCGACCGTTCCATGACGTGCCCGCACGGGAGTATGACCGCTTCGTACGAATTCCTCCCGATGACAAAACTATTCCCTTTCCACGCCCCCCTTGCCGCCTCAGTCGTTGCAAGAACATCCACCTGATACTGGGCATCAACGAGTCCGAGAATCAGTGCAAACACCGCGGCGGCGGCCTCATCCGCCCGTCTGTCCGCCAGCGCGTAGAGCGACTCGATGGGGAAGAGGAGGAGCACATTGACCGAGGGGAGGGCTCCGCCGGTTGCTGCAATGTGCGCCCGGAGCCTGTCATTCCACTCCGGGAACCCGCCCCATGTGGAGTGCTCCGGGTACCCCGGAAGGGGAGGGGAGCCGAGGAACGTGTTCTCCTCGCCGATCGTCCCCACGGGCCCGTAGGCATGTGCGAGCCATCTGAGTCCGAAGAGGGCCATGACGTTGACGCAGTGGTCCATCACCTCACGCTGCCACCCCTCTCCGCCGTCGTCCCCGGTTGTCCAGAGGTTGTTGAACGCAAAGCCTCCCCGGCTGTGCCTCCCGAGTGAGGCTGCGATGACGCTCATCGCGGCCAGGTTGGCATAGTACGGGCTCCGCGGGTCCCTGAGCGCGTTGATGCCGCCGAGGTCGACGAACCCGCCGCTCTTGACGTGGGAAGCGGCCCAGAGGTCCATGCTGCCGTGGTTCATGTCGCACATGTCCGCGGATTCAAAATGCCACGTGTCATGGACCGAAGCGATGGTCCCGGGTCCCCAGAGCCGCCGCATGGCACGGTTGGTGAATCGCTGCGCATCGTTGACGCTCTTCTGGACCGTCCGGTAATACTGTACTCGCACGGGCAGGTGGCTTCGGTCCGCCGCTTCGAACGCCATCTTCCAGATCTGCCTCTCGAGGTCGAAGCCTGAGGAGCGCCTGAATGCTCTTCGTATGCCGGGGGTGAACGGGAGGCTCCCGTACGTGCATGTGTACCCGGCTTCGTCCCACATCAGGCTCCCTGTCCGTACCCCCGCCCGTTTCAATTCTTCAAGCCGGCGGGCGTATTCACGCATCTGCGCCCGGTCGGAATAGTCGGCATGAGACGAGGCTGCGTGAAAGAACGCGATGACTCTCCACCCGTCTCCGTCCGGCGGAGCGAACATGCCGAACGCCTCGATGTACCGGTCCCGGGCGTTGTAAAAGGTCCGGCAGCCGGGGGTGATGTCAAGGATGTCCCCTGTCCCGAACGGGTGAGCGACGTCGCGAAACGCATAGCACCTGATGACGCCGAGGGGGGCATATTCGAGTGCCACCTCGTTCAGCATGTGTCCGTGCCTTGGAGAAAGGAGGCATCGCACCGAGAAGCGTCCCCCCGCGACGGCGGCGCTGTTTGGAATTCTCCCGGCGCGGGTCGAGTCGCCGAACAGCAGTATCTCCGCCCCGCCTCCGTGCTGCATCAACGGCCTTGAGATGAACCGGGGATCGGGTCCGGTCCAGAATTGAAACCCCGTCCGGCGGCAGAGATCGCTGATGTGGGCCAGCGCTTTCCTCGCCGGCCCGTCGCTCCAGGTGTAGCGGCTGCAGCGCACGTACGCCGCGGCCCCGTCAAATCCTGCGTGCCGCAGATCGTCAAATTGCGATTCGAGAAGGGAGATGTCCTCGATAACGGGATCATTAATCGTCCAGACCATCATGGAGACCGGCAGCGGTCTCTCGTTCGCGTTCTTATTCATAGGTTTCGAAGAGTACATTGTCGAACCAGGATATCCCCTCTCCTTCCTGATCGAGCACCAGGTGCACCCGGTCCGGTGGAGGGGATATGGGGGGCGTGATTACCTCGAGTATCGTCCAGGGGGCGTTCCCCGTGCATCCGCTTCCGCTCCAGTAGAGTTCATAGGCACGTACGTCCCCCAGTTCCGGTGTCCCTTCCCTGTGGAGGCGCACACCTGCACGGGCAACTCCCTTCAGCGACGAGGAGCTGGCGGCTGCTGAAAGACGGTACCGTTTTCCGTCGGCGAACGGGGGTCCTCCGAATGCGGGTCCGAGCGTCGTGGCGATCCAGCGTCCCCCTCCGGTCCCCTCCGAAATTATCCGGAGAGAACTCGTGTCATCATACCCCCTCGTCCTGTCCAACGTCCCCGCTGTGCCGGCCGGGTCTGCGCCCGTTGCCTCGAATGTCCACGGCCAGGCGGTCTGTTCCCGGTCCGGAAGAGAGAGGAACGTCTCGCGGAACGTGTTGGTGCCGTCCATGTAGACAGGTGTGCGCGCGGCCTCCGCGGTACCCGCCCGTACGCCTTTTTCCATGAGCGCTTCTCCCTCCGCCCGCGCTATCCGCGTGATCCGTACCGATGCTTCGTGACGGGATCCTGCTTCGAGCATCATTCCGCCCGGCGCATGGCACGTCCGGTAGCCGAAATGCGCGTCCCACATGTATGAACAGAGCCCCGCGCTTACCCCGGAGTCCGAGAGCAACTCGATAACCGGGTTCTCCTCTTCCAGGAGCCACCCGAACCGGTCGCCGCGTCGCATCAGGATGTTATGCTTGTCGGAAGACTCAAGATGCGTATGCGGAATCAACGTGACAGTCCCGCCCCTCTGGACGAAGCACTGTGTGTAGGATTTCTTCCCGTGCGGCCTGAATGTCCCTTCCGGCCATATGTTGCAGAACTCGAGCTCCCCGTGACTTGGATTGTGCGTCACACCCCATGTTTTTCCGGGGGCGACTTCGAGGAGGGCATGGATGTCGACGGCGTATCCGCCGGTGGATTGATCCTCCGAAAAACCGACGGTGAACGTCGAAACGATCTCACCCCCGTGGTTTGTCCCCGTGCACCTGAGGAGGAGCTTTCCGGTTTCTCCGGCGACCTGATCGACCTGTGCCAGGCTCCCGCCGTTCCTCCGCGGGTCTTCATGGTGGGCGTACTGCCGCCAGAAGAGCGGGAGCGTGACATCGCATCCGATAATTGTGCCACCGCCGGGTCCGAGCCGGAGGTTCGCGAGGGACATCGCGGCGATCTCGGCGATGCACTCGCCGCCGATGAATACCTTCCCGTCGCCTCCTCCAGTCTTCTCAAAACGCGGAGTGGTCATGCATCTCCTTGAGCGCCTGTTCGATCTTCTCCCTGAACTCCGGTTTCATCGTCATGGTTGCTGAGGTGGCCGCGAGTTCCCGGCGGACTTCACTGTTGATCGCCGGCACGGCCGCGAGGAGGGAATCCACCGGTTTCTTCCGCGCCCAGACCTGGTCCAGGAGAGGCTGGAGGCGTTCGAGAATGGGGCCGGACGTCCAGCTCGAGAACCGGACGAAGAACCTGGGGTCGCCTCCGTTGTGCTCCAGGCTCAGATCCCACACCTGACGGAATCCGCTCCCCAGGAGCTGCGGGTACCTCTTTTCCCATCCCCCCGTGAAATCGACGTCCCTGAGGACCGGGTTCGGCTGGTATGTGCTTGCTTCCGTCACGATCCATTTCAGCGCTTTCCACGCTGCGCCGGGGTCCCGGGTGGAGGCGGAGAGAGAGAGCCCGCCGCTCGCGGACCGGAAATATGCCGGCTTTTTTCCGGGGAATCGCGGCAGGGGGGCCACTCCCCACGGCTCCGTCATCGCTTCGATGAGTGACTGGTTCGGGACGGCTTCAACGAGCATGGCCACTTTTCCGTTCTGCAACAACTGTGCGGGCTGCATCCCCATGGCCTGCATCCTGAGTAGATCGGGCATTATCCCTTCGTCCATCAGCGCAACATACCGCCGGTAGAGATCGGCCGACTCCGCGGGGATCCTCAAGGTGAGCATCTCCCCCGGGAGGTCCGCACCGGTCATCAGCTCGAGCGCTTCCACGAAGTGGCTGCCGATAAATATCCCGTACCGTCCCCCTCTCCCGTCCGCACGGGCGGGGCGGGTCAGTTTCCGCGCGAGGCTCACCATGTCGTCCCAGGTCCATGAAGAGTCGGGCGGGTTGAGCCCCGCCTCCCGGAACAGGTCCTTCCGGTAATAGACCCCGCATGTGAATTCCCAGTTTCCGAGGCTGTACCACCCCCCGTCGGCCGACGTCCCGTTACGTATGACATGGGGCCAGAGCCTCCCGGGTAACGAGTCCCCCTTGCTCACGGTGCGGAGGTCGAGTATGCGCCCTTCGGCCGCCATCCGGTCGCGCATCGTGCTGTTCGTGTAGAATATGTCGGGGGCCTTCCCCGCCGCCATCATCGCGTAGAGTTTGTCCTGCCCCGAGAAGGGGTTCAGCCTTATCCTGATCCCGGAATCCGCTTCAAACCGGGCGATCTCCCGCTGGAGCACTTCGATCTCCAGTGCATTGGCGGGGCAGTTGTATTCGACCTCCGTCTTCCTGTCGCCGGTGCCGCAGGAAGCGAGTACCAGTGCTGCCGCGGCGAGCCATTGAGCCCGTGGGGTCATCCCCTCAAGCCTCCGATTTGTATGCCGCGTATGAACTGCTTCTGTGCAATGAAAAAGACGATGATGTTCGGCAGCATGACGAGCACGGACGCCGCCATCAATATGTGCCACTGCACGCTCCCGCTTCCGATGACCTGCGATTTCAGCATGTTCAGCCCCAGCGTGAGCGTCGCTTTTTCAGGAGAGTTCAGATAGATGAGCGGGCCGAAGAAATCATTCCACGTGCCGATGAAGCAAAACAGGGTCACGGTGGCGACGGCCGGTCGCGCCAGCGGGAGGACGATGCTCCAGTAGATGCGGAGCCGTCCCGCGCCGTCAAGGAGCGCCGCCTCGTCGTATTCGCGCGGGATGGTCAGGAAGAACTGCCGCAGGAGGAATATGTAGAACGGGGAGCCGAAGAGGGAGGGGACGATGAGCGGCAGGTACGTGTCCACCCAGCCGAGCCTGGCGTACGCCATGTACAGGGGTATCATCGTCACCTGTCCCGGGAGCATCATCGTGGCAATGCACACGGCGAAGAGCATGTCCCTCCCCGGGAACCGGAGCCGGGCGAACCCGTACGCGACCAGCGTGCAGGAAAAGAGCGTGAGGGCGAGAACAGAGGCGGTGATCACCGACGTGTTGAAGAGGTAACGTCCGAATGGGATGGCGGAGAGAGCCGTGCCGTAGTTCTCCCAGCGGGGCCGGTCGGGAATCCAGCGGAACGGCAGGGCGAACATCCCCTGTGCGTCCTGCAGCGAGACGGAGAGCATCCAGAGGAACGGGATCAGGAAAAGCGCCCCCAGGAGCATGAGCGCGGCATATGTGAGCGCGTAGCGGAGCGTGATCCCCGCAAGAAGGGGCATCTGCGAGCGTTCGTTCAGCCTCATTGTTGTTCCGCCTCGTAAAAGACCCATCGCCTGGCAAGCTTCATCTGCAGGACGGTCGCCACGAGTATGAGGAAGAAGAGCACCCACGCGATCGATGCGGCGTACCCCATGGAGAATTCCTGGAATGCTTTCTTGTAGAGATACAGGACAACGAACAGCGTCGCATTGTTCGGTCCCCCTTCGGTGCCGGGCTGGGCCGAGCCGGTCATGACATAGGCCTGTGTGAACACCTGCGAGCAGCCGATGATCCCCACGATCAGGTTGAACAGGAAAGCGGGGGAGATCATGGGGAGCGTGATATGAACAAATTTGCCGAGCGTCCCCGCGCCGTCGAGCTCGGCGGCTTCGTAGAGTTCTCCGGGGATCCCCTGCAATGCGGCAAGGAACACGATCATCGTGCCTCCCGTCCCCCAGAGCGACATGAGGACGAGCGCCGGCTTCGCCCACTGTTCGCTCTGGAACCAGAGCGGGCCGTCGATCCCCGCCATCCGGAGAGCGCCGTTCAGCAGCCCGTACTCGGGGTTCAGAACCCACATCCAGAGGAGCGACACCGCGACGAGGTTTGTGATTGAGGGGAGGAAGAAGAGCGTGCGGAAAAGTCCCCGCCCCGGGACCCGACGGTTGAGGAGGAGCGCGATGAGGAGTGATACGGCGAGCCCTATGGGGACCGCAAGAGCGACATAGGTGAGCGTGTTCATGAGGCTGAGGCCGAACCTCTGATCGTCCCCCAGGAGCCGTGCATAGTTCTGCGTACCGACCCAGACAGGGGGGGAAAGCATCGTCCAGGACGTCCCGCTGATATACAGCGAGGCGATCATCGGCCCCGCGGTCAGGAGTATGAACCCGGCGAGCCATGGGGAGACGAACAGGTACCCCTCGAGTGTCCGTCGCATGTGTCCGGTTCCGGATGTCCTCACGTGTTCTGCTGCATCGCTTCACTCCCGAAAATCGTGAGCGGCGTGACGAGCGGAAGGCCCTGGGCGCCTCCTTCGATCCGGAGGTGCTCGACGCATTGTTTGCTCCCGTTCCATGTCCGCGAGAGAAAGCGCTCCGCGGAAGGATCATACGCGGCGGCGAGCGTTCCGCCCGGGCCCGAAAAAACCACATTTCGCGTGCCGCCGGCGTCGCCCGATTCGACGGTGCGCAGGAGTCCGGCGTACGTGATGAACGAGGCGAACGAAGGGAATTCCGTCGCGCACGCAAGCTGCAGGGCGAACCCGGTCCGCCATCCGGCGATCTCCTGCCGCGAGAAATCCCTTGCGGGTCCATCATAGCTTGACAGCGAATACATCAGGTGGTCGTTCGCGGCGTGGAGTGACACGGGGGCGTCCCCCGACGCCGGTACGGGCCCCAGGGGGATCACGGCGCCGTATGTACCGTGATCGCGGAAATACAGTCGCGCCCCCGCCTTCGCGCGTGCGGGGAACGTCGTGACCGTCACTCCGTCCAGGAGGAGATCATCAAACGGGACATGGTGGCTGAATATCAGGTCCAGCCGGAAGCTCTTTACGCCGGTGTGCCCGGAGCGCTTCGGCGCATACATGACGATTGCCCGGTCACGGTGCTGGATCGTGGCGCATCGTCCCTCCTCGTAAAGGTAGCTTTCGTCGATCTCCGTTCCGGTGAGATGGCAGCGGTTCCTCTGGCCGACAAGAGCCCCGTTGTACACGCCCCGTGTGTATGCGGAGCGGAAGTCCCCCATCCCCCTCACGCGGGAAGACCTGCGGATCCTGAACGTCACGCCGTCGGCGTGCCCGCCGTTGACATAGGGGAGTGAAGCCGTTCCGAGCGCGAATTCCTCCGTCATGTATGTGGTGAGCTCTCGCAGTCCGCCCGGGTAGACTTCATCGTCGAACGCGAAATATTTCCTCCCGTCTTCTCCGGTGCGCCAGCTGTTTTCATGGTATTGTTCGCAGTAGGTGGTCTTCTGCATCAGGAACGGGAGGGGCTTCTCCCAGGCGAGCCGCAACGCGTCGTCGGTGCAGTGTGTCGGTACCAGGGCGGTGAGGGCGCACTGGAGCAGCGACGAAGGGTGGTTGAACCGCACGCAGATCTCCGGGGCAAGGAACAACTCCCGGTCTGATGCGGCGAAAAGAACCGTGTGGAGCGCGGAATACCCTCCCGTCGAATCGTCCTGGTACGAGCGGGAGTGGGGACCGGCGAACTGTCCGCTCGGGGCGTGGAAGTGGAGTGCCACGTCGAGCCACAGCCGCTGTTCCAGGAAAAGCCCGAGTGTTCGCGCCTCGATCCCCCGGGCGTAGTGGGCGATGAGCGCCAGGAAGAGCAGGTCGAGTGCGGTGTACGTCGGGCTGTTGTATTCCGACATCTCCGCCTGCCGCCGGAGTCGGAACCGGCGGTCGCCGGTCAGACGCTGGAATTCACGGAGTCTCCGCAGTCCGAGATCGGTCGCCCATGGAGCGTCCGTGATCTCTCCCCCGAGTATCAGGGTGCAGTAGGCGCCGAGGGGATGGTTGACGTTGCCGTCCCTCCACTGGACCTCGGCCGCATGGACGAGCTCACGTCCGGTCTCGGCAACGAGATGCTCGCGCGTTTCCGGCGAAAGAAGCTCCGGCATTCCGTGGACCATTGCGAGCATCGTCGCAGGTGTGTGTGTCCCGTCTTCGCTCCGGAGCTTTCCGGCCAGAGTCTGCCCCAGTGCCCTCCGCGCGGGAGAGTCGTCAAAAAGGAGGCTCGCGGCGTACCAGAGCGTGTCGCGGCTGATCAGGCAGATCTCTGTTTCCGCATCGTACGAGCGGTCGCCCGCTTCCCGCGCGAGCGCCATCAGCTTCAGTCGTTTTTGAGATAGCGGAGGCATCGGTGAGAAGGTAGGGCTCTTTCGGGCAATATTCAACGCATTCTCGCACCCTCTCCTTTATTTTTGTATCGTTGATTTATACATTCCGGCCACACACTCCATCAGAGGACATTCCACCAATGAAACCCTCCGTGACCGATTTCAGGATGCTCGGACGGCAGTACAGGACAGCCCTTCTCGATGACGTGCTGCCGTTCTGGGAGAGGCACTCGCTGGATACCCGGGACGGCGGATTCTTCAGTTGCCTCGCGCGGGAAGGGTCTGTGTACGACACGGACAAGTTCATCTGGCCCCAGTGCCGCCAGGTCTGGCTCTACTCNNGGGAACTGGTATTTCGCCCTGACGCGTGACGGCTCGCCGCTGGTTCAGCCCTATAACATCTTCTCGGACTGCTTTGCCGCGATGGCGTTCAGCCAGTACGCCCGCGCCTCAGGCGACGAAGAGGCGGCGGGCATCGCGCTGAAGACCTACCGCAACATACTCGCGCGAAGGGAGAACCCGAAAGGAAAATACTCGAAGAGTGTCCCCGGTACCAGGCCGCTCCGGGCGTTTGCCATCCCGATGATACTCATTAATCTCGTACCGGAGATGGAGTGGCTCCTCACTCCGGAAGAAGTCCGTGCCGCGATCGAACGGTGCGTCCGTGAGATGACGGGCCTGTTCCTTGACGGAACCCGGGGCATATTCTTCGAGCTCGTCACCCCCGACGGGCGGCACGCCGATTGTTCTGAAGGGCGTGTCATCAACCCGGGACACGGGATAGAAGGGACATGGTTCCTGATGGATGCAGCCCTCAGGACGGGTGACCGGCAGCTCATCGGGACTGCCGTTGACACGCTTCTGAGCACGCTCCGGTTCGGCTGGGATGAAAAGTACGGTGGCATATTCGCGTTCTGCGATGCGGAGGGAAAACCGCCGCAGCAACTGGAATGGGACCAGAAATTCTGGTGGGTTCACATGGAGGCGCTCGTCGCTCTGGCGATGGGGTTCCGGTTCACCGGCCGCGAAGAATGCCTGGAGTGGCTCAGGAGAGTCCACGAGTACACCTGGGCGCATTTCCCCGACCCCGGATACGGAGAATGGTTCGGGTACCTGGACCGGAGGGGTGACGTGCTCACTCCGCTGAAAGGAGGGAAATGGAAAGGGTGTTTTCATATCCCGCGCGGACTCTTCCTCTGTGCGGAGCAGTTCGATCAGATTGCTGACAGTCCGGCAGTGTGACGGAATGAACAAACGACATGCGGAGGGTGGGTCCGGAATCACCGGTGAAGGCGGGCGAGTACCTGAAATACTGACTCTGTTATTGCGCCCCCCCCTCGTTCGAAAAGTTCTTGAGTGCCTCGTCTCTCGTGTCGTAGACCGAGAAGATCTTCATCAGGTTGGTGATGGCGAATATGACATGAACATGCTTGTTCATGGAGCAGAGCTTGAGTTGCCATTCCCGCTTGGCATAGGTTGTGTGGGCCCCGACAAGGACGCCGACTGCCGTGCTGTTCAGGTACTTCGTTTCGCTGAAGTCGATGAGCAGCCTCCGCCAGCGGCGGTCCACGAACTCCGCAATTGCCCGGCGCATGCCTGCCACCTCCTCATCCGAAAGGAGCGATCCTCTGATTTCGATCAACCCGACACCGCTGGGCAATGTTTCGGTTCTGACTCCCATGTCCCCGGTCCTGTGCTTTCCTGCGACGGAATGACTGCCAGTTCAATCTAGGCAACTCCCGATACAGTTTCAACCTCTTCTCAAAGGAGATCTTCGCCATGGACGCACAACGTATCCGCCTCTGGTTCTGCTCTCTCCTCCTTCTGTTCCTCTCCGCCTCCGGTCCGCCGGCGATCTGCCGGGGGGGAGGGGGGTCGGCTGAGCGGAGCGCCATGCTGATCCGCTGTGACGATGCCGGCATGTGCCACGCCGTCAATATGGCGATCCGGGAGGTCATCGGGACAGGCATGCCGGTCTCCGTGTCCGTTATGTTCGCGTGTCCCTGGTACCAGGAGGCGGTGGAGATCCTTCGAGGGCGAGAAAAGATCTCTGTCGGCGTCCATCTCACGCTGAACGCCGAATGGAAGAACTATCGCTGGGGGCCCGTTGCGGGGAGGAGTGCGGTCCCCAGCCTTGTCGACAGCGAGGGGTTCTTCTTCCCCTCGCGTGCCGCGCTCTTCGCACACAGCCCGGATCCGGCCGAGGTGGAGCGGGAGCTCAGGGCACAGATCGGGCGCGCGCTCCGGTGCGGCCTGAAGATCGATTATCTCGACTACCACATGAGCGCGGCGGTGAGTACCCCGGAACTCCGAAGGATTGTCGAGAGACTGGCGCGTGAATACAGGCTCGGCATCTCGCGCTACTTCCGGGAAGAGGATCTTCAGGGGTGGTATGCCGTACCGGCGGAAGCGAAGAAAGACACCCTCCTCCGTCTGGCGGGATCTGTTGCGGGGGGTCCGGTCAGGCTGCTGGTATTCCATGTCGGACTGGAGAGCCCCGAGATGGACGCTCTCGTCGACCTGAATCCCTTCGGCCCGGTAAAAATGAGCGCTCATCGTCAGGCCGAGCTCCGTGCGTTGACCTCTCCCGAATTCCAGAAGCTCCTGAAGGACAAGGGTGTGCGCCTTGAGACGTACGCCGACATCATAAGGGAATTCGGGCTGGACCGCATGAGGGCACCCGCAGATGAGTGAGGGCGCTCCACCTTCAGCGCGAGAACACGAGAAAGGCACAACCCCTTTCCAGAGGCACGCTCAGTTTCAGCTCGTCCCCCGTCACGGCGACTCGCCCTGTGACGGGCCGTTCCTTTCCCGGATACCAGGTTTCCACCCGGAGTGATGCGGTGAGCCCCAGTTCGCCGCAGTGTCTGAGACGCACGGTGACGGTATCGGACGTCCCCATTACAACGGGGACGAGGATCCGCGTTCCCGTCCGGAACACGTTGCAGAGCGCCTTCCCTCCGGCGACTTCTGCTACACCGGGAATGAGGACCCATGATCGTCCGTGCATCAGGTTGAACATGGGACCGTAGTCCAGATAGCGGCGCTCAACGTCCGGATCCGGCCCTATCGTATGGTCGTTCCCGGGATACGGAGCGGTCGGAAACGCCCCCATCAGGAGATGTCTCTGAAAGAACGCGTCCGGGGATTTCATGACCGTCTCCCTGTCCGGCGTCCAGCAGATCAGGGGCTTGTAGAACGTGAGGAACGACGAGAGATTGAGGTCGTGTCCAATCTGGCCGAACTCATTGTACACGCCGTCCATCCACTCCATGAGTTCCAGACGGTTCATGTGCGGATTGCAGAATATCACTTTCCCGCCGTCGTGCATTATCCTGGCCAGCCGGGGGATAAACTCCCTGTACGAGTTCAGCAGCGCGCGGACCGGCTTCCCGCCGACCCAGGTCTTCCCGTCGTCGGCATGCCAGTTGTATTCATTCAGCCAGTCGAAACGGTCGATCGCGATCCCCTGGGCGTCGGGGAATTTCTCCACATGGAGGCGCGCCTGGTTCAGGAGAAAGCGGGCATACATGGGGTCCCCCACGTCGGTGATGATCGCTCCTCCCCACGTCCAGAACGGCAGGTCGCGGAACGCGACCTTCATTTGCATGAGCTGTTCGGCGCTCCTCTTGTGCCAGCCGGTGTCGTCAACGACCCCGAAGACGAGTGCCCCGGGGAAATTGTCGTAGAGGAATGCCGTGGGGTTCAGCCAGACGTCATCGGTTCCGGTGGCGTGAGGGTCCGGATACGCAACGGTCTTACCCCATTCGGAAAACCCTCCGAATTCCGTCATGTTAAAATAGTTCAGGGTCGAGAACCCGAGCGCTTTCATCCGTGACGCGTATCGCGCCATTCGTGCGATTGTCGTGTACGTTTTCTGCCCCGGGACCGGGTCTCCCCCCGATGTCGCGTCGAAACGTTTCCACGGCGTCGTATCGCTCGGGACCGGAGGGATGAACATCCCCATGTAGCTGAAATCGAATGATGCCTTCCAGTTGACGATTCCCCCCATCTTCCGGTACTTCCCCGCATCGATCNNCCGGCCATGAACGAGACGACGGCGCGCCAGTCGCTTTCATGCAGGAAAATATGCATCGTAAACTTCACGGTCTTCCCTGACTCGAGTCTGTTAAAATTCCGCCGCTGCAGCACCTCTCCACCGCTGGTCGTCACCATATGGAGGTCAAGCAGGGGGTCACCGGGAGACATCGCGAGTCCGATCCCCGCCAGTTCCCCCGGGTACATGACACTGAAGACGGGGACCGAATATCCCGCCCCTTTGGCGAAATGTCCGCCGTAGATCAGGTGCATGTTCCGGAAAGGGCGGGTATCGAAAGGATTGTGCCAGACGTCGGGATGTGTCCCCGGCTCGGCGGGACTCAACTGATCCGGGTTTCCCCACGTCGTCCAGAATCGTGCCCCCGCCGTGTCGGAGAAGACCATCAGGGTGCCGATCCCGGTCGACCAGGGCTCCGTTCCCCCTTCGATCTCCACGTCCCACCGGATCGATGACGTCTCCGGCGTGAATCGATCGACGACCGAAAGGCGGAGCCTTCCTCCCTCCCTCGCAAAATCTCTTCTAACCTGGACCCCGCGGTCGCGTGTCTCAATCACACGGGCCTCCCCGACCTGGATCGAGCTGTCCAGGACCGTCACCCCCCGTACATGTTTGTTCCACGGACCGCTCCTCTTCCGGATTCCGGCGATCTCGCCGTTCGAAGAGACCGAAATCTCTGTGTCGCCGCTCCGCACAGTGAATGATCTTTGCGCCGCCGCCTCCGGAGAAGGGCGGAGGAGTGCGATGGCGAGGAGCAGGACGAGCGGCTTCATCGTTGTGGCCTTCCGGGGAGTTCGGGAAAGAAGAACGGAGTGAAATTTACGCATATTCGGTTCAAGNNCAACGAACGAGGAAACTCAAATGCGATTTCTGATTCGACGTCTCGGCCGGACCCTCCGTAATGCTCTGCCGGTCCTCCTGATTCTCCTCCCGGCCGCGGCTGCGTGCCAGAACCGGGTTGTCATTAACGCCGATCTGGCGAAGGACACGATCAGCCGGAACATCTACGGGCACTTCTCCGAGCACCTCGGGAGGTGCATCTACGGAGGATATTATGTGGGGGAGGGGAACACGAAGATCCCCAATACCCGGGGGATCCGCAACGACGTGGTCGAGGCGCTCAAGAAACTCAGGATCCCGAACCTTCGCTGGCCCGGCGGCTGCTTTGCCGACACCTACCACTGGAAAGACGGCATCGGTCCCCGGACGAAACGACCGGCGATGGTCAATAGCTGGTGGGGAGGCGTCACGGAGGACAACAGCTTCGGGACCCACGAGTTCCTTGATCTTTGCGAGCAGCTCGGGGCGGAGCCATATATCACCGGTAACGTGGGGAGCGGGACGGTACAGGATTTCGCCCAGTGGGTGCAGTACGTGAACTTCGACGGTGTCAGCCCCATGTCCGCCCTCAGGAAAGAGAACGGCAGGGATAAGGCGTGGAAGGTCCGATTCTGGGGGGTCGGAAACGAAGCCTGGGGGTGCGGCGGAAACATGACCGCAGAATACTATGCAAACGTCTACAAAACGTTTGCGACATTCATCCCTTCCTCCTGGAAAGCAGGATCCCTCTGGAGGATTGCCTCGGGCGCCGGTTCCTCCGACTTCCACTGGACGGAGGTGTTGATGCGTGACATCCCGCAGGGATTGATCGAAGGGATCGCGCTCCACCACTATGCCGTCGACTGGAACCACAAGAGCTCGGCCACGGAATTCACCGAAGCGGAGTACTTTGAGACGATGCGCCGCGCGCTCGAGATGGAGGATCTCGTGCAGCGGCACGCGGCGATCATGGAGAAGTACGATCCGCAGAAAAAAATCGCGCTGGTGGTGGATGAATGGGGGGGATGGTATGATGTGGAGCCGGGGTCGAACCCCGGGTTCCTCTACCAGCAGAACACCATGCGCGACGCGATGATCGCCGGGGTGACTCTGAATATTTTCAACCACCACTGCGACCGGGTACGGATGGCAAACCTCGCGCAAACCGTAAACGTCCTGCAGGCCGTGGTGCTGACGGAGGGGGAGCGGATGATCGTGACGCCCACCTACCACGTCATGGAGATGTACGCGGTGCACCATGACGCCCTCCTGCTTCCGGTGACCGTTGCGGGGAGCAAGTATGCCATGGGGGAGAAATCCCTCCCCGCGGTCTCCGTCTCTGCCTCGCGCGACAGGAGCGGCGCCACGCACGTCTCGCTCGTGAACATCGATATGGGCCAATCACAGGACGTGGTTGTTGAAATTCATGGCGCGGCATTCACATCGGTGAGCGGACGCGTACTCGCTTCCGGGAAGGTTCAGGATCACAACACGTTCGATGACCCGGCCCGGGTGAAACCGGCGGAATTCGGGGGAGCCCGGCTTGACGGCACGACGTTGCACGTTAAGCTCCCGCCATGTTCCGTCGTCGTCCTGGCTCTAAAGTGAAGAGATGCGTGATTGCATCGTCTGTCATTGCGAGTGGCAGTCACTAGCAGTGGCGCCGTAGGCGCCACGAAGCAATCCGCCTGACCGCTGCTTGATTATCCCCTGTTCGCGGCGTACATTTACTCATGCGAATCCGGGGCGTTGTCACCCTCGCTCTCCTGTTCATCACATCGGCTTTTGCTGTGAAGGGTCAGGTACACCCGGGGGCGGTTCTTACTGACACCGCTCAGTCGAACAGGATCATATTGCTGGATCCCGGCCTGTCCCTCGGCCGGGCAACGTTTCTTTTTCCATCATCGGTCGGGACCGGACTTTCATATCGCGATCCCGCGTTGATGTTCGCGGGGGGCGGATTCCCCGGCGCGGGCTCATTCATCGGGGGAGTTCTTGAGCCTCGCGCGGACCTCATGTCTCCTCTCCGCCTGCAGTGGGCAAGTCAGAAAAACCTGAGCTATTTTCAGATGGTGCTGGGGGCCGTGGAGACCGGCGCCGTCGGTTACATGGCATACCGGCATGTCAAAAAGTACGGGCTGTTTCGTTAACAGTGGAGCGTCCGATCATGGGGAAGCGGCTGACGGAGCAACAGAGGAAATTCTATGAAGAGAAGGGGTACCTTATCGGGTTGCCCCCCGTGTTCGATGCGGGACAGGTGAAGGATCTTAACGAGGGGTTGAGCGAACTGATGAAGCTCCTCCATCCCGGTGAGGATGCAAAGGACATACGGGAGTGGCATGAGAGCAGCCGCTTCCTCTACGATATATGCATGAACGGCACCATCCTCGACTATGTGGAAGACATCCTGGGCCCGGATTTTTATCTCTGGGGATCCAACTTCTTCATCAAGCCGCCCCGCAGCAGTTCCACCGTCGGCTGGCACCAGGACACCTACTACTGGCCGCTCGAACCCAAGATCTCCGCCACAGTATGGGTCGCGTTCGAGGACGTGGACGAGGCGAACGCTGCGATGCAGGTCATCCCCGGGTCGCACAGGGCGGGGCTCCTGAAGCATTCGCGTTCCTCCGGTACAGATTCCGTGCTTACTCTCGAATGTGAGCAGGGACAGTTCCGGGAAGATTCCGCGGTCTCGCTCAATCTTCGGGCGGGGCAGGTGTCTCTCCATGACGACAAGCTCGTCCATGGCTCGCCTGCAAATAATTCATCTCGCCGCCGTGCGGGCCTCACGATCCGGTACTCGAGCACTGTCGTCAAATGCGACCTTGCCGTCAACCCGTACTTCACAACATATCTCTGCCGCGGGGTTGACACGTACCTCCATAATCCGGCCGGGAAGGTCCCTTCATCAAGGTTCGGCCGGCTTGACAGGGAGCATAAAAGCGTCGAAGAGGCGGGACCTGAGGCTGAAAAGAAGCTCGGGCGCATTAAGTGAGCGGACCACCATTGGAACCATTGCGTTTCGCTGTCATCGGCCTCGGCGGGTATGGCCTGGTTCACCTCAAAGCGGTGGACTGGATCGCGGCGCAGGGGCTGGCGACGCTTGTGGGGGTGGTTGCGCTCGAGAGCGACAGGAAACAGAGGCCGGAGCTTGCCGGCGAGCTCCTCGCCCGGGGCTGCACGCTGTACGACAGCGTCGGGCAGTTCTTCTCGGAGGGAGCCGGCACGGCGGACGTTCTCACCGTTCCCATCGGGATAGGGATGCATGTCCCCGTCAGTATTGCTGCCATGCGTGCAGGGCTGCATGTCTACTGTGAGAAGCCTGTTGCGGCGACCGTGCAGGAAGTTGACAAACTTATCGAGGCAAAGAAAGAGACCGGGCGGAGCGTCGCAGTCGGCTTCCAGCACATTTACAGCAATTCAATACAGAAGCTCAAGTCGCGCATCTGCGGCGGGGAGCTGGGGAAGGTCCGGTTCCTCACGCTGGTGTGCGGCTGGCCCCGGAGCGAAACCTACTACCGCAGGAACGAATGGGCGGGGAAGTTGCGCGTGGGAGAGGAGTGGATCCTCGACAGCCCCGCCAACAACGCCCATGCGCATTACCTGATGAACGCCCTTTACCTCTGTTCGTCCGCAGCGGGGAAGGCGGAGAACCCGACGGAGATCCGGGCCGAGCTCTACAGGGCGAACAGGATCGAGGGTCCCGACACGGCGCTCCTGCGATTCGCGACCACCGGAGGGAGCAGCGCATTCGTGATATTCACGCATGCGAACGGGAGAGAAAACGGCCCCCGGATGCGGCTGGAGTGCGAGAGAGGCACTGCGTACTGGCAGACGGACAACGGGAAGACCTTAATCAGGTACGGCGACGGTAAGACTGAGGAATTCGACAACCTCGTTCATGACAACTGGCGTTACGAGGGATTCAGGGATTTTGTGCTCGCCCTCCGGGAGGGGAGGGAACCCCTGTGCACTCCGGAGCTCGCACGAGCGCACACTCTGACGGTGAACGCCATGCACGACAGCTCCCCGGAAATCGGCGTGATTCCTGAGTCAAGCGTCACGGTCGTCGAAGATTGGGAGATGTACCCCCCGGGGACAAAAGGGATGTTTCACCGCGTCCGGGGATTGGATGAATACATGAGTGTGGCCGTCCACGAGCGGAGCTTCTTCAGCGAGCTCGGCATTGCCTGGGCCCGGGGCCTCACCTCCCGTTCCGTCTCCATCGGCAACTACACCCGGTTTCCCTCTCGTCAGATCTGACAGCCCCGCCCATTTTCAGGTAAGACCAACGCCTTCTGTGCTGTCGATCTCCTGCCGCAAGATCTAGCTGCCTGATCCCGCCCATTGGCATATATTTCCACTTCTGTAACCTGAAGATTTGCCTCTTCGTGAGCAATGCAGCAGGTTTAGAATGAATCCTGGGTTCATTCACAAGCCTTCTCTATCGTTGATAGCGGAGGCTTTTTTATTGGCGGCGGACTCTTCGATCTACGCCGCGGTATGAACCGTGTTCAGGTATTCGTGTATCGCCGCCGCCGCGGTCTTTCCGTCTTTCATCGCCAGTATCACGGTGGCCCCCCCGCGTGAAAGGTCCCCGCCTGCGAATATCCCCTCACGGCTCGTCTTCTGCTTTTCGTTCGTGACGACGGTCCCCCGTTTGCCTGTTTCGAGTCCGGGGGTGGTCGCCTGAATGATCGGGTTCGGTTTCTGCCCGATCGCCTCGATGACCGTTTGCAGCTCGAGTGTGAACTCGGAACCCTTTACGGGGACCGGCCTCCGGCGTCCGGATTCATCCGGTTCTCCCAGCTCCATCTTCTGGCATTCCATACCGCAGACCCAGTTGTTCTTGTCCCCGAGTATGCGCAAGGGGGCGGTCAGGAGGAGGAATTCAATCCCTTCCTGCTCGGCGTGGTGTATCTCTTCCTCGCGTGCGGGCATCTCCTCCCGGGACCTCCTGTAGATGAGGTACGCCTTTTCCGCCCCCAGCCGTTTGGATGTCCGTACCGCATCCATCGCGGTGTTCCCGCCTCCGATCACCCCGACTGCCTTCCCTACGCGTATGGGCGTGTCGTTCTGGGGAAACTTGTAGGCTCCCATAAGGTTGACGCGCGTGAGGAACTCGTTCGCCGAATAAACTCCGCTCAGGTTCTCCCCCGGAATACCCATGAACGTCGGCGTCCCGGCGCCTGTCCCGAGGAATATGGCTTTGAATCCCCATTCGTCGAACAACTCGTCGATCGTGGCCGTCCTCCCCACGACAAAATTCGTGTAGATCTCCACTCCGATCGCCTTGATCCGGTTCGTCTCCAGATCGAGTATCTCCTTGGGGAGGCGGAATTCCGGGATCCCGTACCTGAGGACTCCGCCGACCGCATGGAGGGCTTCAAAAATGGTCACCTGGTATCCCTTCTGCGCCAGCTCCGCTGCACAAGTGAGTCCCGACGGTCCGGATCCGACGATTGCCACTTTCTCCCGGCGCTTTTCCGNNAGTTTCCCGATGGCCACCGGACTCAGCTTCTTCCCCATCACGCAGAGGGATTCGCACTGGGATTCCTGCGGGCAGACCCGGCCGCAGATGGCGGGAAGATAGTTTGCCTCCCGTATCTTTCGAACGGCTCCGACATAGTCCTTCTGAACCACCAGGTCGATGAATCCCCGGATGTCGATTCCCACCGGACACCCGTCCGTGCAGTAGGGTTGCTTGCATTCCAGGCAGCGCTGGCTCTCCTGGATCGCCCGCTCCTCGTCGAAGCCATATGACACTTCGAGGAAGTTGATGCTCCGCAGGTCCGCCGCCTGTTCGATGGATTCCTGGCGGGGGATCTTCATCCGCTGCGACGGCTTCAGGGGGTTGTTCGTGCTCATGATGCCGCCTCCTGGCTCGCGCCGGTCAATCTGCAGACATGTTTCTGGTCCGAGATCTTTTCCAGGTCAACGTAGGTTCGGTTCCGCATCATCAGCTCGTCGAAATCCACCTTGTGGCCGTCGAATTCCGGGCCGTCCACGCACGCGAACTTCATCTGGCCGGCCACCGTGACGCGGCATCCGCCGCACATCCCGGTTCCGTCAACCATGATCGTGTTGAGGCTGACGAGCGTCTCCACCCCGTACGACCGGGTGAGGTTTGCGACAGCCTTCATCATGGGGAGCGGGCCGATCGCATAAACGGCATTCACGCCCCCCGGAGCGTCGAGCAGGTCCTTCAACTGGTCGGTCACGAACCCCTTCCGCCCGTACGTTCCGTCGTCTGTGGTCACAAACGACTCATCGGAGCAGCCGGCCATCTCTTTCTCGAGTATGACCAGATCTCTGGAACGGGCGCCAATGACCGTGAGAACCCTATTCCCTGCCTCCTTGAGGGCTTTTGCGATCGGATAAAGCTCCGCGGTACCGACCCCTCCTCCAACGCAGGCGACAACGCCATGTTTCTCGATCGGAGTGGGGTTCCCGAGAGGACCGACGACGTCGAGGAGCATGTCGCCGGTGTTCTTGCTGCAGAGAAGCTTCGTCGTTCCGCCGATAGCCTGGACGATGAGCGTAATAGTCCCGAAAGCGGGGTTCCCGTCGGCGATCGTCAACGGTATGCGTTCTCCCCCCTCTTCGACCCGTACCATCACAAAATTACCCGCCCTCCTCTTCCGCGCGACGAAGGGGGCCTTGATTTCAAACCTGGTGATTGTCGGAGCAAGGACTTTCTTGTCGATTATCGGGAACATGTGTCCTCTGCAATTGGATGTCAGAAGGGCGGATCGGGGGATCATCCATGGAGGCGCAATTGACGTGCCAGAGGATTATCAGAAATAACTTCAATTTTGACCAATCCTGGGGGGTATCCATGCGGAATGAAGAGGTGCAAACTCTCCATTTTGTCAATTGCAGAAACGGAAATTGCCATTTCTGGCATGCACCGGGGGGGGACGCGATGGCGCGCTGTGCTATTTCACGTTGGAGAGAATGCCCCTCAGAGTCGTGATGGTCTCATCCACATGTGGCGGCTCGATGATAAGAGGGGGGAGGAATCTGAGCACGGTCGTGTCCGTGCAGTTGATGAGTATTCCCTTCTCCCTCATCGCATCCGTGATTCCATCTCCGCTCCGGTCGAGCTCGGCTCCGGCCATGAGTCCGAAACCCCGAACCTCCTTGATGAGGACCGGGAAATCCTTTGCAAGGCCCTTCAGTCCATCCCTGAGTCTCTCTCCGAGTACCGCGGCGCGCCCGGTCAGGTTCTTTTCTACGATTTCCTCCAACACCGCCACCCCGGCCGCACAGGCGACGGGGTTTCCGCCGAATGTCGTCCCATGCATCCCCGGCTCGAGGACCGACGCGACATCCTTCGTTGCCAGTATTGCGCCGAGGGGGAGACCGCCCCCGATCGGTTTTGCCAGTGTGACGACATCGGGGGAGACCGTGTAATGCTGGAATCCGAAGAACTTTCCCGTCCTCCCGGCCCCCGACTGGATTTCGTCCGCGATGAGAAGGAACCCCGATTTCCTGTGCAGCTCTTCGATCGTGCGCGCAAACTCCGCCGAGACCGGCCTGATACCGCCTTCTCCCTGAATAAATTCAAGGATCACGGCGGCGGTTTTCGGGCTGACGGATTTCCGGAGCGCTTCCGGGTCATTGAACGGCAGGACACGGCATCCGTCGAGGAAGGGGCCGAATCCGTCCCGGTACTTTGGACGGTCCATCAGCGAGAGCGCCCCCATTGTCCGCCCGTGAAACGAATTGCTCAGCGAAAGGATCTCGTTCTTCCCCCGGGTCGAGCCCCACTTCCGGGCAATTTTGATCGCCCCTTCGATTGCTTCGGTTCCGCTGTTGCTGAAGAACACCCTCGGGTATCCTGAGAGCGTCGTCAGGAGCTCGGCCAGCCGTATCTGCGACTCCTGCAGGAAATAGTTTGACAGGTGGGTGTAGCGGGACGCCTGGGAGCGTATCGCCTCGAGGATGCGCGGGTGGGCGTATCCGAGCGCGTTCACGGCGAGCCCGGCGAACATATCCAGGTACCGCTTCCCGTCGCGCGNNTGCATTGTCCCGGCCTGCTCTGTCATGGCGGATCCCGGCCCAAAAATGTTGAAAAAAGTTCTTGCATAATAATACATGTTTTTGCATATTTATGCAAGAACAATTATTACACGCAGAAGGAAACGCCGTGGTGAACGCAGCAATTATCGGGGCATCGGGATACTCGGGGGCCGAGCTCCTGAGGATCCTCTCCTCCCATCCCGGGGTACGGGTACAGAAGGTGACCGCAGCCTCGTCCGCAGGGAAGAGGGTCGATGCCCTCTATCCGGCATTCGCGGGACAGTGCGACCTCGAGTACGATGAGCTTGTCCCTGCGGGATTGGGCGGCATCGACGTTGCGTTCGTGGCCCTCCCGTCCGGCGAAGCGATGAAGATCATCCCGCTTCTGAAAGAGAGGGTCGGAAGGATCATCGACCTGGGTGGAGATTTCCGTCTCCGGTCCGCTGAGCTCTACGAGCTGTACTACCGGCGCAAGCACTCTGCCCCGGATCTCCTCTCCGGCGCAGTCTACGGGCTCCCCGAGCTCAACAGGGACACGATCGCCGCGGCAAAGCTCGTCGCCAATCCCGGATGCTACCCGACGAGCGCGATCCTGGCGCTCCTCCCGGCGTTGAAACACGGCATCATTAGTCCCGCCGGTGTTGTGATCAATTCCCTCTCCGGGGTCTCGGGAGCGGGACGGAGCGCTTCCGTGGACATGAGTTTTGCCGAGATCAACGAAAATGTCCGCGCGTACAAGATCGGAACGCATCAGCATATTCCCGAGATTGAAAGCGTCCTGACGGAGGCCTCGGGCGCAGCAGTGACGGCGTCATTTGTCCCCCATCTTATCCCGATTACGAGGGGGATATACACGACTGCGCACGCTGCGCTGACGGTTGCGTTGACCGCCGCGGAGCTTCTGACACTGTACGAAGAGTTTTACTGCTCACACCCGTTCGTCAGGATCACCCGCCAGGTGCCTCAGATACTTGCCGTGACGCGGACGAACTATTGCGACATCGGGATTGCGATCGAGGGGCGGACGAACCAGCTTATCGTCATGTCAGTGATCGACAACCTGGTCAAAGGGGCGGCGGGCCAGGCCGTCCAGAATATGAACCTCATGTTCGGCCTTCCGGAGGCGACAGGACTGAAATGAATAATGTCACGGAACACAACCGGAAGGGTGTCATTCCGGGCGGATCAGAGCAAATTCATTCCGGGGGAGCGGTGGCCGATCATCTCACTCTTCCGGGCCTGAAGGAGATCCCAGGGGGTATCACCGCCCCGAAGGGGTTCCGCGCGGCAGGCATCCACTGCGGCGTCAAGAAGTCGAAAAGGGACCTCTGTCTGGTGGTGTCGGATGTCCCTGCCTCCGCTGCGGTCGTCCTCACGACTAACAGGGTCCAGGCGGCCCCCGTCCTCGTCACGCGGGAGCAGATGGGACGATCGCGCGTATTCCGGGCGATCGTGGTGAACAGCGGCAACGCAAATGCGTGCACGGGGGACCGCGGGATGGAGGACGCCTGGGCGATGGTCGGGGCCGCCGCTTCGGCGTTGAACGTGGGACGTGATGAAGTGCTCGTTTCCTCAACCGGAGTGATCGGGCAGTTCCTCCCCATCGGGACGATCACCGAAGGAATTAAGAAAGCCGCGGCGTTTCTCTCGCCCGAGGGGGGGGGCGCTGCTGCAGAGGCGATCACAACGACCGACACGTTTGTCAAGGAACATGCACTGGAATTCGACTGGGACGGTACGCGGGTGACGATGGGAGGGATGGCGAAGGGTTCCGGCATGATCGCGCCGAACATGGCTACCATGCTCGCTTTCGTCACCACGGACGCGGCGGTTGCTCCGGCAGTCCTCCACTCGGCCCTCTCCCGCGCCGCCGATCGCTCGTTCAACAGGATTTCCGTCGACGGAGACACGAGTACAAACGACATGGTTGCTGTTCTGGCAAACGGCGAGTCGGGCGCTGAGCCGTTCACGGAGGCTGCGGGGCCGCACTACGAGGCGTTCTATGCAGCTCTCGAGGAGATGCTCGTGACGCTGTCGAAAATGATTGTGAAGGACGGTGAGGGGGCGACGAAATTCATCGAGATCAATGTCACGGGGGCTGCGGACGAAGCGAGCGCCGTGAAGGCGGCGCGGGCGATTGCGAACTCCAACCTCGTCAAGACAGCCATTAACGGCGAAGACGCCAACTGGGGGCGTATCCTGGCGGCCGTGGGATACTCGGGGGTCGATTTCGATCCGTCAAAGGTCGAGATCTTCTTTGGCAATGTGCCGATCCTCCGGCGGAACTACACGATCGATTTCTCCGAGGAGGAGGCGAAGAAGATCCTGAGCCGGAAAGAGATCACGATCACCGTCTGCCTCCACGAGGGGGAAGGGAGCGCATCCTTCTGGACGTGCGACCTGTCGAAAGAGTACGTGGCCATCAATGCGAATTACCGGACCTGAGACATGATCACCTCTCTCGGTGCCAAGACGGAAGTCCTTATCGAAGCGCTGCCGTACATCTCACGGTACGAAGGGAAGACGTTCGTCGTGAAATACGGAGGCGCGGCGATGGTGGACGACGATCTGAAGGAGACGTTCGCCCAGGATGTGACGCTTCTGAAGAAGATCGGCATCAAAGTGGCGATCGTCCACGGCGGCGGGAAAGAGATCACGGGCATTGCGTCGAAGCTCGGACTCGAATCGCGTTTTGTGAACGGCCAGCGCTACACGGATGCGCCGATGATGGATGTGGTCCAGATGGTGCTCGCGGGAAAGACGAACAAAGACATCGTCGGCAGGATCAACAGGCACGACGGCGAGGCGGTGGGACTCTGCGGGATCGACGCCCACGTCCTGAAGGTGAAGAAATTCGAGGAGGGGGGGGTGGACCTCGGGCTGGTCGGTGAGATCACCGGCGTCAATACCGTCTACCTGAACCTTCTTCTGAACAACGGCATCATGCCCGTGATCGCCCCGATCGGCGTCAACAACGCATGCGAGCCGCACAACATCAACGCCGATGTCGCCGCCTCCGCGATCGCGGCGGAGCTGAAAGCGGAAAAGCTGGTGTTCCTGAGCGATGTCGAAGGGGTCATGGCCGCCGACTTGCTGGTCCCCAGCATGGACGGATCGCTCGCGGAGAAGCTCATGGCCGACGGCGTCATCAGCAACGGCATGATACCGAAGATCCGCTCCGCGTTCACCGCTCTCCGGGCCGGTGTCAACAAAGTCCACCTCATCGACGGGAGGATCAAGCACTCGATCCTCCTGGAAATCTTCACCGACCTCGGTATCGGCACGGAGCTCGTCCATGCCGGCGAGGGGGGCAGCGGTGACGGTCTGAGGGTCTGAAATGACAAAGCAGGCAAGGCTTTTTGCGATAAAGGAGATCGTCGCGACGAAGCAGATCGTGAGTCAGGACGTGCTCCGCCGCGAGCTGAAAAAACGCGGCTGCGACGTCACGCAGGCGACCCTCTCGCGCGATATGAAGGAGCTGGGGGTCAGCCGGATTGTTTCGTCGGCCGGGGGTCAATACGCGATGCAGGCCCTGGCGGAAGTGCAGGCGCTCCGCCCGCTCGTGAATGCGGAAGTGCTCTCGATCGATTCCAATGAAGGCATGATTGTCGTACACACGCTCCCCGGCTGTGCAAACACGGTGGGGGAATTCATCGATGTCCAGAAACACCCTGACGTGATCGGCACGGTGGCCGGGGACAACACGCTGCTCATCATCCCCAGCTCTCAGCGCAAGACGAAACAGGTACTTCATTTTCTCAAGAATAAACTCATAGAGGGACAGGAATGAAATCCACGAAGATTGTGGTCGCGTATTCCGGCGGTCTCGACACGTCGGTCATGGTCAAATGGCTCATTGAGCGGAAGGACGCGGAGGTGATCGCGGCGACGGGGGACCTCGGCCAGAAGAAGGAGCTGAACGGCGTTCAGGCCAAGGCCTATGCCACGGGGGCTTCCAAGGTCTATGTCAGGGACCTGAGGGAAGAATTCCTCACAGGATACGTCTGGCCCGCACTGAAGGCGGGGGCGGTGTACGAAAAGTCGTACCCGATGGCGACGGCTCTCGGACGTCCCCTGCTCGCGAAGATGCTCGTGGATATCGCGCGCAAGGAGGGGGCGACGCACGTCGCCCACGGCTGCACGGGGAAAGGGAATGATCAGGTCCGGTTTGAAGTCTCGGTGGCGGCCCTGGCTCCCGACCTGAAGGTCCTCGCCCCCCTGCGTGAATGGGAATTCAAGTCACGGGAGGAGGAGATCGTCTACGCGCGGAAGAACAACATCCCTGTCGCGGCCACCGTGGCAAGCCCCTACTCTATCGACGAGAACATCTGGGGGACGAGCATAGAGTGCGGAGTGCTGGAGGATCCCATGGTCGAGCCTCCCGCAGACGCGTACCAGCGTTCCATCTCACCGGAGCTTGCTCCCGATACGCCGGAGTACGTGGACATCGATTTCGAGGAGGGGATCCCGGTCGGGGTTGGCGGCTCACGCCTGGAGCCGGTGAGCCTCGTCTTCACACTGAACGACATGGGAGGTGCGCACGGGGTGGGCCGGATCGACCTTGTCGAGAACCGTCTTGTCGGCATCAAATCACGGGAAATTTATGAGGCTCCGGGTGCCTCGATCCTCCACTTCGCCCATACCGAGCTCGAGCGGCTCACGCTCGACAAATCGGTGTTCCACATGAAGAACCAGCTCGCTTCGGAGTATGCCGATCTTGTGTATAACGGCCTCTGGTATTCTCCGCTGAAGAATGCGCTTGATGCGTTTGTGGATGAGACGCAGAAGACGGTGACCGGCACGGTGCGCGTGAAGCTCTACAAGGGAAACATCGGTGTCGCCGGAAGGAAATCGGTCTTTTCCCTCTACAACGCCAGGCTTGCCACGTACACGGAGGAGGACCAGTTTGATCACAGGGCGTCCGAGGGCTTCATCAAGATATTCGGCCTCCCGGTCCGCACGTACCACCAGGTCCAGAACGCAGTCGCCGCGGGGCTCGAGGAACAGCCGGAGAAGGAAGTCCTGCAATCCGTCCCGGTCCGATGAAGCAATGGAAGGGTCGGTTCCGGGAGCCGCTCGATCCTCATGCGCTCCGGTTCTCGTCATCGCTCGAAATTGACCGCCGCCTGGTGGGCGAGGATATCGAAGGGAGCATTGCGCATATCGGCATGCTCGCCGCCCAGAAAATTGTGTCCGTCTCCGACGCGCGGAAAATCACGCGGGCCCTCCGGGCGATTCGCCGCGAGGCGGCCTCCGGCCGGGCACACTGGCTCCGCATTGATGGCGGGTCCGGACGGTTTACTGCCGAAGACATCCATATGGCAGTCGAGCAGCGCCTGATCGCACTGACGGGCGGGGTGGGGGGAAAGCTCCACACAGCACGGAGCAGGAACGACCAGGTCGCCCTCGATACCCGTCTCTTCCTCCGGGGGAGCATTGACAGCGTCACCGTCCTCCTCCGGTCCGTCCAGCGGGCCTTCGTGGGGAAAGCCCGGGCGTTCTGCGATGTCATCATGCCGGGCTACACGCACCTTCAACGCGCGCAGCCCGTGCTCCTTGCCCACCATCTCCTCGCGTATGTCGAGATGTTCGAGCGGGACAGGGAGCGGTTCCTCGATTGCCGGAAGCGGGCCGCCCTCTCCCCCCTGGGTGCCGCCGCCCTCGCGGGGACCTCGTTTCCGATCAACAGGCGCCGGACGGCCCGCACGCTGGGGATGGACGGAATCGTCCTCAACAGCATCGATGCGGTGAGCGACAGGGATGTGCTCGTGGAATTCATCAGCGCCGCGGCGATCACGATGATGCACGCAAGCAGGATTGCCGGGGAGCTGGTCATGTGGACTTCGAGTGAGTGGCACTTCGCCGAGATCGGGGAGTCGTTCACGACCGGGAGCAGCATCATGCCCCAGAAGAAGAACCCCGACATGGCGGAGCTGATACGGGGCAAGACGGGACGCGTGTACGGAGACCTGATGGCGCTTCTCACCGTGATGAAGGGACTCCCCCTCGCCTACAACCGCGATATGCAGGAAGACAAGGAGCCGCTCTTCGATGCGGCCGATACGGTGACGGCATCGCTCGATATTCTTGCACGGATGATGGGGACGGTGAGCTTTGATCCGGGGCGGTTCGAGGACGAGCTGAACGGCGATCAGTTGCTGGCGACCGAGCTTGCAGA
Organism: Ignavibacteriota bacterium; assembly: GCA_003161955.1. Taxonomy (GTDB): domain Bacteria; phylum Bacteroidota; class Ignavibacteria; order UBA10030; family UBA6906; genus Fen-1273. The sequence goes on along the minus strand of PMND01000116.1, from coordinate 22,797 downwards.
TTATCTTGTGAGAAAAGGGATCCCGTTCCGGGAAGCGCACGGGATCGTGGGAGATCTTGTCGCGAAGTGTGCCGGGAAGGGCTGCTCGCTCGGGGAGCTCCCTCTCAGGGAGTACACCCGGCGCTCATCCGCGTTCTCGAGGGACGTGTCGTCGCTTCTTGACGCGCGTACCTCGCTTTCGATGAAGCAGTCCGCCGGATCGACCTCGCCGAAAGAGGTTGCGAAGGCTCTCCGCCTCTGGAACAANNGCCTTGAGCGAATCGATCTTCCCTTCCCTGTAGCTGCTGTAGAACATCCCTGCTAGGCCCTTGACTTCATCGGTCGTCACTGATCCCGACTGCAGCCGTACGTGGAGTTTCAGGAAGTCCGCTTTCGCCTCATCGACCGCTCTCTGATCCGGCAGTCTCTGGAGGACCTGCTCCTCGACCTTCGTGAGCGCTCTGTCGGTTGAGTACGTGACGATTTTTTCACGGTTGAGGTAGAGAAGGAGGGAACCCGCCAGCACGACGATCGTCAGCACGCCGGCGGTGATGAGAAGGATTTTTTTCATTTACCGTGATGCTCCCTGCCCGTATGCCATTTCCTCGAGCCGTGCGATTCTCTCCTCCGTCGGCGGGTTGTCCCCCTGCCCCCCGGTAAGGTTCCCTGCGAGGACGAGAAGAACCGTGAGGACCGCCATCAATAGGAAAGTCTCTGCCGTGTTCATATCCCTGCATTTACCCTTCTGTGAGAATACGCCGTCATGAGAATAACCAATATACGAAATCCTCTGACAATCCCGCAAATGCCCCCGGAGGCGAATTGACACCGGAAGAAACCCGTTGCATCTCGCACCCATGCGATGTATCTTGTCCGATACTTCTTTTCGCATCCTACGATCAGCACCATCGACTTCATGAAACAGCTCGTCATCGGCATTGCCGGAGGGACGGGGTCGGGGAAAACCACTGTCACCAATGCCATCCTTCAGCATCTGGATCCGGAACGGGTCGCGGTCATTCAGCACGATTCGTACTATAAGGACATCAGCACGCACGGCGGACTCCGCCCCGAAGAGATCAACTTCGACCACCCCGATTCCCTCGAAACCGACCTCCTGGTCCGGCACATGGAAGAGCTCCGCGCCGGCCGCCCGGTGGAACAGCCCATGTACAACTTTACGAACCACAGGCGGCTGGATGCGACGCAACGTGTCGAACCGAAGGAGATCATAATCATCGATGGTATTCTGATTCTCCTGGACAGAAGGCTCCGGGACCTCATGGATATCCGTCTGTTTGTCGATGCTGACGCTGATGAACGGCTGATCAGGAGAATCAGGCGCGACATACTGGAGCGCGGCCGGTCGATAGAGTCTGTCATGAACCAGTACATGAAGACCGTGAAACCCATGCACCTGCAGTTCGTCGAACCGAGCAAGCACTGGGCGGACATCATCATCCCCCGGGGAGCGGAGAACACCGTGGCGATCGACATGGTGGTGACGAAGATCCGGATGATGCTCGGAGAGGTGGCTGTCCGGTGAACATGCGATGAATACGCCGTGAATAAACCGTGAAGACAACGTGAATACGATCGAATGGACCCCACAGCTCCGTTTTGCCGTGGCCCTTGCGCTCGGGTTCCTCGTGGGCCTGGAGAGGGAAGGGGCGAAGATCGAGCGGAAGACGATGGTCTTCGGCGGGGTGAGAACTCACCCGATGATCGCCATGTTTGGTTTCGGCTGTGCCTGGCTCTCGCAGATAGGAGTGGCATTCATCCTCCCCGCCGGACTTGTGGCGATGATCGCGCTCACTTCCATCGCCTACATTGCGAAGATCCGGGCCGAGCGGTTCGGATCCACGACGGAGTTCTCCGCGATCCTGACGTTTGTGACGGGCGCGCTCGCGCTCCTTGTCGACATCTGGGCCGCGATGGCGATCGGCGTCCTGAACACGATACTCCTTTCCGAGAAGTCGTCGCTCGAGACCTGGGTCGAGAAACTGGATCGAGCGGAGTTCCTTGCGACGCTCAAGTTCCTCCTTGTCACCCTTATCATTCTCCCGGTTCTTCCCGATCAGTCGTACACGCGATACCAGCTCAACCCGGCGCACATCTGGGAAATCGTGATCCTTGTCTCCACGATCGGGTTCGTGGGATACTTTCTGTCCAAACGGCTCGGGGACAAAGTCGGGCTCTGGCTCTCCGGACTCCTCGGCGGCATTGTGTCGAGCACAGCGGTGACGGTCGCCGTCGCCCGCGCCGCTCAGACTGCTCCCCACAGGGGGAGGAGTGCGCTCCAGGCGGCGATACTGGCCGCGAGCGTCTCGTATCTCCGGATACTCGTCCTGATCGCCGTTATCGGCCCGCAGCTCCTCCCCGTGATCTGGTGGAAATGCTCCATTCTCGCGGGAGTCGGCGTGGTTCTCGCTCTGGTGACTCCCGGCAAAGACCCCGCCGAATCGGAGCCGACTGCACCGCCGTTGCATAACCCGTTCGAGATCACACCCGCGCTTCTCTTCGCCGCCCTTTTCGTCGTCCTGATGGTGGTCACCTCCGCAGTGAGGGGAGCGATGGGGGATTCCGGACTGATGGCTCTCGGTGCTGTCGTTGGCCTCGGCGATATCACTCCGTTCGTACTCTCTCTTGCCCGACCCGGCGAAACCGCTGCCGGCGTAGCGGTGTCCGCGATGGTCGTCTCCATGATGAGCAACACGATTGCCAGGGGGATGTACTTCGGATTCCTTGTCAGGTTAGAGTGGAAAGAAACCGCCTGGAGATACGGTCTCTGGGCCGCCGTTCACATCCCACTGATACTGATCTCATGAACTACGACCGCCTGCTGGCCCCTCCGGGGAAGACAATCAAATTGAAGGATTACGATCCCGAGTACACGGGAAAATTCTCCTCAAAGGAGGACGCTGCCGAAAAGCTCGGGTCCGACATCGTCAAGATGGCAGCTCTGCAGGATGTCCTGTACGCACAGAACACATACTCGCTCCTGATAATATTACAGGCGATGGACGCCGCGGGGAAGGACAGTGTGATCAAGCACGTCATGTCGGGCGTGAACCCTCAGGGATGCCAGGCGGTGAGCTTCAAGATCCCGTCGGCCGAGGAGCTCGCGCACGATTACCTCTGGCGCTCGATGAAACAGGTGCCGGAGAGGGGGCGTATAGGAATATTTAACCGGTCATACTACGAAGAAGTCCTTGTCGTCCGGGTGCACCCGGAGATCCTCCAGAACCAGAGAATTCCCCGGGCACTCGTGGGAAAGGATATCTGGAAGGAGCGGTTTGAACAGATTAATGCTTTCGAGAAGTACCTTACCCGGAACGGCACGGTCATACTCAAGTTCTTCCTGAATGTTTCGAACAAGGAGCAGAAAAAGAGGTTTCTGGAGAGGATAGACACCCCGGAGAAGAACTGGAAGTTTTCCTCCTCCGACGTGCGTGAGCGCGGATTCTGGAAAGACTACATGAGAGCATATGAAGATGTCTTCAGCAATACAAGCACGCCCTGGGCTCCGTGGCACATCATTCCCGCCGATCGCAAATGGTTTACCCGCGCGGCGGTCGCAGACATCATCGTCAAGACGCTCGGCTCGCTGGGCCTCAAATACCCCACGCTGGATGCCGATCATCTGAAGGGGCTGAAGGACGACAGGAAGGCCCTCGTGGAAGGACAAACACCGGCGGAGGAGTAACGTTCCGTGCATCACAACCGCGCGTTTATGCCCGCGCGGGTACACCGTTATTTTTTCGCAAACGCGACGCTGAGGAACTCCCTGTAGAACATGACGCTTCCAGCGAGCAGGATGCCCCCCATCGCAGAATAAGGGAGAGAGAGATAGTAGAGGGGAATGGAGGAGTTGCGGAGTGAGATTCCGGCGGTCATCATGATCCCGATCATGACATACCCCCGCCACGCGNNAATTGAAACGCACCCAGCCACATCGCCCCGCGCATGCACAGCAATCCTCCTGCCAGAGTCCAGAGAAGACCTGCGATCGCGAAGAGGTAATGACGGGGTACGGCCGGATTGAATCGATTAATCATCCCACCTTCCCCCCGAGGATCTTTTCGATCTGTTTCAAATGGTTCAGGTCATGACCCGCGAGCATCTCGGTCATCCGTTTGACCGTCTCTTTCCCCCGTTCCTCATGCATTCCGTAGTAGTTCCACATCCCCGGGGCCAGGAGCCTGAGGAGCCTGAGGTTATGCTCCCGTTGAGCGGAGTATGCATCGAACGAAGCCCTCGGGTCATGCTTTTCATAGCGGAAGTTCGTCGCCCAGACGTCCTGATCGAACGCCTGGATCCGGGTCCCGTTCGACCCCAGGACCAGCCGGATTCTGAACCCGAACGTCAGTTCCGTGTCTGCCATATGGGCCAGAATCTCTCCGATTGACCACGCGCCCGGCTCCGGCTTTTCTCTCAATCTCCTGTTTGTCGCCCCTCTGAGCAGATTCCGGATCCTGCGGGGGGTTGCCCGGAGGACGGCGGAGGGCTTTTTTCCTTCCTGGTAGCCGAGAAGACGTCTGGTGTACTGTGCCGGCGTTTCCTGCATGATTCCCTCCCTCTGGTATGACATTAGAACGATGGACCAGGCCCGAAGGTTTCCTTGACACTCTCGCGTGCGGGTGGTATATTCGGCAGAATTGACTGCCTCCCGGGCACTCAGGGGGGCGATACGAAGGTGATCTGGTAGCACCACTCAATCACAATTTAACAGGCACAATTTANNAACAGGAGTGACACGATGGAATATAGCGATATCCTGAGCGTACTTTTCCGCTGGATACATGTCGTTGCGGGGATCCTGTGGATAGGACTTCTCTACTGGTTCAACTGGGTCAATATCCCGCTCGGTGCGGCACTGGACGGGGACACAAAGAAGAAACTGATACCGGAATTGATCCCCCGCGCCCTCTACTTCTTCCGATTTGCGGCCCTCTGGACTTTTGTCGCGGGATTGATGCTCCTCATGCTCGTGTTCTACCACGGGGGGCTCATGTTCGAGCAGGGGGCGGAAGGCTGGGGGCTGAAAAGCATCATTATGCTGGCGGTGGTGTTTCTGATCTTCCCGGTCTATGATGCGCTTGCGAANNCGGTGTGATGTTCGGCACGATCATGGTGGCAAACGTCTGGATGAGGATCTGGCCCGCTCAGAAGAAGATCATCCCTGCGTTGAAGGCGGGGATGCCGCCGGATGCGGCTCTTGTCGCCCGGACCGCTCAGCGGTCACGCCACAACACGTATCTTTCGGTCCCGCTCGTCTGGACGATGATCAACTCGCACACGGTTGTTCCGGGTGCGAACAGTCCGCTGTGGCTTCTGGGAGTCATCCTTGTTGGCTGGTTCGGGGTGAGTCTCATATTCGGGAAGTCCACGAAACTCAAGGGAATGTGAGGAGGAAGGATTGTGGCGCTGATCGGCGAATTCAGGGCAGTATATATGTCCAGCAAGCGGGTGTTTGTCGGGAGCCGGCTGAGACGCACAAGGGAGCTGTTCGCCCTGGACTGCAGGTTCACGTCTCTTGATGGTTCGGTGTCGTTCACCGTCCGGATCCACAGCGAAAACCCCGTGATGAAGGACCTCCAGGTGAGAACAGTCTACCGGTTCGAAGAGATCGGCCACGTCGGATTCAAAGCGATCCGGGATGTCGTCACAGACCTGGACACCGGCAAGGTGTACCGGATAGGAAGGGGGTAGTCGAAAAACAACGGGGACTGTCTCTGCAGAGAGACATTGCGCGAATGAGGTAACGAGAATCCCTTGCCGGTACGAACGGGCAAGGGATTCTCGTTTTTCATCGGTCACTGGCCCGTCGATCGACATTCGTGTTCAGCGGATGGGACACCCGGTGCATGGAGCTTCACGCACGGCGGACTTCGACTGCCGGTTTGTCCCCGGCATGCTATTGCAGCACGATCATTTTTGAATCCATGGAGTATGCTGCGAAGTATCCGAGTGCCCCGTTGGTGAGGTTGGTGTTGGGATTGGCCGGAGCGAGAGATGTCGGGCTCCGGTCGGAGGTCAGTATGTTGTTCAGCGTATTGAAATAGTCGTAGGACGCCTTGTCGATCGAAAGGAGGTCGACCCAGACCGTGTCCCCGGGCTGGAAATGGTTCCTCATCCGGATCTTGACCGCCGCCTCGTTGCCGTTCGTCAGCTTGTCGTTGTAGAGGTGGTATCTCCTCCCGTCGATGGAGTCGGGGGATATCGGGACGCTGACGCGAAGGTTCATCCGGTAATAATTCCCCGGCTCCGGCGGGTCCTTGAAGATCACGTACAGGTTGTAGACCTGGTCGCCGTCGGACTGACGCGTACGAAGAGCGACAAGCGTGTCGATGGGCACGCGTGGCGGCATCGTGGAGATCGCGTCGTACTCTTTCCCCTCTGCGACGACCCGGAGGTAATAGGTCCTCCCCTGGCCGCCGTGCAGGACGGACGTATGATAGGCCCCGGGGAGTGTCTCCTTCAGTGTGTCGGTGACACCCAGGTTGTCCGCTATCGTCACGAACGCGTGCGTGACGGGGGGAAAATACAGGGAGGGGGTGAAATAGTCCCCCGACTTGCTTAACGACACAGTATAGGGACCCGGCTGATCTGTGACGATCGCCTCGGTCACCATCTGGGGGTTGGCATTGTTGAGATCGATGGAAATGACCTTCTGGCAGGAAACGGCCGCTAGAGCCAGGGCTGCGGCAGCCAGCGTTGCCGTGCGTGCATGACGGGAGAATCTGGTGCTCATGGTGCCGCTCCGGTGTGATTCAATAATTGAAATTGTAAGTGACCGATGGGATGAAGGGAAAAAGCGTTATCTGCACTGCTTGCGTTTTCGTTGCGTCGTTCGGGTCCTGCCTGAAGTAGATCGCGTAGGCATTCATCCTGTTGTAGGCGTTGTAGATGGAGAAATTCAGGTTTGAGTGCTCTCCGAGCTTCCACGTGGCCGAAAGGTCAAGGCGGTGGTAGGCGGGCATCCGGTACCCGTTCCTCTCGGTGTAATAGGGGACCAGCCGGTTGTCGATCCAGTAGTTCCCGCCGGGAAACGTCACCGCGTTCCCCGTGTTGTAGACCCAGACTGCGGAGAAGTTCCATGTCGCGTTCAGGTCGTAGATCGCGACAACCGAGATATCGTTCGTCCGGTCCTGCCGCGCGGGAAAAACCGCCCCGTTGTTGATAAGGGGAAATTGTTCCTGTGTTTTCGACCAGGTGTATCCCACCCAGCCGCTGAAACGGCCGGCCCGCTTCCTGAGCAGGAATTCNNTTGTCCTGGAAGTTCCTGTAGTATCCGACGGCGACCTGGTCTGCATACTCGGGTTTGACGTTGTTGCTGCTCGGGACCCAGAGGTCGCTCGGGTTTGCCGTCGTCGAATTCGACAACAGGTGGAGGTATTGCGCGGTCCGCGTATACGATCCCTTGACGGAGCTCGCTTCGTCAATGAGATACGTGGCCGAGAACCGGGGCTCGAAGCTCGCGTAGGTCTTTATGACTTTGCCCGATCCGAAGCTGGCGGTATCAATAATGTCGCCGTACTCATCGTACGTGAGCGTGTGACCGGGACCCATGAGGCTGAACATGGACGCCCGGAGCCCGTAGTTGATCTTAAACCCGGAGAGAGGTTCGACCTCATGGGAAACATAGGCCGCGCTTTCAAGCGCGTACCGGTGCTCGAGCGAGACGCTGTTGGCGGAGCTCGTCGGACCGGCGGTGACCGATCCCGGCATGAACGTGTGGTAGATGGTGTTGACGCCGAACTTGAACATGTTTGTCGCGTCCATGAAATACTGAAGGTCGATCTTGCCGTTCACGTCCTTGATCCCGGAGGTGATCTGGTACTGGCTGGTGCTCGCTCCCACGAGGTTTGTGTACTGGTAGTCGCTGAACGTCAGCGTGGTATTGCTGAAAAACTGGTCCCCGAAGACGTGGTTCCACCGGGCCGTGGCGGTGGTGTTCCCCCAGCGCAGCCCGATGACGTCGGGGTAGTCGAGATTGTCCGAGCCGAGGTACCCCGAGAGGTAGACGCGGTCCTTGTCCCCCAGCGTGTAGTTCGCCTTCGCGTTCAGGTCGTAGAAGTACAGGCTGGTCCTGTTTATCGTGGTGTCGCTTGAAAGCTTGAGGAACAGGTCCGCGTATGTCCTCCGTCCTGATATTGTGAATGAGCCTTCGTCTTTCACGATCGGCCCCTGGAGCGTGAGTCTGGCGGCAAGGAGACCGACTCCGCCGGACGCGCTGTAGTCCTTCATGTTCCCGTCATTTGTCCGGATGTCGAGTACTGATGAGAGGCGCCCCCCGTATTCGGCGGGTATTCCTCCCGTTATCAGCGTCACGTCCTTGATCGCGTCGGAATTAAACACCGAGAGATACCCGAGCGCGTGCGAGGGGTTGTAGATCGGCGCTTCGTCAAGGAGGATCAGGTTCTGGTCCAGGCCCCCTCCCCGGGCGTAGAATCCGGTATTCCCCTCCCCCGCCGACTGCACTCCGGGGAGCAACTGGATCGTCTTCAGTATGTCCTTTTCCCCGAGAAGCACCGGAATGGATTTGACCTCCCGCATTTCGAGCTTGTTCGAGCTCATGACCGTGGACGTGACGTTTTTGTCCGATCGCTCCCCCGATACGACGACCTCGCCGACGGTGATCGGTTCAGGCGTGAGAGAGAAATTGAACTTCCGGTCCCGCGTGAGGTCGATGGAATCGGCGAGGACCCTGAATCCCAGGTACTGCACGAGGATCGTGTAACGCCCGCCCGGGACTGTGAGGGAAAAGAAGCCGTACGCGTTGGACGAGGCGCCGGTGTTCTTGAGCTCCTTGACTACGACATAGGCCCCGATAAGGGCTTCACCGTTCTCGGCATTTTTTACGGTCCCGCTCAGGGTGAACTTTTCCTGGGCGTTCGCGCCTCCGGCCACGTCAAGACACAGGAGTGCGATCAGGGGGAGGAGAAGGAACTTGGAAGGTCCCGCAGCGGGCGCGTCGGGATGCGTATAGGAGTGCACTGAAACCTCGCCGGAGTGATGTCATGTGTGCAAATCTGGTATCAAATCTGGACGGGTTTGCGCCTCCTCTCTTGTGTTAATCATAACGAGTCCTGCCGTTGCAGCGTTCCCGGGAATAGGCACGGAAGGTGTGATCATACTGAAATCTCCCGGATAAGACCCTGGAATCGGCAAAAAGGACCGGCATTGCAGGATTAAACATTTCTCATTTGAAATTGTCAAATGTTGAACAGCGTCTCCTTCTGGACCGTTCACTTCATACCGCCAGGGACCGCAACCACTGCCGGGGATCCCATGAACGTACTTTTTCTCAATAGCTGCCGTACCTGGGGTGGTGGGGAGGTCTCCCTGACCCAGATCGCGGATTCTCTCATGTCCAGAGGGCACAGCGTCACGGTCGCCTGCCGCCGGGGTTCAGCCCTCCATCACCGGATGAATGACTCTGCTGTCAATCTGGTGCCGATGAGATTCGGGGGCGATTTTGACCCCTTCACAATCCTGGCGCTCGCCCGGCTCATTGTTGGACGGAAAATCGACGTTGTGTGCGTCCACACTGAAAAAGAGCTCCGCGTCGGCGGGGTAGCCTCACTGCTCGCCGGTGTTCCTGTCATTGTAAGCAGGGAGGTCGATTTTCCCCTCAAGGACACATTCCTCAACCGGCTTTTCTACGGGAGGGTCGCTTCTGTTGTCATCGCGAACTCCTTCGCGACAAAAAACACGCTTCTGATCAGTGCTCCCTGGCTCGCCGGGGAGAAGATCCACGTCGTCTGGAAGGGAGTCGATGTCCGGAGGTTCAGGCTTCCCGCATCCGGCAGACTCCGCGAAGAATTTCATGTCGGTGAGGAGGACAGCCTTATCGGTTTTGTCGGACGGCTGGACGAGCAGAAAGGGCTGATGACGCTCCTTGAGGCGATGGCCCTCCTTGTCGAGCGGCACAGGAATGCGAAGCTCGTTCTGGCAGGGGAGGGAAACCTGCGCGCCGCAGTGCAGGGATTCCTGAGGAGCAGAGATCTGGACCGGCATGCATACCTTGCCGGTTTCCGGGAGGATATCCCCGAATTTCTTCGCGGGATTGACTTTCTCGTCATGCCCTCCAACTGGGAAGGATTCGGCTACGCGGCCGTTGAAGCGATGGCCGCGGGGAAAGCCATTGTCGCCTCCCACGTGAGCAGTCTCCCGGAGATCATCGATGACCGGAGGACGGGTTTGCTGGTCCCTCCGCGTTCCCCCGAGATGCTTGCTGACGCGATGGTGACTCTGGTGGACAACCCGCAACTCCGCACCTCTATGGGAAAGGCCGGTGCCCGGAAAGTGGAGAATGTGTTCACTCTTTCGACAATGGTCGCGAACGTGGAGACCCTCCTCCTTGAAGCTGCGAGTCTTCCCCGGACGGCGGGAGGGGGAGGGAATTTCGCACGCTCCCATTCCGCCGGATGGCGGCTTCTCTCTCACTGGCTCCTCTGATCCTGCTCCGGCGACCCGCGTTTTCCATTCCAGAAAAAAACACCGGGACCCCGAGTGCGAGAAACACGATCCCGGCCCAGGCCTCCTCCGGCCGTTTCAGCCCGGTCATTTACCCGCCGTGCGCCTCCCGTATCGCCTCCTCGGTCATGTCCGCCACCCGGTCCATGTCTTCCGCTGAATTGTAGAAATGCGGTGAGTAACGGAGTTTTCCCTCCCGGATGGCAATCGTCGCCCCCCGCTCCCTGAGTTTGTCGAACACTGTCCGGGGATCGAGCGGTGGAACCAGAGAAATGGTGACGATCCCGGCACGCTCGTCGTCCGGGAGGGGAGAGAAGAGGGTCACTCCATCGATCTTCATGAGCCGTTCGATCAGCCCGGACGTAATCGCGAGTATGTGCGATTCGATCCCGTCCGGTCCGAATTCGATGAGCGTTCCGATCGCCTCCCGCATTCCCCAGAGGCTCGGCATGTTGAGACTCCCCCCTTCGTATCGCCGTGCCGATGAAGCGAGCGGCTGCTCGTAGTTGTAGAAATCCCACGGGTTCTCCACCGAGAGCCAGCCCAGGTTCTTCTGGTGGATGCGAGACTGGAGTTCTTCCGTCAGGTAGAGGAATCCGGAGCCGTGCGGGCCCATCTGCCACTTCTGGGCGCCGGCGGAAAGGGCGTCGATGGACATTTTCTGTACATCGATTCTCACCGCGCCCACCGCCTGTATTCCGTCGACCGCGAAAATGGTCCCGTTGTTCCGGCAAAGGCTGCCGATCGAGCGTAGATCCGAGCGGTGTCCGGAAAGAAACTGGACGGCGCTGAGCGCAACGAGGCGTGTGTGCTGGCCGATCCTGGAAGCGATCAGCTCCGCGGTCAGCCTCCCGTCGGGCGCGGAGATGAAATCAAGCTCCACGCCGATCGACTTGAGGTTAAGGTACGGATAGATGTTCGCGGGGAACTCGATGTCCCCGAGCAGTATACGGTCTCCTGTTTTCCAGGGTATCCCCGCGGCGATCACGTTGATCGCATCGGAGGTGTTGGATTGAAACGCGATCCTGTCGGAGGATTCCGCCCGTATCAGTCTGGAAACAGCGGTCCGGCATTCTGCCACCATGCCCAGATCGTTCTGGTAGGTGTCCAGATCGCCTTCTGAACGCCTCCGGAGATATGCGGTCATTGTGTCCACCACACGCGAGGAGAGCGGACTTGTTCCTGCATGGTTAAGATAGATCTTCCCCTGCTTCAGGTGAGGAAAGAGCTCTCTGGCCCGTGTGAGTATCCCGGAAGAAAAATGGTCGTGCATGGTCTGTCGTCTGTCTGTGCGCTTCCCCTCCCGCCGGCCTGTGCCGGGGTGAGGATTTCTCAATGTAATCAAGAACGGATCGCGGATCAACACACGCGCGCACGTTCTCCCGTTGCCTTTTTCCCTGCAACTCGGTAGTTTCCATACTGCGTATGGACATCGAATCCGAAATTCTGAAAGAACACTCCCGGCGCCAGGCAGATCGCATCGTGTCATGGATCGGCGCCGACCCGGGGCGGTTCCGCAGGCTCATGGACCTCTTCCTGCGCGGAGAATACCGGATCACACAGCGCTCTGCAATGGCCGTCGGCATCTGCGCGGAGCGGAACCCGGCGCTCGTCAGGCCGTACATCGGGCGGATGCTCACGAGGATGGAGGAGCCCGGGGTCCACGTCGCGGTCAGGCGGTGCGTCGTGCGGCTGCTTCAGGACGTCGATATCCCCGAGGGACTCCTCGGCAGGGTGGCGGCCCTTTGCTTCAAGTACCTCTCGGCGGGAGATTCGCCTGTCGCCGTGAAATGCTTCTCGATGACCGTTCTTGCCCGGATTGCGGAGAAGGAGCCGGATCTCGGGCGGGAGATCCGGCTCGTCATCGAGCAGCAGTTCCCGTATGGAAGCGGGGGATTCCGCTCGCGTGCTGCACGGGTCCTGAAAGGGCTCAGACCGGGTTGACCGGTCGCCTTTCCCGGATGTCCCCGGCGTTCCGGATCCCGTGCGTTACGGGTACACTTTCACTGTTATGATCCCGTGCGCGATCGTGGGGACCGTTATCATGTTCCCTTTCACCCCGATGGGTGCTCCGTCCTCCTCCAGGAAACTTGATTTCAATGCCCTGGACGGATGGAAGGGGAGTGAGACGACCGCGTCCGACGGTTCCCCTTTGACGTCGTACCACTGGAGCACCCAGGCATTCCCCTCTTCCGCCTTCTTGACCGACGTCAGGACCAGGTTCGACGGGGTGATCGAGAGGAACGACTCTGCCGCCGGGAGTTTCCCCCTGTGCGCATCCGTCAATACCGTCAGCAGGGGCGTGTTGAACTCGTACCCCCTCTGATGGGTCGAGGCCGACTGCCAACGTCCGGGGTGAGGGTACAGCGAGTAGCTGATGACGTGTTTTCCCCTGTCGGCGGTCGGATCCGGCCATTTCGGCGAGCGGAGGAGCGACAGCCTCATCGTGTTCCCCTTGATGTCGTATCCGTACTTGGCGCTGTTAATGAGCGACACGCCGGACTCGTCCGTCGAGACGTCGGCCCAGCGCGCAGCGGGCACCTCCACCTGTGCCTGCTCTATGCTGTTCCTCATCTGCGTCGACCGCCGGATCGTCCCGTAGGGGGTCTCGTAGGTTGCCACGGTGTCGGAGATTGCCAGGGGGAACGCCAGCTTGGCCATCGTGTGGTCTTCCCACCAGTCGGCCTCAGTGGTAAAGTCGATCCGGTCCAGGCCGTTGTACAGTATGATGTCCTGCGTGAAGAACGATGACGGGAAGTCTTCCGTCGGGAAATCCTTTTTCACGCCGGGTTTCAGGTAGTCGCGCTGGAGGCGCACGACGGTCCTGACCGGTCCACGTTCCGCCACCTCGGCGCCGCGGAACGCCGTCGGGAATTCATTCCCGGTGAGCCCGAGGTTCCATGCGTCCCATTGTTTGGGGAGGTCCTCGAGGAGCTGGATCCTGTTGCCGGGTCCGGCCAGGAGCTCCTTCCCGCTTCGCTTGTCGAGTATGCTGTTCACCCATCCGGTCACACTGTCGATCGACACGCGGAATATGGCGTTCTCCGTTGTGAAGGGGGAGGGCGCAGATCCCGGAAGCGGCCGGGGGGGCTGCTTCCTGAGTTCAAACGTCGCGTAACCGAAGGCGGGGATGCGGCCGGCGACGAAGAGCACCTGGCGTTCATAGCGCGACGTTGTGACTGTCTGCGACGGGATCTCTTTCCCCAGTGCGTCGAAGACGGCATAGGAGTCGTCGTCCCCGGCCCGGAGGTTGACAGCGGCCAGGTCCGTCCGCTCCCAGGAGAGCGTGTTGAAGACCATGAACGGCGTGCCATGCCTGAGCGCCGCGGTGTTGACACGCGATGCGATGTGGTCGAGTGAGGCGGAAAGCTCGAAGCGCCCGATCGATTCCGCCTCCCGGTGGGTTGCGGAGGCGTCGGCATACACCTCGCGGATTCCTGAACCCGGAAGTATGTCATGGAACTGGTTGAACATCACATCCCTCCACGCCGCTTCCAGGGCGCCTGCATTGTAGGGGCGGCCGGAGAGAGAGGCGAATGAGGAGACCTTCTCCGCGTTTGTCAGGAGGGCCTCGTTGGACCGGTTGAACCGTTTCATCGCNNTTTCCCGCCGTGCCGTATTCGATCTTCGGGAAGATGTCCAGGGTCTTCAGCCTGTCGATCCTGTCGAGCATCTCCAGTGAAGGCCCGCCGCCGTGGTCGCCCACCCCGAAGAGTATCAGCATCTTGGTGAAACCGGTGTTGGCTTCAAACTGTCTCATCCAGTCCACAAGCTGGTAGGGATTGTCTATCGTGTTCACGTAATCGAAAGGAAAATAGCTCAGTATCCTCGAGCCGTCCGGCGACTCCCACCAGAACGTCCGGTACGGAAACACGTTGGTCTCGTTCCACCCGATCTTCTGCGTGATGAACGCGTCGATCCCCGCATTCCGGTAGAAGGACGGCATGTTCTGGTTATAGCCGAAGGAGTCCGGGTTCCATCCGATCTTTACCTCCGCGCCGAGCTTGTTCCTGAAGTACTTCTTGGCGTACATCAGCTGGCGCGCCCAGGATTCGCCCGAGGGGAGGTTGCAGTCCGGCTCCACCCACATCCCGCCGATGACCTCCCATCGTCCGTCCTTCACGCGTTGCTGTATCTGAGCGAAGAGGTCGGGATAGAGCCGTTCGATCCAGTCATAATAGGCCGCGGAGCTCTGCGTGTAGGTGAAGTCGGGACGCGCGGCCATCATGTTCATGACGGAGGAAAAAGTGTTCCTGCACACCATGATCGTTTCCTTCGAGCGCCACAGCCATGCGGCGTCGATGTGCGCGTTCGCGTCAAGATACACTGTGAAGCGGTGGACAAAGTCCGCTACAGGGGCCAGTTTCGTCCTCGCAGCCGACAGTGACATGCGGAACCGGTCGACGGACCCGCTGACGAGGGCGTCGGCGTCCACCCCCGCGGCGGTCGTTTGCAGGAGTGCGTTGAGCCTCGATTTCTCCTGCCGGTCCATGCGCGATTTGTCCACTCCCGGGTCCACCTTCACCCGGGCGTTCGTCTGGTAGGTGTCGGTGCTGAGGAGCTTCTGCGCCACCTTCAAACCGAGCGCAAAATCCTCCACAGTCTTCGCCAGCGGGTTGTCGGTCCCCGGCACAATCTGCGCCCGGAGGAGGCGCAGCGGGCCCCCGGTGTTGATTGCCTTGATGACGAGGAGAAACTTCTGACCGGGTTGCGCATGCTTCGTGAGCTCGAACTCGCCGTCCCACGGAAAGTAGCCCTTGCTTTCGCCGTTCACGAACAGGTATCCGTAATCATCGACGGTGACGAGGAACCGGACCGTCCCGGATGTCGCCTGCCCGGCCATCTTGTCCGGGAGTGTGACTTCCCTCCTGATCCAGCACGAATCAATCGTCAGATGCTGGTCGATTGCGATCGGGGCCCACCCGGAATCGTCGAAGCCGGGTCTGGTCGGGTCCCCGGAAAAATTCGTGCTGTATTTCCAGTTGTCAATCGCCCCCTTGCTCACGGACTCGAGCTGCGTGACAAGTTTGTCGACGCTCGATTGGCCGAACAGGGTGAAGGGAAGAAGCACGGCAAGCGTCAGAACTGTCGTCTTTGTCATTGTCTGTTTTCCTGTAGTGGCTGGTGCGGGGAGCGCACAACGGGGGGGAGCGTCACTTCCTCCGCCTCCTGATCTGATCGAGCATCACGGCGAGGAGTATGACGACGCCGACGATCACCTGCTGGATGTACGAATTGACGTTCAGCAGGTTCANNCCTGAAAGGCTCGTCCCGCCGACGACAACCGCGGCGATGACGTCGAGTTCATACGAGACGCCCGCATTCGGCTGCCCGGAATTCATCCGGGAGGCGAGCAGGATACCGCTCAGCGCCGCGAGCGTCCCCGAAAGGACATACACGTTGACGAGGACCCTCCATGTCCGGATCCCGGCGAGACGGGCCGCCTCGATGTTCCCGCCGACCGCATAGACGTACCGTCCGAACCGGGTCCGGGTCAGTATGATATGCGATGCGATGAATGTGAGGATCATGATGATCGTCGGCACCGGGACGGCCAGCAACCGGCCGGTGCCGAGGAATGCAAATCCCGCCGGGAGCTCCCAGACCGGCCGGCCATCCGTCCAGACGAATGCCGCTCCCCGCCAGATCGTCATTGTGGCGAGCGTCACGATAAACGGGGCGATGTTGAACCGGGTGATGCAGAATCCCGCGAAGGCGCCGGAGAGGGAGCCGACCGCGACCCCGGCAAGTATTGCCGCCGCGAACCCTGCGACGGGCGGAAGGCCGGACTTGAGCACCGTCGTTGAAACGATTCCCGCAAAGGCAACGAGTGAGCCCACCGACAGATCGATCCCCCCCGTGAGTATCACGAATGTCATCCCGGCGGCGATGATGGCGGTGATGGATGCCTGGAGAGAGACGTTCAGCAGGTTGTCCGGCGTGAAGAAGTAGGGAGAGAGAAAGCTGAAGAGTATGAATTCCAGGACGAATGCGATCCCGATTCCAAACTCACCCGAGAGTCTGCCTGTGAAGCGGCGTGACGTCATCATCGGTTTTTGTGCGCATATGTCATCACGGCTTCCTGCGTCGCTTCGGCTCCTTCGACGACCCCCGTAAGGCGTCCCTCGCACATGACCGCGACGCGGTGGCAGATGCCGAGGAGCTCGGGGAGGTCGGAGGAGATCACGATCACGCCGATTCCCCGTTCCGCAAGCCGGTTGATGAGCGTGTAGATCTCGAATTTCACGCCGACGTCGATCCCCGCCGTCGGCTCGTCGAAAATCAGGACCCGGGCGTTTGTGTTGAGCCATCGGGCCAGGACGACTTTCTGCCGGTTCCCCCCGCTCAGGGTTTCAACGATCACGCCGGTGCCCGGGGCCTTGATCCTGAGGTCTTCCGCGAGCTGTTTTGCAGCGGCCTCCTCTTTTCCCCGGTCGATGAACGGGCCGGTGAGCATCGCGCGGAGGTTGGCAAGAGAGATGTTCTCTCTGATGGACATTTGCATGATGAGGCCGTACCTGTTCCGGTCTTCGGTCAGGAGTCCGATCCCCTCCCGTATCGCCTGGTACGGCGATTCCGGCGCGATTTCCCTTCCGTCAAGAAATATCCGCCCGTCCCTCTTTCTGTCCGCGCCGAACACGAGTCTTGCGAGTTCTGACCTTCCCGCTCCCACGAGTCCGGCAAGGCCGAGGACTTCTCCCCTGTAGAGGGTAAGGTTCACGTTCGATATCCGGTCGGAGCTGAGGTTCTCGATCCGGAGTATCTCTTTCCCCCGCTCCAGCGCGGCGCGCGGGTATTCGTTTTCGAGCTCGCGCCCCACCATCTTCCGTATCAGTCCGCGCCGGTCGATCTCCCTGATCGGGCATGCGTGAACCAGCGTGCCGTCGCGGAGGACGCTCACCCGGTCTCCGACTTCGAAGATCTCCTCGAGTCTGTGGGAAATGTAGATGACCCCGACACCCCGCTCCTTGAGAGAGCGGATCACCCTGAAAAGGCTCTCCGTCTCCCGGTCGGTCAGAGGAGCCGTCGGCTCGTCCATGGCGAGAATCCTGACGTTCCGGGAGAGCGCCTTGGCGATTTCGACCATCTGTTGCTGTGCAACGCTCAGACGTCCGACGGGGGTCCCCGTGTCGATCGTCTCCCCGAGCAGTCCCAGTGCCGCGGATGCCTTCTCCTGCATTGCTTTTCGGTCGATTATCGGGGTCCGTCCCCGGACCGGCTCGCTCCCCAGGAGGATGTTCTCGGCGACGGAGAGAGCCGGGACCAGCTTGAAATCCTGATATATCACACCGATACCGAGATGCTGCGCGTCGGCGGGGGACTCCAGGTGAGCCTCTTCGCCCCCGACACAAATCGTCCCGCCGTCCTTCTTCACTGCGCCGGAAAGCACTTTAATAAGCGTCGACTTTCCCGCGCCGTTCTCGCCGACGAGGCAGTTGACTTCGCCCGCCTGGAGCGTGAAATCCACGCCGCCGAGCGCCAGGACGCCGGGGTAGCGCTTGGTGATCCCCCGCATTTCAAGCAGCGGAGCCATTGTCACTTCTGCGGGTTCTTGAGGAAATATTCCGCGTCGGCAATGCCGACCTCCACCGGAACGACCGGTGGAACCTGCTTGCCCGCAAAGAAGTCGCGTATCATCTCGATTGTTATTGTCCCGATCTTTTTCGGGTACTGTATGACGTCCGCTTTGAGAGATGTTCCCCGGGTGATCGCATCCGCCGCCGGGGGGGTGGCGTCGTATCCCACGATGATGATGTTCGTACGCTTGAACTGCTCCACGGCGTCCAGTGCGCCGAGTGCGCTTGCATCGTTGATGCCGAATATTCCGTCAAGCCGCGGGTTCGCCTGGAGAACGTCTGCGGTCACTTCGAGCGATTTATCGCGGACCGCCTGCCCGTTGACGTCCGCAACGACGGTGATTCCGGGAAATTTCCCGATCGCCTCCCTGAACCCCTGAACGCGGTCGAGCACCGATGTCGCGACGGGGTTGTTGATGATCGCTATCCTCCCTTTGCCGTTTAACGCCTTCACGATGTACTCACCCGCAAGCCGCCCCCCCGCAACGTTGTCGGAAGCGATGTGGCTCACCACCGTCCCTTCCTGCGCGGCGATATCGGCGGTGAACACGGGGACGTTCGCCTCGTTCGCTTTCCGCACGCCGGGGCCGATCCCCTTGGAATCCACGGGACAAACGATGACGGCATCGACCCTGCGGGCGACGAAATCTTCAATCTGGCTGATCTGTTTGCCGAGGTCGAACTCGGCGGATGTGACAACGAGCTCGTAGTGCTGGCGGGCCGCCTCATCACGCAGCCCCTCCTCGAGGTCCTTATAAAAAATATGTCCCCGAGTGAGCAGCGCCACGCCGATAGTCCTGGTGTGTGCCTGTTCGTCCTTCTTCCCGCACGAAAACCCGAGCGCGCACATGAGAATCAGGATAATCGTCCGTTTCATTGTTTCTCCTTGTTGTTTACTGTCACTGCGGGATCCCTCGTGCCCTGGCTCCGTCGTCGATTGAACAGATGTAGACGGTGGCCTTCTCTCCGCTTTTTCCGTGATACCCGGCATTCAGCCTGGCGATCACGCCTTCGGCGAAACCCTCTTTCACAAGGCAGATGGCGCAGCCGCCGAACCCCGCCCCTGTCATGCGGGCTCCATAGACGCCGTCCGCCCCGGCACACAGATCGACGATCATGTCGAGTTCGGGACAGCTCACTTCGTAGTCCCTGCGCAGGCTCAGGTGAGAGTCATACATAAGCTTGCCGAACTCGGCGAGGTCCCCCGCGCGGAGCGCCCTGACCGAGCGTACGACACGGTCATTTTCCGTCACGACGTGCATGCATCTTCTCCGCACGACCGGGTCCAGAAGCCCCTGAAGATCATGAAGCTGATCCGGTGACACGTCGCGCAGGGCGGCGATTCCCGGCAGCTTCGACGAAAGGATGCGGACGCCGGTGTTGCATTCCTCGCGTCGCCGGTTGTATTCCGATCCGGCAAGCGCCCGCTTCACCCCCGTATCGCAGACGACAAGCTCGACCCCCGGAGGTATCGGGACATGTTCGTAGACAAGCGATCGGCAATCGAGGAGCATTGCGTGGTTTTTTCTGCCGAGGCAGGAAATGAACTGGTCCATGATTCCGCACTTGACGCCGGCGAACTCATGCTCTGCCTGCTGGCAGAGCCTGGCTGTCTCAACAGGAGGGATGGTGAGTCCGTTCAGCTCGATCAATGCGAAGGCGGTCGCGAGCTCGAGTGCGGCCGATGAGCTGAGTCCGGCACCGCGCGGGACGTTCCCGTAGACAAACATGTTCGCTCCGCACAGGGGGTTTCCGCGAACCTGCAGCAACGACGCGACTCCGGTCAGGTAGTCGGTCCACGCCCGCCGTTCCGAGGGATAGAGCCGCGAAAGCGAGAAACTCGCATCCTGTGCCGATCCGGGGTTCATGACGAGCCGGTCGTCATCCCGGGGTCCGACGGCCACCGCAGTGGCACGGTCGATCGCTCCCGGAAGAACGTACCCGTCATTATAATCGGTATGTTCCCCGATGAGGTTGACCCGCCCGGGGGCTGAGGCAACGGCCCGGGGAGGTACCCCGAAGTGCTTCGTGTATGCGGAAATCGCCTGTAGTTCGATCGAATCTCGAGAGGGGCTCACTGGGGCAAGGGAGGTTTTACAGAAGGTAAGAATTCTCCGACGGTATATCAATTGCTGAAGCGCTAAAGGTGTGTGCCCGGCTACTGTGTATGCTCAAGATAGTAGATTATTGCGTAGCCGATGTGGCAGAATCTCGACTGGGGATACCCCTGCCATCCCCCCCATGACTCCCAGTAAAGTATGAAGTCGTTCCCGAACGGTATCCGGTCCAGCTCGTGTATGCGGTAGAAGGCGTCGAGGTAACGGTTGTCCTTTCGCCTGCCGAAGGTGGGGGATCCGTGAAAGTCCGACGTCCGCGACCCGAGTCCCGCGGCGCTCTCCCAGTTGTAGTAATAACCGCAATAGTCCTCCGTCCCTGTCGACAGATGGACGGGTCTCCCGTCCGGGACGCAATAGAAGTCCCTTTCCTCGTAGGCCCGGTTGTTTCCCGTGACGCTGTCGGAGAGCATCCAGAAATACATCGACCAGTAGGCTCCTCTTCCGGCGGATTTCAGGACAAGAAGAGTGTCGTCGATATTTGAATCTGCAAGAAGGCTGTCACCGGTCCGGGCATAGAACTCATTGTACCTCCCCCTCGGCCGCCTCCCGATCTCGTAGAAGATGTTGTAGAATGCAGCCCAGGCAGTGTCCCCGGCGATGCGCACATTCACCGAGTCCGAGAAAGGGATATCAAAGTATGCGTTGTGGCCGGCGGTGGCGCCGTTCTCCAGCCCCGTGTTTGTCACGGAGAAGTACCTGCTCGTGAAACCGTCGTTCCCGGTCGCGCTCGACATGACGCTGGCCCGCGACATGAACAGGTTTCCGAATCTCCCCCTGAACCGGGGTGTCCCGTCGACGCTGATCGTGCAGACGGCCCTCGGCGGTGCAAGGATAAACCAGGACTTGACTGTTCCCCCGGAAGAGCTGGCGATCTTCAGGTCGAGTGTCGCATCAACCCATCTGTTCCCTGCAAGAGTGCCGATCGGGCCGGCGTCGTCCGGCGTCTGTCCGCGTGCACACGGGAGAGAAAACAGGACAATTGCAGCAAGCAGTTTCACGTGTGTCACCCCTTCAGGCGTGTTGTGATGCAGTAAATCCATCGGCGGACGGGCAAAGTGGGACAACTATTGAGAGCGTGCCTGCCCATTTGTTCAGGACAGGAAATATGAGCGACGACGAAGCGATGAGAAAAAGTACGAATTCCCCCCTCTACACACAATGCACCGGAAAACCTCTTTTTCAATGTCAGAATCCTGCCGCCGTGAAGAATGCGAGGAGCCGGGATGGATCGAGGGATCCGCCCGATCGGACCCCGCTGCAGACGTCCAGGCCGAAAGGTCCGACCTGTTCGATCGCCTCCCGGACGATTCCAGCATGCAATCCTCCGGCAAGGAAAACCGGGATTGCCGCTTCCTGCCGGATCCGGCTGCTGATCTGCCAGTCATGACGCCGGCCGGTCCCTCCGAGTTCCTTCACGGGCATGTCCGGCCGGCCTGAATCCAGGAGAAGTGCGTCGACATACTCCGCCAGCGCCATTGCCTCATCCAGTGATTCTGGCCCCGTGACATGCACCGCCTGCACAAGCTTCGTTCCCGGCAACTCCCTTCGCAGATCCGCATACGTCCCCCGGGTCAGCCTGTCGACAAGTTGTATCGCCGTCGTGTGCACGCGGCGGTGATGTGCCACGATCCCGTCGACCGACTGTTCGCTTGTCAGGAGGAATGTCGCGATCGGCGGAGGCACGCCGAGTGTGATTGCGGCAATGAGGTCGTCCGGGATGACTCCCGGGCCGCTGGGCATCGCTCCGACAAGCCCCAGAGCGCTGGCCCCGGCATCGACCGCAAGTCGCGCCTCCGCGCGGCTCGCAATGCAGCAGATTTTTATTCTGGGGTGCGATGCCGCTTCCATCTGTTTGACCTCCGATCAAGTCATTCCAGCCGTTGTTCAGGCGTGCGAACAGTCCCGCCTCCCTCCGGAGGCAATCGGCGGTCACGAAAACTCCTTTCGTGACTACGCTTCCCGGATTCGTGAATCCTTATTGTACCCCTTCTCTCCGAAGGGCTGAGCTTTCTCGATCCAGATCTGCTCCAGGAGCGTTAACTCGTCTTCCAGGTTGAAGTCCGGGTCGTCCTTGACCCTGGCTACCTCCAGAATCTCAAACGTGAACTTGTCCGCGCCGTACCGGTTCCATTCCTCCTGGAGAGATTCGCTCGGGTGCTTCCCGATCGTCAGCATGAACCTGTGACGGTTGAGCGGTCCGTCGAGATTCAAACTGCTCCCGAGAAGAACTTTCCCGTTTGCGGTGTTCCTGACCTGGAAGACTCCGGCGGGGATCGCTCGTTCCTTGTATTCCCTTTTGAGATCCTGTCGCGATTTGGCCATGGCTGTGGAGATCATTGTTCGGCGGTGGAGACGATCTGAAACTAACGACAGGAGAATCAAGTCGCAAGTCGGCGCTGGAGTCGGTCCGGCGATGAGCCGGGGGAGCATGGATGAGCTCGAATCTGATGCAAACGAATCGCCCCGCGGGGATGCCGCGGGGCGATTCGTTCCGACACACGTGGGTGAAGTCGAACCCCGGGGGGCTCCTTATTTTTGCAATATCATCTTTCTCTGTTGCACGAATCCGGCCGCCTGGATCCTGTAGAGATACACGCCGCTTGCGAGTCCCCCGCCGTCAAACCGGGCCTCGTGCGTCCCGG
>PMND01000040.1 GCA_003161955.1 Ignavibacteriota bacterium | reverse complement strand
AACACCAGGACGAGTCACGGTACGGTTCGCCGCTCTTTACTCAGGCCGAGCTGGAACAGATTCACCGTGACGTGAAAGAGGCTCGGCTCGGGAACCTGCTCCCGCCCCACGAGATCTACCGCAAATTCTTCACCGCACCCCCCGGAACCGACGGGGTGCAGAAGGAAGGGGGGGGGTACGTCGGCAGGCTCGCTGACGGGACACGCGTGCGGATCCCCGGCGCCTTCGCGGACTGGCCGCCGGACGACAACCAGCCCCCCTGGGGGGATGTGACATATCTGCGGATGTACACGCACCCGGATTTCAACTATATCGGCTACAATACGATCAGGATGTACGACACGCGGCTCACGCAACCGGAGTACGTCAACCGCCCCCTGTGGGACAAGATCGTGGGGATCATACCGTATTACCAGAACGAGTTCGGGATCGACGGGGTCATGATCGACATGGGACATGCTCTCCCGGTGCAGTTGAAGGCGGAGATGGTGGCGACCGCCCGAAAGAACAATCCCGATTTCGCATTCTGGGATGAGAATTTCTCGATCACGCAGAAGAGCAGGGAGGAGGGGTATAACGCGGTCTTCGGATATCTGTGGGTGGACGAGCATCACCGCGAGAAGATGATGGAGTTCTTCGGCAGGCTGGCCTCGGAGGCCTTCCCGATCCCCTTTTTCGGCACTCCCGAAAACCACAACACCCCACGTGCCGCGTCCCGTCCCGGTGGGACCGCATACGCCCGCTGGGCGCTCGTCACAAACAGTTTCATACCCGCGGTACCGTTCATACATTCGGGGTACGAGCTCGCGGAACGGTATCCGATCAACACCGGGCTGGATTTCACAGTCGAGCAGATTCAGA
This sequence comes from Ignavibacteriota bacterium, assembly GCA_003161955.1. Taxonomy (GTDB): domain Bacteria; phylum Bacteroidota; class Ignavibacteria; order UBA10030; family UBA6906; genus Fen-1273. Next base: position 4,793 of record PMND01000040.1, on the reverse strand, counting down.
ACCTCCCGTCGGAGCGGCTCCCCCTCTTCAGCGAATATGGATACAACTGGCTCTGTACTGAGGAGTTCACACCGTTCGTCAGCGCGGTGTTGTCACTCCGCGCCCGCTACCGCCCGCTCATCATCGACCCCTCACCTTCGACGTTCCGCGTCCTCTACACGGACAATCCGGCGGTGCTTGCATTCGCACGCGTCACACCGGCGGGTGGAACAAGGATCGGGGTCGCCGGGAACACGGATTTCCATGCAGGTGTGTCGTTCCGTATGAATCTTGAGACGGCAAAATCCTCCGTGACCGACCTGCTGCACGGAACTCACCTGGAAGTGCAGGACGGTGCGCTTGAAGCGACGCTCGGTCCCGGAGAATGCATTGTATTTGAGTACTGACATGAATACTGACGGTCCGGACCCATGCGCGACATACAACGAAAACTGACAAACGGGTTCTACGCGCTGATCAGCCTCCCATCGACTGCGATGGGATTTGCGCTCTCCATACAGATCTCCGCCCTGAGCTGGATACTCACAACGCAGTACCACCTGGACATACACCAGGTCGGCATCGTCTGGGCGGCCGGCCCGCTGGCCGGCATATTCGGCCAGGTGATCATCGGCCTTGTCAGCGACCGGGTCTGGTTCTGGGGGGGACGGCGACGCCCGTTCATCATCATCGGCGGAACACTTGCAGCATTGATGCTCTTTGCGCTCCCCAATATCCGCGCGATAGGCGGGGCGCTTGGTGTCGGGAGCCTTCTCCTGGTGGCGACGGCAATCGCCCTCACGCTCGACCTCGCGATCAACGTCAGCTTCAACCCCACCCGCTCCGTCATCGCCGATGTCACCCCTGAAGGGGATGCACGGACGAAGGGGTATACCTGGATGCAGACGATCTCGGGGTTCTTCGGTGTACTTGCCTATGTGATCGGCGCCGTGGCGGGGAATATTGTCCTCATTTATGCGGGGGTCGCGCTCGTCCTCCTTTTTTCCGTGATCCCGATACTGTTCGTCACCGAGCCGCGCGAGCTTGGCGCGGCCCCGGAGGAGAAACGGGGGGACGGCGGGGGGACGCAGTGGGGACAACTGTGGCGCCTGTATGCCGCGCATGCATTCTCATGGATCGGCGTGCAGACGATGTTCGTCTATATTATCGCGTTCATACAGCAGAAGATGCTTCTCCCGGCTTCCCCGGATGAGGGGGCCCGGATCTCGGGGGTCGTCATCTCGATCTCATTCGCGGTCCTCAACACGGTGGGTTTTCTCCTGCCGGCCCCCGTACTCGAGCCTCTTGCGAAACGTTTCGGCCGCGTTCGGGTCCATGCCGCAGCCGTTGCCATCATGGCTGCGGGTTACTTCGGGGTGGTCTTCGGCGGCACGTCCCCACTTGCACTCTATGTCCTGATGGGGGTGCTCGGGATCGGCTGGGCCTCGATCGTCTCCCTCCCGTTCGCGATCATGACGGAGAAAGTCGACAAATCGCGGACCGGGTTCTTCATGGGGATATTCAACCTCTCGGTGGTCCTCCCGCAGCTTTTCGTCAGCCTCGTCCTGGGGAAAGTGGTCCTCGATGCGCCGGATAAGTCCGTCATATTCATTATCAGCGGCTGCGCGCTCGCCCTCTCCGCCCTCTGCTGGATATTCGTGCATGAGGGGAGATCTGCGCCGGGCCCCCGGCCGGCAGCGGAAGGAGGGAAGTGACTCCCGCCGGACCGCCTGTTTCCCCGGGCGCACAGGCGCCCCGCCCGGGATCTCTCGCGCTCGCCCGGCTCTTGCCGGCGCTTCTCGTTGCGTCCGCCCTGCTCCTTGCCGGGTGCGCACACCGGGCGGGGGAGACGGTGCGCATCACAATCTGGCACCAGGACCGGATCGATATCCGCGTGGTCCTGGAAAAGCAGATCGGACGGTTCATGGCGCTCCATCCCGGGGTGAAAGTGGAGCAGCTTTTCAAGGAGACCGAAGAGCTCCGCTCCGGCTTCATCATCGCCGCGCTCGCCGGGCAGGGGCCCGATATCGTCTACGGTCCCTCGGACCAGGTCGGGCCCTTCGAAACGATGCAGATCATACTGCCGCTCGAAGGGATATTCGACAGCGCATGGTGCGCCTCGTATGACCCCCTGGCGATGACCTGGTACAAAGGTCACCTGTATCAGGTGGCCGACAAGCTCGGGAACCATCTCACGCTCGTCTACAACAGGAAGCTCGTTCCCGTCCCGCCGGCGACGGATGAGGAGATGATCACAATAGGGAAACGCCTCACAGCCCCCGCGGGCGCAGGGAACGGGGCGAGATACGGCCTGGCCTGGAACTACACCGAGCCGTTTTTCTTCATTCCGTTCCTGACCGGGTTCGGCGGGTGGATCATGGACGGCGAGGGGCGCCCCTCCCTCGACACGCGCGCCACCGTCGACGCCCTCCGGTTCATCAAGGACCTCCGGGACGTCCACAGGATCATACCGAACGAGGCGGACTACGAAATAGCGGATATTCTCTTCAAGGACGGGAACGCGGGAATGATCATCAACGGCGACTGGTCCTGGGCGGGGTACCGCAATGCCGGACTCGACATCGGCGTGGCGCCCCTCCCGAAGATCGCCTCCACGGGGCTCTGGTGCGGTACGATGGTCTCTCCGAAGGGTTTCTCGATCAACGCCAATGTGACGGAAGAGAAGAAGAAGCTTGTCATCGAGCTGATCCGCTATCTGATGTCGGAGGAGAATCAGATGGAGTCCACACGGGAGCTCTACACGATGCCGACGCACATGCGCGTGCGCGGGAGCGAGTTCGTGCGTAATAATGAGATACTCAGGAATTCACAGATACAGATCGACCACGGCCGCGCGATGCCCGTCTCCCCCGACCTCAGGGCTATCTGGGACGCCATGCGCCCGAGCTACCAGGCGGTGCTTGCAGGGACGAAGACGGCGGAACAGGCGGCGCATGACATGCAGGAGCTCGCACTGCAGCGCATCGCCGAGATGAACGAGTGAGAGAATGAACAGAAAGTCCCTCCGGCAGAAACTCTTCGTGGCGGCGCTCGTCGTCCCGGCCTTCGTCGTCCTTTTCGGGGTCGTGGTCTACCCGTTTTTCTACAATCTTGTGATCTCCTTCTCCAACATGAGCCTCCGGCACATCCGGGACTGGAAGCTCATCGGGCTCGGGCAGTACATCAAAGTGTTCACGGAGCCTTCACAGCCCAATTTTTACACGGTGTTCGTCAAGACGGTGATATGGACCGTCGTCAACATCTTCTTCCACGTCGTGATCGGCGTGTTTCTCGCGCTTGTGTTGAACCAGAAGGAGATCAGGGGGAAGGCCGTCTTCCGCGCCGTCCTCGTGCTCCCGTGGGCGGTCCCGCAGCTCATCGTGGCGCTGACATGGCGCGGGATGTTCAACTACGAATACGGCGCCATCAATCTGATCCTGACGCAGTGGTTCGGCCTTCCCGGCGTACAGTGGCTGAAACAGCCGTTGGAGGCGTTCTGCGCGGTGATCATCACGAACGTCTGGCTGGGATTCCCGTTCATGATGGTGATCGCCCTCGGGGCCCTCCAGAGCATCCCCCGCGAGCTGTACGAAGCCGCGGACATGGACGGCGCTTCCTGGCATCACAAGCTCAGGCACATCACCGTGCCGCTCATCCGCCCCGTGATGGTCCCCGCCATCACGCTCGGCACGATTTGGACGTTCAACAACCTGAACATCGTCTGGCTGGTGAGCAACGCCGGCGAACCGTCCGACCAGACCCATCTCCTTGTTTCGTTCGTGTATAAGGCGGCGTTCAACTTTTACCGCTACGGCTACGGCGCCGCGCTCTCGATCGTGATATTCTTCATACTGCTCGCATTCAGCCTTACGTTCATGAGGCAATCGAAGGCGGCGGAGAATGTCTATGGGTGAGCCTCGCCGGACACGGAACGTCAGATCCGCTCTCCGCGTTCTTGCGAGCTACGCGGTGCTGGGGATCTTTTCGCTCATCGCGCTCTTCCCGGTGCTCCAGATCGTCACGATCTCGCTCCGCCCTGCGGACAGGCTCCTCTCCACCAGCCTGGAGGTGATTCCGAAAAACGCTTCGCTTGCGAACTATCTCGCGCTCTTTACGGAACGGCCCTTCTTCCTCTGGCTTGCCAACAGCACCTTCGTGGCTCTTGTTGTGACAACAACGGGGGTCGTTCTGGCCTCCACGTGCGGGTACGCGTTCTCCCGCTTTTCGTTTGCGGGGAAGAAGATCGGCCTGCTCGGCCTACTCGTCACGCAGATGTTCCCGGCGACGATGCTCCTGCTGCCGATGTACATCATGCTTGTCATGCTTCACCTTATCAACACGTATATGGGGATCGTGATCATGTACTCCGCGACCGCGCTCCCGTTCTGTATCTGGCAGATGAAAGGGTATTACGACACGATCCCCGCGAGTCTGGAAGAAGCCGGCAGGATCGACGGGTGCAACCAGTTCCAGGCCTTCTTCAGGATCATACTCCCGCTGGCCGCCCCGGCGCTCGTGATCACCGCGCTCTTCTCGTTCATGACGGCCTGGACGGAATATGTGGTCGCGGCGCAGATACTGCAGGACACCGACATGTGGACGCTCCCGCTCGGGCTCAAGTCGTTCGAATCCAACATGGGGTCGGAATGGGGGCTCTACGGCGCCGCATCGGTCATCGTCACGATACCGGTCGTCGTACTTTTCCTCTCCCTCAGCAGGTGGCTCGTCTCGGGACTGACGCTCGGGAGCGTCAAGGGGTGACGCGTGCCCGGGGCCGGAACGCTGAATGCACGAATGAATGAACCAATGAAAGG
>PMND01000033.1 GCA_003161955.1 Ignavibacteriota bacterium | reverse complement strand
TCGATCAAGACCGCGGCCTCGAAAGGGAAGAACCTCTCCACGCTCTATCCGGCCGCCGGTGTGAACACGCTGGCTGACCAGTTGAAAATCGTCGCCCAACTGATCGCGGGGGGTCTCCAGACCCGGATCTATGTCGTGAATATCGGAGGATTTGACACACACTCCGCCCAGGTGACCGCCTCAGATACGACGCTGGGAGCGCACGCGACGCTTCTCGGCAAGCTCTCAGATGCCATAACGGCATTTGAGGATGACCTTCGGTTGAACGGAGCACAGGACCGGGTCCTGGGGATGACGTTCTCGGAATTCGGACGGCGTATCGTATCCAATGCGAGCCTGGGTACCGACCACGGAACCTCGGAACCGATCATCATGTTCGGGACGAAAGTCAACGCGGGGATTATGGGGACAAGCCCGGTACTCACTGCCACCCCGAACGTGAACGACAACCTGCCACTCCAGTTCGACTTTCGTTCCGTCTATGCCTCCGTGCTCAAAGACTGGTTCGGTGCGTCACCGGCGGAGCTCCAGGTCGCAATCACCGGCACAATCACAAATCCCCTCACATCCTCTGTGGTCGCAACGGGCGCCATCGCCGGTGTCGGGTCTGGTGGCAACCTGCCGAAAGAATACTCGCTGGAGCAGAATTACCCCAATCCCTTCAATCCATCCACGGTCATTCGTTATGAGCTGCCGGGGGGTGCCAATGTGCTCCTTGATGTCTACAACTCGGTTGGCGAACGGGTCGCAACGCTGGTGGACGGCCCTCAGGGGGCCGGTATACATGAAGTCAACTTCAATGGCGGTTCGCTGGCCAGCGGGATGTATCTCTACCGTCTCAAGGCGGGGTCCTACCAGGAGACCAGGAAAATGCTCCTCGTAAAATGAGTTTCAAGCAACACGGTCCCTCAGATTGTTTCTTGACAATTTGTCGTTCTTTTTCGACATTCAGCCCGGCAACCCGTTCGAGATTCCGGCACACGGCAGGTAGAACAGACTGAGCGGGAAAACATCGGAATCTCTCGTTCGATCATACGATGAAAAGAAGGCCCGGTGAACTCCCATCGGGCCTTTTGATATGGCATCTTGCGAACGCAGGTAAATGAACTGCAGGTCCTCAATCCGCTCCGGCTCCTCGAGCAGCACACCGTCTGGCAGTTAAGCCGTACACAAAAAAGTTGAGTTGAAATGAGTCTTTCCGCGCGTCCGATCTTCTACAGCCCGACAGGCAGGCGATGGACGCGGTTTGTCTGGCTTATCAGGCTTCTGAGTTTCGTCGTCGTGCTGACGGTGGTTGTTGCTCTGATCGCCGTCCTCAGGACGACCACAACAGCCCTGCCGAAACTGGTGAACCCCAACGAGGTGTACAAAAGGGTCCTCTATCATGATGACCCCCTCATCATCACATCAGCGCAGAACTCGCAATTCCAGAATGCCGTGAAACGACTGTCGAAACCCGATACGCTCCGGCGGCGACCGCTGCATCTTTCGGCTTCCGAGGGCGCGCTGGGCGTAGAAGTGCGGGCCGGCTTCTACGTAAACTGGGATGCTGAGTCGTATTCCTCACTGGCGGACAATATTGAAAAGATGAACGTCGTGTTCCCCGAGTGGTTCTTTGTTGCTGATTCCGTTGATACAGTAGTGACGCAAATCGACGTCAAAGCGCTCGATCTGATGCACCGGCATGGCGTCCGTATTCTTCCGATGGTGTCAAACTATTTCAACGAACAATGGAATTTTGCAAATGTTCACAGGGTCATCGCTTCTCCTGATCGCCGCCTGAAGATGATTCAAAGCATCCTCCGGGGCCTTGTTCGCTACAAAATGCAGGGCGTAAATGTTGACTTCGAGGACCTTGATGAAGGAACGGATGAACTTCTTATCACATTTCAGAAGGAACTCTACGAACAGCTTCATCGGCACGGCTACCTGGTAACACAGGATATCGCCCCTCTCAATCCGGACTATAACCCGCGCGAGCTGCAAAAATACAACGACTACCTGGTTGTTATGGCTTATGACCAGCATTCCACTTCGAGCGGTCCCGGAGCTGTGGCCGCGCACAGCTGGGTTGAGTCGATTGTTGATACGATGACTGAAGTTGTCCCTTCCGAAAAACTCATTCTTGGACTTCCCGGTTATGGCTACGATTGGCCGCGAGGCAGCGAAGCGAACGACGTGACATACCAGGAGGCGCTCGTTACTGCGGCCGAGTCGGAAGGGAAGGTCGCGTTTGATTCAACGGACTACAATCTCAGTTATACCTATTACGATGATAATGATTCACTCCATGCTGTATTCTTTACAGATGCTTCTACAGTCTTCAATGAAGTGCGTACTGCAAGTCGCTACGGTGTAGGAAACCTTGCGCTCTGGCGTCTCGGTTCGGAGGACCGGCGTCTCTGGCAATTCTTTGCGAGAGATTTGAGCGACAGCGGCCTTGCGCGGACGCCGTTCTCCGTGGACTCGCTGCGAATGAGCGCTGCGTCCACGAACGTGGATTTCATCGGTGAAGGGGAAATCCTCGATATCGTTGCCTCACCGGATCCGGGAAAGATCGATGTCAGGTTTGATGCGAAGGAGGAATTCATCACCGCGGAAACCTATGTGGACTATCCTTCGTCGTACGTCATCAGAAGATTCGGCAAGGCGGACAAGGGAGTCGTGCTGACCTTTGATGACGGCCCGGACGCCACATATACTCCACAGATTCTGGACATCCTGAAGGCGGAACACGTTCCTGCCACATTTTTCCTGATCGGACTGAATGCTGAAAACAATGTACAGCTGGTCAAGCGGATCTATGACGAAGGCCATGAGTTAGGCAACCACACGTTCTCGCATCCAAATCTCGCTGAGGTCAGCCCGGAGCGGACGAAGCTCGAACTGTCGGCGACACGGCGGATCATCGAGAGCCTGACGGGTCACACAACGATTCTTTTCCGACCTCCCTATAACGCCGATTCTGAACCGGAGTCGTACCAGGAGCTTGTGCCTGTCGAGGAGGCGAAGCAGGATGGGTACCTTACTGTCGGCGAGTCTATTGACCCCGAGGACTGGCAGGTAGGTATAATTGCAGATACGATCGTGGGACGAATTGTCGCGCAGCAGGGTCTCGGAAGTATCATTTTGCTGCACGATGCGGGGGGTGACCGGTCGCAGACGGTGAAAGCCCTCCCCCGGATCGTTCACCATTTCCGGGATCAGGGATATACATTTATGACAGTCTCCCGCCTCATTGGCAAGACGCGCGATGAGGTCATGCCCCCGCTTGCACTCTCTTCAGATCGACTCATTGCAGGCGCGAATTGGTGGATTGTCGAGGGAATCTACTGGGGGCTGCATATCCTCTTCGCTCTCTTCATTGTGGGTATCGTCCTTTCCATCGGGAGAATGTTCGCGATGGGAATCCTTGCCGCTCTTCAGCGGAGGGCCATGATGAGGGAGCACCTGAGTGTGCTTCCCGGGAAGCCTCTCGTCAGTATTATCGTTCCAGCCTATAATGAAGAGGTCAATGCCGTCAAGACCGTAAACGCACTTCTCAAGACCAGCTACCCGAATGTGGAATTAGTGTTCGTTGATGATGGTTCTAAAGACAGGACGTTTCCATTGGTAGAGGAGGCGTTTGTCGCTGACCCCCGGGTGACCATCGTGGCAAAACCTAATGGAGGCAAAGCATCGGCGCTGAACTATGGTATTCAAAGGGCGGGGGGCGACTACGTCCTGTGCGTTGATGCCGATACAAATCTCGACTTCGATGCCATCGGCATAATGATGGAGTATTTCTCTGACCCATCTGTTGGAGCAGTGGCCGGCAATGTGAAAGTCGGGAACGAAACCGGTCTTCTTACCAGGTGGCAGGCTCTTGAGTATATCACCAGCCAGAATCTCGACAGGCGTGCGTTCGACCTCTTGAACTGCATTACCGTCGTCCCGGGAGCGATCGGTGCATTCAGGAAAGATGACATTGTAAAAGTGGGCGGCTTTACAGACGATACTCTGGCAGAGGATTGTGATCTCACCATACGCCTCCTGCGCTCTGGTTTTGGCGTCCGGTACGCCAGCACCGCGATTGCACGCACCGAGGCCCCTGAAACGCTCAGGATGTTCTTGAAGCAGCGTTTTCGGTGGTCGTTTGGAATCATGCAATGTCTATGGAAACACCGCGATGCATTGTTCAACTCGGAATATGGCGCACTGGGACTTGTTGCCCTTCCGAACACTCTCCTCTTCCAGATACTGCTGCCGTTTCTTTCGCCTCTTGCGGATGTTGTCATGGCCGTTGCAATCATTACCGGCAACGGCCTGCAGGTGCTTGGATACTATCTCCTCTTCCTTCTTGTTGACGCTCTCGGGGGGATTGTTGCGTTCAGCTTTGAGAAGGAAAAACTCAGAAGGCTGTGGCTCCTCATTCCTCAGCGTTTTAGCTACAGGCAGATAATGTACTGGGTGTTGTTCAAATCAATTGTCGCGGCGCTCAGGGGTCAGCTTGTGGGCTGGGGAGTATTGAACCGGACCGGGAAGGTAAGAAACGTCCCCGCATAGGCCGGATTCTAATCATTTCGATGAAGCGTCATTCGCATTCAAGCGTGAGGCATCCCGCACTGCCTGAAAAGGGGCTGCCCGGAGCAGGATTCGGCCAGTGCTCCCGTGAGAGACGATTTCAGCCGATTTGCCTTGACAGTAGATCCGCTAATGAGTAGCTTGACAGAGTCCTACAGACCTGTTCTTTGATACGACGATTGTCGAGTAACCCCCTCCCACCCCAATTGGGAAGGTCATCACCGCTTTCCGGAGGTCCCTTGCGCTGCGGAATACCATACTCGACCAATCGTTCCTCTCCAATGAGCAGCCGGGACCGGGTTTGTACGGCACGGGCCGCTCATTCCCCTCAGCAACACCGCGACATCACTTCTTCCGAAGTCACGCAATACTTAATCACTCATCCTACTATCACATCAAGGAGCAATTGTATGAGACTGACGTCCGTTCTTTGTATTCTCGCTTTGGCGTTCATGTTTGCTGCGATACCGGCACTTGCGCAGGATCCTGTGAAGGCTGCTCCGCAGGCCTTCAAGGAGATATTGAACAACAGCGAAGTGCGGGTGCTTGAATACTCGAGTAAGCCCGGGCAAAAGGAAGCAATGCATTCGCATCCCGCTGTTCTCCTGTATGTTATTCAGGGCGGGAAGTTGAAATCCACGGCGCCGGACGGCACCTCAAAAGAAATTGAGTACAAGACCGGCGATATCCAGTGGCGTGAAGCTGTAACACACACCGGAGAGAACGTGGGCACAACGGAGATGAAATCACTGCTCATCGAAGTGAAGCACGGGAAGAAAAAATAAGAACGGAATCGTGTTCATTCACCTTGCGACAATACTCAGGAGGTAACATGTACATCGTTATCGAACACGAAATCTCCAATCCCAAGACCTTCTGGGAAATCGCCAAATCCGCTGCTCTCCCGTCGAATATGAAGCTACACCAGACGCTTCCCAACCAGGAAGGGACGAAGGCCGTTTGCTTGTGGGAAGCCAAAGGAGTGGATGAGGTAAAGGTCTTCGTGGAAAATGCACTGGGCAAGGTGAGCAGGAATACCTACTTCGCCGTGGAGGCCAATAACGCTATGGGGCTGCCTGCTGCGATCAAAGCAGGAGCGACCAAATAGCACCTGCCGACCCATCAATCACACTGAGCACAACAGGCGCGGTGAACTTCTCATCAGGACTTGCGCTGAAACGGCTTGCGGGCGGGGGGCGGAAATGTGCTGCGTCAATAAGTTCCGCCTCCCCCCTCAGTCCGGGGCATTGGATGCAGGTTGATGCGGCAGTGATTCCCCTGCTGTGCGTGCCGGGTGGGATATCGGATGAAGCGGGGACGGTCTACCGCCGGCAGACCAGATGATACTCGGAGCCCCGGGGGGTGCGCTCGGTGATTGCGAACCCGGAGGCGACGAGTGTCCTTTCGAATGACGCCGCACTGTCGCCGAACGACGGGAGAAGGTGCGGATGCACCTCGCAGAAGAGCGAACGGAGCCGTCCGTTCCGGAGGAGATTTCCCATCCCTGCCACCACTCTCCCCTCGCTCCCTTCGACGTCGATTTTGAGGCATGTCGGGGGAGGAGACTCTCCGAGGTTGGCGAGCGTATCGCCTTTCCGGATGTCCACGCGGGTTCCCTTCCTCTCCAACCGGTAGTCCCGCCTCGGGGCAAGTGAGCTGGAACCAGTGTTCGGGTTGGCGGCCCTGAAAATTTCGGTAACGCCGTCCCGGTCGCCGAGTGCCGTTGCCCGGACGGAAACAGACCCGATTCCGTTTAAGCGCAAATTCCGTTCAAGAAGAGCCCGCATGCGCGGCTCGGGTTCGAACGCCACGACGGCTCCGGGAGAGGATATCTTCCCTGCGGCGAGCACTGCATACAGCCCGAAGCTCGCCCCGACATCCCAGAAAACGTCATCATTCCTTAGTTCCTCCACAAGCTGTTCCAGCAGGAGTCGCTCTCCCCCCAGGGATTCCACATGTTCAATAATCGTATGCGTCGGTGTGCTGAATGTGGCGTGGAGAGGGCCGATGGAGACGGTCCGGGTCGAGCGGGAAAGAAAGAGGGAATTGTAGAGGGCCCGGAGCGGAGTGTAAAGTCCCATGCCCCGTGCGAGTCTGTTCCCCATCCTTCGAAACCTGGCCTGCATCTGATGACTGGGAGTAGGGACGCTCAGGCCTGAATCTTGATCTGGTACTGCTGGAGTTTCGTGTAGAGCGTCTTGAGGCTTATGCCGAGGACCTTTGCGGATTCAGCCTTGTTCCCCCTCATGTTCTTCAACACCCCTTCAATATGGATCCGCTCGATCTCTTTGATGGGGATCGGGGTGCCGATTTTCCCTTCTCCCGCCGGGCCGCCCGAAAGCGCGGCAGGTGCGTTCGGGAGGGATAGGTCCTCGGGCCTGATGGTGTCGTCCGTGCAGAGAATCGCCGCCCGTTCGATGACATTTTCCAGTTCGCGTATATTCCCGGGCCAGTCGTAGTCATTCAGGATTGCGAGCGCCTCGGGAGTGATTTTTTTCTTGATCCTCGACTTCATCCTGTGCTCCAGGAACGATGCCACGAGGAGGGGGATGTCATCCTTCCTGGCCTGAAGAGATGGAACGTCGATCGTGATCACGTTGAGACGATAAAGGAGGTCCCCCCGGAATTTCGCCTCTTTGACGAGTTCGGCGAGGTTCTTGTTGGTCGCGGAGAGTATCCTGCAATCGGCTTTAAGCGTCGTGTTCCCCCCGACCCGTCGGAACTCGCCGCTTTGTATGAACCGGAGTATCTTGGGCTGGACGATCGGACTGATATCGCCGATCTCATCGAGAAAAAGAGTTCCGTTGTTGGCGATTTCCACGATCCCCTGCTTCATCGACCGCGCGTCGGTGAACGCTCCCTTTTCATGACCGAACAACTCGCTCTCGATCAGCGTATCCGGTATCGAAGCGCAGTTGAGCGTCACAAAGGGCTCCGCCGAACGCCCGCTCTGCTGGTAAACGTACTGGGCGATCAATTCTTTCCCCGTGCCGCTGGCTCCCTGGATCAGGACGGTGGATTCGGTGGGTGCGACTTTCGCCGCGATTTCAAGGACCTTCCTGAACACCTCGCTCTCCCCGACCATCTCGAAGGGCCCCTTCAGGCGGTCGATCGTCCCTCTCATGACGAGGTTGTCGATCAGGAGTTGCCGCCGTTCAAGCGCGCGTTGTATCGTCCCGAGAAGTTCGTCGGCCGACGTAGGCTTGGTGATATAATCGTAGGCCCCCAGCCGCATGCATTCAACCGCAATCTTGACGTCGCTCATCCCTGTCAGCATCACGACCTCGATCGCGGGAAAATTCGCTTTCACGAACCGGAGAAGCTCCACCCCGTCCACTTTGGGCATCTTCACATCACAGAGGACCACGTCGTAGAGCTTGGTCTGGACCGCATTGATTGCGGCCACCCCGTCCACCGCAGTCTCGACGGCGAAGCCCGCGTTCGTCAGAAGGGCGGAGAGCATGTAGCGGAAGGCCTCTTCATCGTCGACGATGAGTACCGAAATCTCTTTTTTGGCCATAGGGAGGATCTGTGTGCCGGGTTCAGATCACTATATAGAGACAATTCCGCGTAAAGTCAATAACGCGTTGATTTTGAAGGGGTTTCTTGTTACTTTGGGTCTACCCGGCAGATCCGATTTCTTATCTCCTCGCATGAAAATCCCTGACAACATCCTGCAATCTGTTCCCAAAGTCCTCCTGCACGACCACCTTGACGGCGGACTTCGCCCCTCGACGATAATCGAGCTTGCCCGGGACGTCGGGTACGACAAACTCCCCACCCAGGACCCCGGCGAGCTTGCGACCTGGTTCCACCGCGGGGCGGGACGCGGGAGCCTCCCTCTCTACCTGGAGGGGTTCGCGCATACCTGCGGCGTGATGCAGACGGAGGAGGCGCTGGAGCGTGTGGCGTATGAGATGATCGGGGACATGCGTCAGGACGGTGTCGTCTATGTCGAGACCCGTTTTGCTCCTGTTTTTCATACCCTCAAAGGGCTTCACTGGGACAATGTGGTCAACGCTGTGCTCCAGGGACTGGAACGCGGCCGACGTGAGTTCGGAGTCGAGTTCGGTCTCATACTCTGCGCGATGCGGAACATGGGGCTCTCCCAGGAAATGGCCGAGCTCGCAGTCGATTTCCGCGAGAGAGGTGTCGTCGGGTTTGACCTGGCGGGGGAGGAGGGGGGCTTTCCCCCCAAGAAACATGTGGATGCCTTCCACTACATACAGCGTGAGAACTTCAACATCACGGTCCACGCGGGAGAGGCGTTCGGCAAGGAGAGCATCTGGCAGGCGATCCAGTGGTGCGGGGCGCACCGGATCGGCCACGCGACCCGGCTGATCGAGGATATCGGTCTCGACAAGCGGAACCGGAAGAAGATTGTCCGGATGGGTTACCTCGCACAGTACATTCTCGACAAACGGATACCTCTGGAGATTTGCCTGACGAGCAACGTCCACACCGGGGCCGCCAAAGACATCAAAACCCACCCCTTCGGCCTGCTCTACAAGTACAAGTTCCGGGTGACGCTTAACACCGACGACCGGCTGATGAGCGACACCACGATGACGAAGGAATTCAAACTGGCGGTCAAGGCGTTCAGGCTCGGCCTCGAGGACCTCGAGAAACTGACAATCAACGCCATGAAGAGTGCGTTTCAGCCGTACAACAAGAGGATCAGGCTGATATACGACACCATCAAGCCGGGCTATGCGAAAGCCCGCCTCCGTCTTGCCCACACGAAACGCAAGGCCGCCTGACGCCGGGTGCGGCCGTACGAACGCTCGGGGATACGACGATGAATCTCACACTCGTTCAAATTGAAAAGCCGGCCGGCATGGATTTCGTGCTCGGCCAGGCACATTTCATCAAATCGGTCGACGATCTCTATGAAGCGATCGTCCAGACCAACCCCGCCCTGAAATTCGGTGTCGCCTTCTGCGAAGCATCCGGCCCGGCCCTCGTCCGGTCCGCGGGGAACGAACCCCCGCTGGTGGCGCTCGCCGAGAAGAACGCCATGGCGATCGGGGCAGGGCACTCGTTCCTCATATTCATGCAGGGAGGTTTCCCGGTGAGCATACTCAACGCGGTGAAGAGCGTGACGGAGGTGTGCAGTCTGTTTTGCGCGACGTCCAATCCCGCGCAGGTGATCGTCGCGGAGACCGACCAGGGGCGCGGGATACTGGGCGTGGTGGACGGCGTGACGCCCGGAGGGATCGAAACGGAGGCGGACGTCAGAGTCCGGCGTGACTTCCTCCGCACAATCGGATACAAGCTCTGAGTCCAGCTGCCCGTCCAAGCATTGCTTCACTACGCCGCCGGAAGTCGACCGGGTGGCCGACAGTTCCGTGCGGTCGTCTGAAACATTATCCAGGGAGAAATCACAATGACAACATATCCGCCTTCGCGATGGATGACGCTGGTCCTTGCCGCGCTCCTGATCGTTCTGACTCCGGCGTACGGACAGAAGAAAAAGAAAGACACACCTCCTCCACCCCCCCCCACCGCACAACCGGAGACCCGCCCGCCTCAGAAAATGGGGAACAACATCAGGGACATCCTCGTCTCGATCCAGGGACAGCAGACGAACATCGGCGTTCTCGTGAAGGTCGCAGGGGACTACGTGGTCTTTGCCTCTGAAGGGGATACGCTCATGTATCCGCTCTCCACGGTGCAGGTTGTGAAATTCCTGAAGGTGGAGGAGGGGGAGGCGAGGAAAATCGAGATCAAGTTCCTGTCGAAGGACTGACATGACGACCCCGAATTTTCCCCGGAGCGGAGGCCCGCAGTTCCTCCGCAGAACGCTTTTGCCCCTGACAGTGGCGGGTGCCATTGTCCTGGGGCTCCCTGGCTGCCGGTCGTCGGAAGACGAGGTGCGCAGTATTGTCCGGGACGAAATGAAGAAGGGCGTGAGGCGGGAAGCGGTCACGAACGCCGCCGTGATCGGGCCGTACAGCCCCGCTGTCCGCGTCGGCAAATTCCTGTTTGTCTCCGGCCAGATTGCCCTCGATCCCGCGACGGGACAGATGCGACAGGACAATATCGGAGTCGAGACCAAGCAGGTTCTCGACAACGTGATGGCGGTCCTCCGTTCTCAGGGATATGACTCGTCCCATGTGGTGAACGCGACCGTCTACGTCAGGGACATGAAGAACTACGTGACGGTCAATACCATCTACGCAGGCTACTTCCAGGAGAAGAACTACCCGGCGCGGGTCGCTGTGGAAGTGTCCGCTCTCCCGAAGGGTGCGAACATCGAGATTGCCGTCATCGCATTCAAGGACCACTGATCCGCCATGTCATACCGACGGGGCACCCCACGCACGGTCCGGTCTCCGCGCGGCGCGCAGCTCACCTGCAAGGGATGGGTGCAGGAAGCAGCGATGCGGATGCTGATGAACAACCTCGACCCTGAGGTCGCGGAGAAACCGGATGAGTTGATCGTGTACGGCGGGACGGGGAAGGCCGCGCGGAGCTGGGAATGTTTTGACGCCATCGTCGGGAGCCTCACCGCTCTCGGCGATGACGAAACGCTCCTTGTGCAGTCGGGGAAACCCGTCGGCATATTCCGCACGCACGCAAACGCACCCCGGGTCCTGATCGTCAACGCCATGCTCGTCCCCCGCTGGGCGACCTGGGACGAATTCCGCCGTCTCGAAGGCCTGGGGCTGACGATGTACGGACAGATGACCGCGGGGAGCTGGATCTACATAGGGTCGCAGGGAATACTGCAGGGGACATACGAGACATTCGCCGAATGTGCGAACAGGTATTTCGGCGGGACTCTCGCGGGGCGGCTCCTTGTGACCGCCGGACTCGGGGGGATGGGGGGGGCCCAGCCCCTTGCCGCCACGATGAACGGCGCGGCCTGCCTCGTGATCGAAGTCGACCCGACCAGGATCGAGAAAAGGCTGAAGACGGGCTACGTCGATGAGATGGCCACCTCGCTCGATGAGGCGCTGCTTGCAGTGCAGACGGCACGGGAGCTGAAAGAGGCGAGATCCGTCGCTCTCCTGGGGAATGCCGCGGAGATTTTGCCGGAGCTCGCGGCGAGGAACATCAGGGTGGACGTACTGACAGACCAGACCTCCGCGCACGACACGCTCAACGGATACGTCCCGGCGCACGTGTCCTATGACGAGGCACTCGGCCTGCGCGGGTCCGATCCTGACCGGTATATCGCGCTCGCGCGCTCCTCCATCGCCGAGCATGTGCGGGCGATGCTCGCGCTCATGCGCAGGGGGACGGTGACGTTCGACTACGGGAACAACATTCGCGGAGAGGCGCTCTCCGCCGGCGTCGCGGAGGCGTTCGACATCCCCGGGTTTGTTCCGGAATACATACGCCCGCTCTTCTGCGACGGGAAAGGGCCATTCCGCTGGGTGGCACTGTCGGGAGATCCCGAAGACATATACAGGACCGACCGCGCGGTCATGGAGCAATTCCCGGAGAACGGGCCCCTCTGCCGCTGGATCGACAAGGCGCAGAAGCAGGTCCGCTTCCAGGGGCTCCCGTCCCGCATCTGCTGGCTCGGATACGGCGAGAGGGCTGCGATGGGGAAGATCTTCAACGACCTGGTCGCACGGGGTGAAGTGCGCGCGCCGATCGTCATCGGGAGGGACCACCTCGATTGCGGGTCGGTTGCCTCCCCGAACCGTGAGACGGAGAAGATGCTGGACGGGAGCGACGCGATCGCCGACTGGCCGATACTGAATGCGCTCCTGAATGCGAGCGGCGGTGCGAGCTGGGTGAGCGTGCACCACGGCGGAGGAGTGGGCATCGGACTGTCGATTCACGCGGGGATGGTCGTGGTCGCCGACGGGACGAAGGACGCCGAAGCCCGGCTGGAGCGGGTCCTGACGTACGACCCGGGAATGGGAATTATGCGGCACGCGGACGCGGGGTACGAGCGCGCAATCGAAAACGCACAACGATGGGATGTTCGCATACCGATGATTCGCCATTCGTAACTCACAAACAACAGGAGGACTCTATGAACGGATTCGGCCACATCGAGATACCCACCACGAATTTCAAGAAAGCGAAGAAATTCTACGGGACGGTGTTCGGATGGTCGTTCGAGGATGTCCCGGACATGGATTATGTCCTCTTCAAGGCGGGCACGCAGCCCAACGGCGGATTGTATGAGCTGAAGAAGATGCCGAAGAAGGGGCAGGTCAATGTCTACATCGAGGTGGAAGACATCGGCGCGAAGCTCAAAGAAGTCAAGAAGGCAAAAGGGAAGGTGCTCGTCAAGAAGACCGACATGGGGGCGATGGGGTCATGGGCGCAATTTGCCGCCCCGGACGGCTGCGTCCTCTGTCTGTGGCAATCCGCTCCGAAGGAGCCCGCGCCGCGGCAGTGAGCCTGCCGCCGCACAGCAGCCTTCCTCACTCCGCCGCCGGTCTCTGCGGCCGGTGTCTGCACGCGCATGAGGTGAAGGGTGCGCACGGGAGCACGTATATCAGGTGCGGGCTTTCCGCGGAGGATCCCCGTTTCCCCAAATATCCCCGCCTTCCGGTGCACGCATGCCCTGGATTTGCCGTCCCGCCTGACCTGCGGGAGCTGGCAACATGAGCACGGTCCCCCCGTATACATGAAAAGGGAAGAGTATGATATCCTGATCGGCCGGGAGGCTGCCCACTGGGGCGCCGTTGCGCGTGAGGGGGACAATCCGCAGATCTGGGATGACGAGAAGCTCTTTGAGATATTTTTCGGCAGGGAGTATCGCCATCTCCTCCGTCGTGTTGAGGAGCACGGCCCCCGCGTGCTTGAACTCGGTTGCGGCAACGGGGGGACGGCGCTCGCCCTCGCGGAGCGCGGGCTCCATGTGACGGGGATCGATCTGAGCCCGGATCGCGTAGACGCGGCCGTGAATGAAGCGCGCCGCAGGGGACTCGCGGAGAGGACCGTGTTCCTTGTGGGAGATCTGAACCTGATGCCCCTCCCCGCATCGTCGTTCGAATGCGTGGTGGCCCACGATGCCCTCCACCATATCCTCGAGCTGGGGAACCTGCTCGACCGCGTCCGCGGGGCGCTCGTCCCGGGGGGCCGGCTTATCGTGATGGATTTTGTCGGGATGGGAACGCTCCGGAGAATGGTCGCCGCGGCCATGTTTGCGCTGTTGCCGACATACAGGTCGTACCGGTCGAAGTGGAGCCTCCGGCGTCGCATCGTCCAGTTCCTGACGCCCGAACGGCGGAAGCGGGAGTCGTTCACAGAAGGCTCGGGGAAGTTTCTGCATGCCGAATCCCCATTCGAAGAGATTTCGGGGCCCTCTATTCGCGCGGCCATCGAGTCCCGGTTCCGCATCGGGGAGTTTTTCACGTTCTGTCCTTTCTGGTACTATCTTGCGCCGAAGCTCCGGCTCCCCGGTTCCTGGCGTTACCCTGTCGCCCGCACGCTCCATGCGCTCGACAGAGCGATGACACGGATCCGCCCCCGGGCGGGGGCCCACATCTTTGTGACGGCATCCAATGATTGATCCGGTAAAATTCAAAAAGATACTCGTCAATCTTCTCAAGATCCTCGTCGTCGTGGAGCTCGTTTCCGCGTTTTCGGGGGGAATGGGGGGACACGGCTGGGGTCGGTTCGGCGTCGATCTCGTCATCGCAGGGATCCTGTATCTCACCTGGGGGAGGCTCTCGGCCGCCGTCGCGCAGAAAAAGGAAGACACATGGAAGATGATGGAGACCTCACCGGAGCGTGCGGGCCTCTTCAACGCGCTTGTGTTCTCACTCCTCTGGACTGACCGCATCTACGAAAATGTCCCCCCCGACAGGCTGAGGATTATCGTTATCTCGTACACGCTGATCGCACTGGGGCTCGTCGCCGCGTACGTCAAGATCGGCTCCGGGCTCATGCCCCTGGTGGTCTCGGGAGCCCTTGTCCTGGGCGCGGTGAACCTCGTCACATGGGTCATCTCCCTCGAGCGCGGAGAGAAGGAAACGCTTCAGACCGAGCTCAAACTGGCGCACGACGTGCAGGTCTCGCTCATGCCCAAGTCCGATCCCTCGCTGCCGGGATTTGAAATTGCGGGGATCTCCGTGCCGGCGGCGAATGTCGGGGGGGACCTGTTCGACTATGCACAGCTCGGGACGAACGGCGGCGTGTTCGGCATCTCGGTCTTCGACGTCTCGGGGAAGGGGATGCAGGCGGCGATGTCCGCCGTCTTCACAATCGGGGCGATTGCGGGGGAAGTCGACCTGTCGACGTCTCCCGCCCTGATTCTCTCGAGGCTGAACAAATCGATATTCTCCCATTCGAGGCGCGGGCACTTCGTTGCATTCCTCCTGGCGGCACTCGACACGTCACGCAAAACGGTGACGTTCGCCAACGCCGGACAGACGAGACCGCTTCTCAAAAACCGGGGAGGGTTGACCTGGCTCGACCCTCCGGGCGTGAGGTTTCCCCTCGGGATGCAGGAGGACAGCACCTACGAAGAAAAGACCGTGCAGCTCGAGCCGGGAGACATCCTGTTCATGCTGACTGACGGATTCACAGAGGCAATGAACACGCACGAAGAGATGTTCGGCACCGAAAGGGTGGAGGAGGTTGCACGGGACGGCGTGATCGACGGCCTGACGCCCGGGGCGATCATCGGACGCCTGACGGCGGCGGTGCATACGTATGCGGCCGGGGCGCCGCAGCACGATGACATGACAATCGTCGTGGTGAAAGTCCTGTGAAACGCTTCCTCCTCCTTGCCTGCGCGCTCCTGTGCGGGGCGTCCTGCCGCGGACAACAGGGGGAATTCTTCAATGTCTACCTCCGCATCGACTATGCATCGGCGGAGAAGACGCTGGAATTGTACCGGGGGACCTCCGGCCGGCCGGCGGACATTGCGGCCCTGCGCGGGAGCCAGATCGCCCTCTCGACGACGGCGTTCCTGGCCCAGCGCCCGCTCGACACGCCGGTGCTGGAGCATGCGCTGGAGGCCGTCAAGTTCAACCAGGGACTGGAAGACGACGTCTTCCGCATGCATGATGCGCGTGCGAACGTGGCGGCGATCAGCGAGCTCCTCGAGGAGGCCCAGAAGCGGAATTTCGGCCAGAAGGTCGTGAGCACCGTGGCCCAGCTATTTCCGGCCGCGGCGCGGGTGAACACCGTGATCCCCGTCTACTTCGTTGCGTTCGGCCACCAGAACATCGACGCGTTTGTCCGTCGCGTCATCTGGCGGGGAGACTCCCCCGTCTTTACCGGAGAGGGGGAGGGGGAGCTGACGATCGTCGTGAACCTTGCAAAGTGCGTGAATTACGGCCGGAGCGTGGACGAGCGCTTTATCGGAATGCTGAGCATCGTCGCCCACGAGGTGTTCCACGCGGCGTTCGGCGTCTATAAGGACGGCTCTCCGGTCTGGAAGAACTACTACGCCACGCACCGGACCCCGGTCGACCAGCTCCTGGACCTTTCGCACAACGAGGGGGTCGCGTACTATCTCACGCTCATACAATCTTCACGCGGCAAGCTGCCGCCGGACGGCCTGGAGAGGGCCCGGCGCTCGTTCGCGGACTTCAACAGGAACGTCGCCGAGCTCGTTGCACCGGGGACATCCTTCCGGAGGTCGGAGGACATCATCCGGCTCTCGAACACGTCGGGGTACTGGGAAAGCTACGGCGCGATCACCGGCATGATCATTGCGCGGCAGATCGATCAGACGCTGGGGCGGCAGGCTCTCGTGGAGACGATCGCGAACGGGCCCGCTGACTTCTTTGCAAAATACGGCGATCTGATGAAGCGCGACGGCGGCATCCCCTCTCTCTCCCCCCTGGTCCTTCAGACCGCCGGGCGCTGATCCTCGTGCGATCATTCCGGGTAGTTCTCCTTCCGGTGTCACTCCTCCTGGTGAACCTGTTGATCATGCCTGAGTATACCGGCGATGATGCGTACATTCATTTTACGTACGTGCGGAACGTCGTCGAGACCGGTCAGGTCTCCTACAATGACCTCTCGACGCATTCCTATGGATCGTCGAGCATTCTCTGGGTCCTTCTCGGTTCGCTCGCTTCACTGGCATTCCGTGATATTCCGCTCGTCATGCGTCTGCTCTCGGCGGTCTTCTTCGTCCTGTCCGTACTGATCATGGAGCGCTATCTGCGCAGGGAATTCTCCCTGACCGTGCTCCAGCAATTGTCGGCTCTTGCGGTGCTGGTTTTCAACGCGGTTCTTTTCAGGTGGATTGTGACAGGGATGGAGACCGGGCTGATTCTCCTGGTCGTCTCTCTCTTTCTCCTCTTCTGGTCACCTGAGCGCCCGGTCATCGGTGGTATTCTGTGCCTCGCCGCCTATCTGACGAGGCCCGAATTTGCTTTCCTTCCGCTCGCGATCATCGTCGCGTCGGCCGTGGACGGGAAGAGCGCGGTCAGGAGGAATGCCAGGGTCATCGTATGGACCATCGTATTCTCTCTCGTCTGGTTCCTCGCGGCCAGGATGTATTTTGGAATGGCTCTCCCGCTGACTGCAGTCAAGTCAGAATACTTCCCCGACCTTGATTCTCTCATGCGGTTTCTGAAGGTGGTGATGGGATCCTATCCCGACCTTCTCCTTCTCATCCTCCTTGCCGCAATTCCGGGGAAGCAGGGAAAAGGGATATACAGGTCGCTCCCTTTCGTTGAGAGAGTGCTGGTCCTCTTCTCGATTGCCGTGCTCGTCTTCTACGTCGCGACAGGGACCTCGGTTATCTCGAGGTATCTTCTCGTCGTGTACATTCCGTTTGTGCTCATGGCGATCCGGAGTCTCGAACGACATAGCCGCGGGCACTGGGTACCTCGCCTCCTCCCCGCAGTCGTGGCCATCCAGGCCTTTTTGTTTCTCCACTTTCATTACGGACCGATCCAATCATTCGTGAAGGGGTTCCAACCGGCGTACGCTGCGCTCGGTCAGATGCTCAGGGAAAAGACCCCGCAGGATACTGCGCGGGTCATGCTTGCCGATGTGGGCATCATCGGGTTCTATTCGCGGCGCCCGATCATCGACAGGGCCGGGCTCACCACGAGGCATGTGTACGAGGTGGGGAGCAATGATGAAGGAGTCCTCACCCGGCAATACCGCCCCCGGTACATTGTCGCCAAGATGCATACGGCCGGGATCGGGGAATGGATGGTGCGCCTCCGGAATGCCTCAAGCGAGGTGAAGGATATCGTTCCTCTCTATCATGCGACCATCGGTGCGCTCGGTGTGTTCTCGCCGCCGGGTGAGGTGTGGGAAGTCTATCTGGTTGAAGTACGATATCTCCGGTGAAGTCCGCCGGTTGCAGGTTTGATCTTTCCCTGTGCCTTGAAATATCGGCCGATAACGCCGACATTTCAAGGTAGATACTCGTCCTTTGTGTGCGACATTTCTTCTCCTCGCAAGCAAGTCTCCGGAATTGATGCGGCAGGGATTCGTCCGCACCGCCGACAAGTGTGTAAATGCCGATTTGAACTTTACAACAAACACGGTCCAGCGTATGACAGATGATACTGCTATCCAGATCCATGCGGTCACCGAGTACGCACTCGCCGAGTTGGCGGAGAGATTTCCGGGCGAGGAATTCGATCTCATCGTCAGGGATTTTGCCCCCGCGATTCATATTCGCATCCGGAAGACCCAGCTGTCGGAATTGCTGAAAGGTACGTCGGAAGGGTTTGTCTTCGAGGAATTCGGTCTCGATACTCCCAGCGCGCAGGGAACCATGCACTATATCAGCGGGGAGAGAATGAACTATGAAAAGACCATTGCATTTCTCAAAGACCTGAAGGATGTCCCCGTTCTTGAAGAACTCAGGCAAACCGTCGGCTATGAGTCCCTGATCCCGTGGATGAGAAACCGTGACGGGCATGAATCCTTTTTCCAGATGATCCGGCTCAGGTATCCACAGCTCTTCTCACACCTGGATTATGCTACCACGGTCCGGGAGCTGACGAATGTCCTGATGGCTGCAATCGAGAGGAAGTACAGGTCGGATGCGATCAACTACCATATCCGTGAGAGAACCAGTATCGAAAACAAACTTGCCGGGATTATGGATTGGCACCTGAATGAGAGTCGTGCCTGGTTTGCAAAGATAAAGAACTACATGCCCGAATTATCGACTCAGGGATTCCAATGTGTCACCGTGACTGAAATCGTCCCCCGGGGACTTGACAATTACAGCGGTGATATTGGCGGCAAGACTATCAAGCTGGGCACGTTCAAAGAGCTGAACGCCGAGTTCGTTCTCTCGCAGCGTGATGCTCTGGGAAAGGAGATTCTGGAAATGGACGTGCGTCATCTTGTCGAGTTCAGAGATCTCTTCGTTTACATGTTGGTGGCCCGCCGGTACATTTTCCCGGAGGCCATCGAAAAGATACTGGACCTCCAGACACGAACAACGCAGCAGAATCTCGATAGCTTGCGCGGCAATGAAGAGTTCCGCTCGTATGTCTACCGCTCGTTTCTTCATCATAGCGGGCTTTTCCTGGAGAAGCTCTATCGCACGCATAACCTCTTGACGGAATGAGTTGCGGCTCGCCCTCCGATTTTGTATCTTTTCCCCACACTCGCAATTTCTCCGTCCGTTGTGAATCTGTTTCTCAAGAATATCTCCCAGCTCGTCACTGTCGCCGCCCGGGGGAAAACCGCTAAAACGGGCGCGGATATGCGGGATCTGGGCATCCTGACAGATGCCGGCGTCCTGAGCCGGGAAGGAAAGATCGCATGGGTCGGCCCCATGCGGGAGTGGCAGGGGACGCTCCCCCTGGAGGTTGCCGAGCTTGACGCCGGGGGGATGACGGTCCTGCCCGGATTCGTGGATTCGCACACGCACATGATGTTCGCGGGGAGCAGGGAGAAGGAGTTCGCGCTCCGCTCGGAGGGGGCGACATACCAGCAGATCGCCGAAGCGGGAGGCGGGATACTGAGCACGATCGGTCACGTCCGCGCGGCCGGGAAGAAGGCCCTCAAGCGGCAGACCGTCAGGTACATGAACGCTATGATGCGGAGCGGGACCACCACCGTCGAGATAAAATCGGGGTACGGGCTCGACATGGACTCCGAGATCAAGATGCTCGAGGCGATCGCCGAGCTCGGGGTCGAAGAACTTATGGGCGTGGTTTCGACGTTTCTCGGCGCGCATGCCGTTCCACCCGAATACAGCGGCCGGACCGGGGAGTATGTCGCTCTGCTTGTCGATACGATCATCCCGTACGTGGGGCGCAAAAAGCTTGCCCGCTTTTGCGACGTGTTCTGTGAAAAGGGGTATTTTGATCTGGACGAAACCGAGCGTGTGCTCAGAGCAGCCCGGACATGCGGGATGGATCTGAAAGTGCATGCGGACGAATTGACGCCCATGGGAGGGGCCGAGCTTGCAGCGCGTCTCGGTGCCGTGTCGGCCGATCACCTGGAACGGGTGAGCCCCGCCGGGATCGTCGCGATGAAGGAGGCGGGAGTCGTGGCGGGGCTGCTTCCCGGAGTTTCGTTCTTTCTGAATCACGGGTACGCCCCGGCGCGGGCGCTCATCGACGGCGGCGGGGCGGTCGCCATCGCAAGCGATTTCAACCCCGGGTCCTGCATGTCCTGGTCGATGCCGATGATGATGACGATCGCATGCACGCAGATGCGCATGACGCCGGAGGAAGCCATAACCGCCTCGACACTGAACGGTGCGGCCGCGCTCGGTCTCTCGGGGGAGATCGGGAGCATAGAAGTCGGTAAGCGTGCAGATATCATCATCGCCGATGTCCCCGACTACCGGTTCCTTGCGTATCACTTCGGTACGAATCACGTGCGAACGATAATCAAGAACGGCACGATTCTGGAATTCTGACGCGGGGTTCTTATGGCACGGATTGTCGAATGCGTTCCCAATTTCAGCGAAGGGCGCAATATACGTATCATCAATGCGATCGCCGGGGCGATCAGCGCCGTCCCCGGCGTGAAATTCATCAGCGCGGAACCGGATAAGGATTACAACCGGACGGTCGTCACGTTTGTCGGCGAGCCGGAGGCGGTCCTCGAGGGGGCGTTTCTGGGGACCAGGAAAGCGGCCGAGCTGATCGACATGTCACAGCACCACGGAGAGCACCCGCGTATCGGCGCCACTGACGTGGTCCCGTTCGTCCCGGTCTCCGGGGTGACGATGGAAGACTGCGTGCGGCTCTCGAAGGAGTTTGGCGCGCGCGTCGGGATGGAGCTGCAGATCCCCGTCTACCTGTATGAGGAGGCGGCGACGCGGCCGGAGAGAAAGAACCTGTCCGCGATACGGAAAGGGGAATACGAGGGACTGGCCGAAAAGCTGAAGGACCCCGTATGGGCGCCCGACTTTGGCCCCGCCGTCTTCAACGCGGCATCGGGTGCGACGGTCACCGGGGCGAGGATGTTCCTGATCGCCTACAACGTCAACCTCGACACCAACGACGTGAAAATCGCCAGCGAGATCGCCCTCCGTATCCGTGAAAGCGGCCGGATCAGAAAAGACGGGAAAGGGAACCCGGTCCTCGACGGGAAGAATCAGAAGATCACGATTCCCGGGTCGCTCCGGGCGGTCAAGGCAATGGGGGTCCTTCTTGAGGCGCAGAACATCGCGCAGGTTTCCATCAATCTCGTCAACTACCACCTCACTCCCCCCCACATGGCATTTGAAGAAGTGAAAAAAGAGGCGGCCTCGCTCGGCGCACGCGTGACGGGGAGCGAGATCGTCGGTCTTACTCCGAAGGATGCGCTCCTCATGGCGGGAAAGTACTACGCGCCGGATGTTTCCGGGGAAGAAGAGACACTGGCCGCGGCGGTCGACGCGCTCGGCCTCGGACAGTTCGAGCCGTTCGACCTGCAGAAAAAAGTCATCGAAGCACAACTCTAACAGAACGCGGACACTGCCATGGCAGCCAGGAGAACACTCGCAGGATTTCTGGACGATCTCGCTTCCTCTTCCCCCGCCCCGGGAGGGGGGAGCGTCGCCGCGCTTGCGGGAGCTCTCGGCTCCGCGCTGACGGCGATGGTCTGCAACCTGACGATCGGCAAGAAGAAGTATGCGGCCGTGGAGGAGGAGATGAAGAAGATCCTCGTCCAGGCCGAGGAGATGCGCGCCCTGTTCACCGCGCTGATCGACGAGGACACGGAGGCCTTCAACAAGGTGATGGAGGCGTTCGGTCTGCCGAAAGACACGGAGCCGCAGAAGGCGCTCCGTGCGGCGGCGATCCGCGAGGCGACGAAGGAAGCGACGAATGTCCCGCTGGAGGTCATGAAGCACTGTATCGACGCCCTCGCGCTCACCCAGCAGGTGGCCGCCGCCGGGAACCTGAATTCGGTCAGCGACGCCGGCGTCAGCGCGTTCATGCTTCATGCCGCCGTCGAAGCCGCCGCGCTCAACGTGCGCATCAACCTGAACAACCTCAACGATTCAGAGTTCGTCGGCTGGAAGACGGATGAGATGGATTCGCTCATGAATACGAGCCGCATGATGCTTGAGGAGATCCAGGGGATTGTCGCGGACAAGCTGAAGAACGGCTGAGCGGGATTCAGGGAACGCGCCTTCCGCGCGGAAGGTCGTGAGCGGGACATCCTTCCGATTCTCCGGGCCCTCCCCGCGGGTCTGTGCGCCGGGCGTGCCGGCTTGCCTCCGTATGATGACCCGCTCCGCTGTCCAACCCGCAACAAAGAGAAGCGCGAAGAAACAAAACACCGCATCGCGAAGGCGCGTCCGGATGTATGTCTTTCGCAGGAGTATGTCTGCGCCGTATGCCCCTCCGATCATGAAGAGCGGCACGACAGGGAACCGGTACCGGGCGGAGCCGAAAAACGCGAGGTGGACGAGCAGCCAGTATGCGCAGGGCGCAACGAGGTAGAGCAACCCCTTTGCTTTATCGCCGGCACGGAAGCAGAGTCCGAATGTCGCGAGAAGGAGCACGGCCGCAAACGGGGCGTGGATCGCCAGGAGATCCGCCAGCGGGAACCTGCTGAAGAGGGTCCCCGCGTTCGGCACTGACCTGAAATCCGGCTGGAAGTGCATCGAAAGGAGGAGCCAGTAGTCGACAGAAAAGAAATGGGCCCACTTTTTCACGAGCAGCATTCCGTACTCCAGCGGGTGTTCACGTATGAACTCGAACCCGAGCCGGATTCCCATGTCGGACTGGGCGAATTCGCCTTTGACCGCAAGCAGGGGACTGTTCTCCGGAAACGAATACGAGCCGCTTGCGCCGCTGTGTGTTCCTATCCAGAAGTTCACGCCGGAGTTGGTTGTGAGAGTGATGCGCCCGAATTCGGTGAAATTCCTGATGAGCCACGGAGAGATGATAAGAAGCGCGGCTCCCGCTGTGAGTCCCAGCGCCTTCAGGTTCTTCGCCGGGGTCCATCCGCTCATCCATCGTACGGCAAAGACCGCGGCGGGGAGGAGAAGTATCGTGGGGCGGACAAGCGTCCCCGCACCGAGGACGATCCCCGCCGCGATGCTCCTCTTCCACGAGTCCGTTTCACCGGCGCATATCAGGAGATACAGGAGCAGGAGCGTCGTGAACACCGTCTCCGTCATGATGATCGAGACGTAGAGGATCTGTATGGGGAAGAGGGCGAATATCCCCGCGCCGATCAATCCCACGCGCTCGGAGAAGAGTTTTCTTCCCAGAACGAAGACGAGAAAGCAGGAAAGCAGATCGGCTGCCGCCTGAGCGGCCCGGACGGGAACGAGCGATTCGCCGAAAAGCCTGAACGAGAACGCGAGAAGGAGCGGGTATCCCGGCGGTCTGTATGCCGTCGGGTGGCCTTCAAGCTCGTACGCCCCGCCGTGTGCAAGTGACTTCCCGAGAGCGATATAATCGAGGTCGTCGCCGAAGATGGGGGGATGGAACAGCGCTACGGTCGCGATGCGTGCGATGAGACCAGCGGCGAGTATCGAGAGGAGTAGTATGCCCGACCGGGGGCGATCAAATTTCATGAGTCACCCGGGTGTGCATTGTTCGTCCAGAAGGACGATCGCACACGCCACCAGTGCGGCGGTTTCTGTCCTCAGCCTCCGGGCGCCGAGTGAGACGGGCTGAAATCCCGCCTCCTGCGCCAGGGCGACTTCCTGATCGCTGAATCCCCCTTCGGGTCCGACACAGACGACCGCCGGACCGTCCCCCGCAGGCCGGTCAGGGGTCAGGGGGATCTTCGCCTGCTCGTGGGGGATATACTTCAGCGCGCGCGGCTCGCAGGAGGAGATGAACTCCCGGAACGTGACGGGCTCGAGGATCCGGGGAAGCACGCAGCGGCCGGATTGCTTCATGGCTGCGATGCACAGCTTCTGCCACCTGTCCGTCTTCGCGCGGCGGGGGATGGTCCGCTCTGTCAGGAGGGGAACGATCCGCATGACGCCGATCTCGCACGCTTTTTCCACGAGGTAATCGAACCGCGAAGGATTCTTCAGCATCCCGGCGCACAGCGTCAGCGCCCGGGCGGGCTCGTGCAGTCCCCGGGTGCGCGACGTGATCCTGCACGAGGCTGCCTGCCGCGTGACCGACGTGATGAGCGCGTCATACGAGTTCCCCTCGCCGTCGACAACCCGGATCGAGTCCCCTTCGCGCATCCGCATCACGTGTGTCATGTGCGTGAACTCGGAGCCCGTGATCGTCAGCGACGGGGGTGTGACCGAACCCGGGGGGGCATAGAAGTACTCCATCGTCAGATGTTCCCGCGGAAGTCGATGATGAACTGGCCGGTGCCGAACTCGTTCCACGCGTATTCGGTGCGGAGCACGACGCTGTACGGGAGGAGGAAGTCGATCCCGCCCCCGTACCCGCTGGCGAATGAGCCGGGCGTCAGCCGGTCCCCCCGGAACCACGTGGCCCCCGTGTCCGTGAAAAGCGAGAGGCTTATCCCGAACCGCCATACTGAAAATTCGGCAGGCATCGCAACCGCCGAGAACAATATCGTCCTTGCATCCAGGAGCGAATAGCGGAGTTCGACTGTCCCCCCCGCGATGTCCTCACCTTCCATCACTGTCCTGTAATATCCGCGGATCCTCTCGCCGGCACCGAAATACGTGTGCGCGTAGGTCGGGACAAGGCCGCCGGCGACAAGCGAGCCGAACAGGCGCGTCGCAAGTGAAAAACCTCTTCCGAACGGAACATATTCCCTCGCGTCGGCGCCGAACCTGCTGTAGCTCAACGTCGACTCCCCGAACCCGTTCTTGCTGGCGTAGAGTGAGATCATGGCTCCGCTTGTCGCGTATTCCCGGAGGTTGCGGGAATCGTACATGTAGGCCAGGCTCGCGTACAGGTAAGTGTCCCGGCCGTTCGGCGAGACGGTCCGTCCGGGGAGGTACGAGGTGACGGAGACCTCGTGAAGTCCGATGTTGATCCCCGCGGTCTCGAACAGGTTGAACCGCTTCCCCACGGTGCCGTTGATGTCGTAGTGCTCCTCATAAAAATCCCCGGTCAGGTCGGACTGAATCACGCTTCTGTTCTTGACCCGGGAGAATCCGGCCGACGATGCGAAATACAGGTTGTTCTCCCTGTCAAGCTGCGGGTCGGCAAATGAGAATGAAATCGCAGGGTCGTAACCGAACACGACGGAGCCGTAGAGCTTCTGATTCCGCCCGCGGAAATTGTAGTGCAGCAGCCCGCCCCCGAAATAGAATTTGTGCGTGTCCCCGTCGCGGAACCCGAAGATCGGGAGGGGGACGAGGTACCAGCGCTCGCGGACATCGACGAAGACGAAATGCTGCGTGCCGAGAGAATCATACAGGATGTCGACGCGCGTGAACAGCCCCAGGCTGTAGATGCGCCCCCTGTCGTATTCGATCGCTTCGCTGGTGAGCATCGAGCCCGGTTTGATCGTCATCTCGTCCAGGATGACGTACGCTTCGGTCTTGTCGTTCCCCCCCACCATGATCGTGTCGACGACCCCGAGGACCGGCGAGGCGGTACGGGCGGTGTCCTGCGCTGCGCCCTCTGCACGCAAAAAGAAAACGAGGGCGGCGATTCCCGCGGAGTTCAGAAGCCCGCGCAGGCGTTCGCCGGAAGGGGAGGAGAATGTCATGAGATCAGCCGCCGGTGTTCCACCATGATACACCGGTCAAGGACAACGTCCAGCCCCGCCTCCGATGCGCTCTTTGCCGCCTCCTCGTCCACGGTGTCAAACTGCAACCAGAGAGCGCGGGCGCCGGAGCGGACGGCCGCCGCGGCGATCGCCGGAACGAATTCGGGACGCCGGAAGACGTCGACGATATCCACCGGGTGGCCGATGCTCTCGAGGTCCGGAAACGCCGGCTGGCCGAGGACTTCGCGGACCGAAGGGTTCACCGGTATGATCCCGTATCCCTGCTGCTGGAGGTACCGGGCCACGCGGTGGCTGTCGCGGTGCGGCGTGCCGGAGAGGCCCACGACCGCGATCGTGCGGGACCGCCTGAGGAGAGACGCGATGTCGGTGTCGGTGCTGAGGATGGCCATGAACTGTTCATGCAAGGTGTTCGAGTGCCCGCGCGGCGGCCGCCTGCTCCGCCTCTTTCTTGTTCTTCCCCGACCCGCGTCCCCTCCGGCCGTCGCTCAGGGAGACCTCGACGGTAAACGTCCTGTCGTGATCCGGCCCCTCTTCCAGCACGATGGTGTACCGTGGGATCCCGAGGCCGTTTCCCTGCGAGTATTCAAGAAGCATGCTCTTGTAGTTGTCGTCTGCGGTAACGACGGCGCCGCTTTTCAGTGCGATCAGGACCCGCCGTTCCACAAATTGCCGGGCCGCGTCGAATCCGCCGTCCAGATAGATAGCGGCGATGACGGCTTCGAATGTGTCCGCGGCGATGGTGTCCTGCCCCTTCCCCGGGCCGCTTGTCGCGCTGGGGCTTGTGAGTATGAAGTCCGTCAGTCCGATTGCTTTCGCGTATGCCGCCAGCGCTTTCCTGTTGACGAGCCGCGAGCGTATCTTTGTCAGGTCGCCTTCTTCGGCGCGCGGGTAGTGATGGAAGAGGTACTCGCCGACGATCAGGTTCAGGATCGAATCCCCGAGGAATTCCATCCGTTCATTGGAAGAGCCGGCGTGATGCTTGTGCTGGAGGTACGAACGGTGCAGGAGTGCGTGCACGAACGTGCCGTCCTCCCGGATGCGATAATCGATCCTCCGTTCGAACTCCCTGAGGCGTTCCCTGAGAATGGGGTGGGTATCATCGGCGGGGGCCGGCGCGGGCCGGTCCGGCCGCCGGAACAGCCTTGCAATGAGTCGACGCAACTGCTCCATGCAACCGTCAATCGGTGTATTTTTTCACCAGCAGAGTGGCGTTGTGGCCGCCGAATCCAAACGTGTTGCTGAGGGCATACTGCACAACCCGTCGTACCGCCACGTTCGGTGTGTAGTCCAGGTCGCACGCGGGGTCGGGATGTTCGTAGTTGATCGTCGGGGGGATGATGTCGTTCTTGCACGCCAGTATCGCGGCGATCGCCTCCACCGCCCCGGCCGCCCCGAGAAGGTGGCCCGTCATGGACTTTGTCGAACTGATTTTCATTGAGCGCGCGTGCTCGCCGAAGACCGTCTTGATCGCCTGTGTCTCGCTGATGTCGCCGAGCGGGGTCGACGTCCCGTGGACATTGACATAATCTACTTTGTCGGGGGTGATGCCGGCGTCCTTCAACGACCGGCGCATCGAGCGGACCGCCCCATCGCCCCCCTCCGGTGGTGCGGTGATATGGTGGGCGTCGGCTGTGAATCCGATCCCCACCATCTCGCAATACACCCTGGCCCCCCGGGCTTTCGCATGTTCGAGCTCTTCCAGTATCACCGCGCCCCCCCCCTCGCCCATCACGAACCCGTCCCGCCCGGCGTCGAAGGGCCTGCTCGCTTTCTCCGGAGCGTCATTGCGCTTGGAGAGCGCCCGCATGGCGTTGAATCCGCCAAGCCCCATCGGCGTGATGGGTGCCTCGGACCCGCCGCAGACCATCACCTCGGCGTCGCCATACTGGACGATCCTGAACGCGTCGCCGATGGCGTGCGACGCGGTGGCGCATGCCGACACTGTGGCGTAGTTCGGCCCCTTGAACCCGTGTTTGATCGAGATGTTCCCGCTGGCGATGTCCGGAATGAGCATGGGGATAAAAAACGGGCTGATCCGTCCGGGACCGCCCGCCATCAGGTTCTTGAACTGCGTGTCGTACGTGGCCATCCCGCCGATGCCGGATCCGAAGACGACGCCGTACCGGTCCGGGTCCTCCCCCTTCAGGGAGATCCCCGCGTCGGCGATCGCCTGGTCGCACGCGATCACCGCGAACTGGGCAAACGGGTCCATGCGCTGCGCGCCCTTCCTGTCGAGGAAATCCGTCGCCTTGTAGTTCTTCAGTTCGCAGGCGAAGTGCGTGTCGTACAGGGACGTGTCAAAGTACGTGATGGGAGCCGCGCCGCTCTTCCCCGCAAGCAGGTTGTTCCAGAACTCCTGCACAGAATTGCCGAGCGGAGTGACGGCGCCGAGTCCCGTGACGACGACCCGACGCCTGCCGTTGGTGGTCATGCGTTGATACTCTCCTTCCTGTTCGCCCGCCGGATAGAGACGCCCGGCGGGTGTCCGGGCGTGATGCCCGCCCCCCGGCGAGTCGGGGGGCGGGAGAATTTCCGAGCTGCCTCAGGCGCTTTTCGACTTGATGTACTTGACCGCGTCCCCGACCGTGGTGATCTTCTCCGCATCTTCATCGGGGATCTGCAGATTGAATGCCTTTTCGAATTCCATTACCAGTTCCACGGTGTCAAGAGAGTCGGCGCCGAGATCGTTTGTGAACGAAGCTTCCGGTGTGATCTGTCCGTCGTCCACTCCCAGTTTGTTGATGATGATCTCTTTCACNNCACAGAACCTGCCCGGTGATGTACCCTGCGTCGTCGGAAGCGAGAAACCGGACGACCGACGCGATCTCTTCCGGCCGGGCGGTCCTCTTCAACGGTATCATCGCGATCAATGCCTTCTTCTGCTCCGGGGTCAGGGCACCCGTCATGTCTGTGTCAACGAAACCCGGCGCGAGGGCATTCACCTGAATATTGCGAGNNTTGTTGATGATGATCTCTTTCACTTTTGCCTCAATGTCTGCCATGACGCTGACCTCCTGTGTGAGTGATGAAATAACGTGATTGAACGGACTTCCACGCTCGCTGCATTACATGGTCATGCCGCCGTCGACGCACAGNNGCATTCACCTGAATATTGCGAGAAGCGAACTCTTTTGCAATAGATTTGGTGAAGCCGATGATCCCCGCCTTCGATGCTGCATAGTTCGATTGCCCCGCATTTCCGCTGATACCTACGATCGAGGTGATGTTGATGATCTTTCCCGCGCGTTGTCCCACCATCTGGCGGGCTGCCGCCTTTGTGAAGTTGTAAACGCTTTTGAGGTTGTTGGCGATCACCCGGTCCCAGTCCTCCTCGCTCATCCGCATGAGCAGCCCGTCCCTGGTGATCCCCGCATTGTTGATGAGAATGTCGAGCCGGCCGTGATCGGCGATCACGCGTTCCACGAGCGCGACGGCGTCAGAGGAGGACGCGGCGTCCGATTGGTGCGCGGACACCGTGTGTCCCTTCGCGCGGAGCGCTGAGGCCAGATCCTCCGAAACGATGGAAGAGCTTTTGTACGTGAATGCCACCGTCGCACCGGCGGCGGCGAGTTCCTCGACGATCGCCCGCCCGATTCCCCGTCCCCCCCCCGTGACAAGCGCGATNNCCGGAATTCAGGGATGCGTAGTGTTTCTCCATCGCCTCGTATCCCTCAGTGCCCACGAGGTGGACGAGTTCTTCCCTGCATGCTTCAAACAGCGGGGTCTCAAACGACGTCCCGATCGTACAGCAGGATTCTTCGTTCTGAAGCATCTCATCAAAACTGACGATGCCGTTGGTGACCTCGATCGGGTAGAGTACGCAGAACAGGGGCTTGATGGCCCACTTGTGCATCCCCTCGGCCACCGCGGCCTTTTGCAGGGAGCAGCGTCCTCCGGCATCGAGGAATACGCATTTGTCGTTTATCACCTGTGTCCCGACGCACTGTCCCGATGGGAAGTCCGGGTCGTCGGCCACATCCGGTTCGAACCAGCGGGAGGATTCGGTCGTTTGCGTCCCGTCCATATGCCGGATGATGAGATCCCTGTGTGCCATGATCACTTCCCGTTCGTGCAGGTCGACGTACACGCCCCCTTCGCAGCATACGGAAGAGCAGGCGCAGGGGCCCCCTCCCTTCGGGAATCCCTTGCCAAAGAGCTCTCCCGACATCGTGTACGAGTCGATCTTGAGCGACTTGTCCGGTGTGATCACGTCCCTGTTCCCTCCGTCCGTTCCCGCCCGGCCGCGGAAAGGGCCTGTGCGGCGTCCCGCCAGCTCTCCACCCCCCCCGTCGCCACCTGAGGCGCGATTCTCTTAATGAGACCCTGCAGGACCTTTCCCGGTCCGATCTCGGTACATCCGGTCAAACCGTCACGCACCATGTTGTGGACGCTCTCTTCCCACCGGACGGGGCTCGTCAACTGCCGGTACAGGAGCCCCCGGATTTCCTCCGCGCGCCGGACAGGCTCTGCCGTCACGTTGGCGTAGACGGGGATGCGCGCATCCCGGAACGTCGTGCGGTCAAGCCCTTCCTTCAGGCCTTCCTGCGCGCTTGCCATAAGTGCTGAATGAAACGCGCCGCTGACGACAAGCTCCTTCACCAATCTGGCGCCGCGTGCCTTTGCGATCTCCATTCCCTTGTGCACTCCCGCGACGGAACCGGAAATGACAATCTGCCCGGGAGAATTGTAATTCGCGGGCTGAACGATCCCGGCTGCCGAGGCTTCCCGGCAGACTTCGTCAATTATCCCCGGCGAGAGCCCCAGGACCGCGGCCATGGTTCCCGGGTGCTCCTCTCCCGAACGCTGCATCAGCTCTCCGCGGAGCCGCACGAGACGGAGCGCGTCCTCAAACTGGAGCGCGCCGGCCGCCACCAGCGCGGAGTACTCACCGAGCGAATGCCCGGCCACCATCGCAGGGTGTGCGCCCATCGCCGCAAACAGGACGACGCTGTGCAGGAAAATCGCCGGTTGTGTGTTCCGGGTCTGGCGGAGTTCCTCCTCCGGCCCGTTGAAACAGAGCCTGCTCAGAGGGATTCCCAGTATCGCGTCCGCTTTTTCCATGAGCGCGCGCGAGGCCGGGTCGGCCTCAAATATGTCCTTCGCCATCCCCACGTATTGCGACCCCTGGCCGGGGAACACGAATGCCGTCATTCCCATGGTCAGCGGGCGTCTTCCGCCGTCCATTTCATGAGGACGGCGCCCCACGTATAGCCCGCGCCGAAGCTGGCCATGACGATCGTCTGTCCCTTCCTCAGCTTCCCCGATTGCCACCACTCGGAGAGGCAGAGGGGGATCGTGGCGGCGGTCGTGTTGCCGTACCTGTCGATGTTGATCATCACTTTCGAGCCGTCAAGTCCCATCCGCTGGGCGGTCGCATCGATGATCCGGAGGTTCGCCTGGTGCGGTACCAGCCAGTCGACGTCCTTCCCCCCGAGGTGGTTCCGCTCCATGATCTCCGCAGAGACGTCGGCCATGCCAACGACCGCCGCTTTGAAGACGGTCTTCCCGTCCTGGAAAATGAAGTGCATTTTCTTGTCCACGGTCTCATGCGTCGGAGGGTTCAGGCTTCCGCCTCCGCGCATGTGGAGGGCCTTCTCCCCCGAGCCGTCGCAATGGAGTATATGGTCAATGATGCCGGAGGAACTGTCGGCAGACGGCTCGAGAAGAACCGCGCCCCCGGCGTCCCCGAACAGGATGCTGTTGTTCCTTTCGGTGTAGTCCGTGATGGAGCTCATCTTGTCGGCGCCCACGACAACGACCTTCTTGCACGTGCCGCTCTCGATGAACTGCGCCCCGGTGACAAGCGCGAAGGGGAATCCCGAGCAGGCGGCCGAGAGGTCGAAGCCCCATGCGTTCTTCGCTCCTATGCGCTCCTGGACGAGGCAGGCGGTGGAGGGGAAGAACATGTCCGGGGTGACGGTGGCGACGATGATCAGGTCGATCTCCGAGGGAGGAATACCCCGGTTCTTCAGCGTCTCGAGTATGGCATTTGCCGCCAGGTCGGATGTCGCCCCGTTCC
This sequence comes from Ignavibacteriota bacterium, assembly GCA_003161955.1. Lineage (GTDB taxonomy): Bacteria > Bacteroidota > Ignavibacteria > UBA10030 > UBA6906 > Fen-1273. The sequence goes on along the minus strand of PMND01000033.1, from coordinate 19,577 downwards.
GGAGTATCCGCCGCTCCACGATCCCCGTCCGCGTACGGATCCACTCGTCTGTGGTGTCGACCATCCGCTCGAAATCGCCGTTTGTGAGTCGCTCTTCGGGTACCCAGTGCCCCACGGCGGTGATGGCTGCGCGTATCTTCGTCATTCTTCTCCGTGTCTGGATCTGTGAAGTGAATCCTGGATCTTCCCGTTGACATCCTGGAGGACCGTCTTTTCTGCCAGGAGAATCATGTTCTTTATCGCCCTGGGGGTTGATCCGCCGTGACCGATGACGGAGACGCCGTTGACCCCGAGCAGGGGGACGCCTCCGGCCTCCTGGTAGTCCATTTCCTGCATGACGGAGCGGAGAGCCGAGCGCGCCAGGAGGGCGACCAGTTTTTCCCTGGGTCCCCGCGACGCGTACCGCACGAACCTGGCCTTCAGGAACGACGGGATGCTCTCGCCGAATTTCAGGAGTATGTTTCCGATGAACCCGTCACAGACCGCGACATCCACTCCCCCTTTCAGGATGTCCCGTCCCTCGATATTGCCGACGAAATTCAGGGAGCTCTCCTTCAGGAGCTTGAACGCCTCGAGCGTGACCTCGTTTCCCTTCGTCTCCTCCTCTCCGATGCTCAGAAGCCCGACCGAGGGGTGGCGTGTGCCGAACATGGCGGCGACATACGCGGATCCCATCAGTCCGAACTCATAGAGGTGCCGTGCCCTGCAGTCGACGTTCGCTCCCACATCCAGAAGAAGGCACGGACTGTGCGTCGCGGTGGGCAGCGGTGCGCCGATCGTCGGCCTGCCGATCCCCTTGATCCGTCCGAGCATGAGCGTCGACGCGGATAACACCGCGCCTGTATTCCCCGCGCTCGCGAACGCGTCTCCCTTCCCATCGCGGTGGAGCGCAAGACCGACGGCGATGGAGGAATTCTTCTTTGTCTTCAGCGCGGCATTGGGTGCGTCGTGCATCTCGATGACATCATCGGCATTGACGACGCGCAAAGTCCCGGCGATCTTCGCCTCCGCGGCCGCCGGGGAATGCTTCTGAAGCTCCGATTCAATTACCGCCTGCCTCCCGACGAGTATGACGGAGACCCGGCCCCGGGATTCAGCGACGGCCTCCACCGCTCCCTGGACAACCGCGCCGGGAGCAAAATCCCCTCCCATGGCGTCGACGACTATGGTTATGTCTTTGTCCTTCAAGCTCAAGGGAATGGGCAACCGGGTGGTTGATGAAGGGGGTTCATACCGGCGGCGCGGAGGCGGCCAGCGCACCTCATCTCCCGTGCCGGGGGCCGGCGGGGGAGGATGAGCTGTGCGGGTCTCAGGATGCCTTGGGAACGACTATGGAACGGCCGTTGTAGTACCCGCANNTGTCGTCGTTTCGGATTCGGCATATGCTCTCCTATCCAGCCTGTTTCGAATTGTTGTCCTGAAGCTCCTTCAACTTGTCCCACCTGCCGTCCACCAGGGTCTCCTTGCAGTCGCACGCCCCCTCGTTGAGGTTCTTGCCGCACTGGGGGCAGAGTCCCCTGCAATCCTCCCGGCAGACATTCTTCAGGGGGAAAGAGAGGAGGACGGTCTGTCGCACATCGTCGGCCAGATCAATGACCGTCTGGCCCGGCATTATCACCTGTACCTCCGAAGGGTCGATCTGCTCCGCGTCGGATTCCTCCCATACATAATGCATCTGGTACCCTGACCCGAGAGGCCGGCGAACGACCGCGACGCACCTGTCACAGGGGACTTCTGCCGTCGTCGCCACGGAGGCCCTCAGAAGAAGCTGCCTGCTGGTCTTCTCCAGCGTTGCCCTGATCTCCACCCCGTCGAGAAACTCAGCTGGAAGTCCCAGTTCATCCGGTGTGACCCGGAAGCTGTAGGTGTGAACCCCCTCGGAGAGACCGCCGACCTGTATTTTCATGACCCCCCCCTCACGTGCCGCGCAAAGCCTCCCGCGGCGGTGTGAAGACCTCTCCCGCCTGCCGGAAATCAGCCGGGATAGGCGTTTTTGGCCGTTTGAACAAAAGCCCTACAATATATGCATCTCCTCAAAGAGAGTCAAGAAACACCCGCTGGGTAGATTCAGATGGGCACATTCGGAAGGAAACCGGGCAGGACTCCGTTCCGTGTTCAATCCGGAGGGGAGGGAAGCGGTGGGGGGCGGCCCGGCGACGGGTTCCCGCCCCCCTGAAGAAAAAGCGGGAACCCGTGGAGGCAGATTTTACTCTTGCTTTACCGGTTCGCCGTGTTCGAGCGGTTCGCCGTGTTCGAGCAATTCGGCCTGCACCTGCTCGATCGTCTCGGCGAGCGCCTCGCGGAATTTTTCGAAATCCTCTTTATAGAGGAAAATCTTGTGTTTCTCGTACTCTTCCTCGCCGACGCGCTTGCTTTCCGTGATTGTGATGTAAAAGTCCTTCTCGGATTTCGTCGATTTGACGTCGAAGAAATAGGTCCGCTTTCCGGCCCGTACCCTCTTCGTGAAGATCTCATCCTTGTAGCCGTTGTTATCCAATGCCCTGCCCTCCCTGAGGTTATTCCGATTGTGTGATTGTGTGTCTCTCTCGTTGTTAGTGTCTGATCACCGCAACTTTTCCGATGCCTGTCTGGCTCCCGTCGTCCGTGAAACCCACGATCACATATATCCCCGAGGCGACGACGTTCCCCCTGTCGTCCCTCCCGTCCCAGAAACCGATCCGGCCGCCGGGGGTCTTGACCTCGCGGACAAGCCTCCCGTCGATCGTGAGTATCTTCAGGCTGGAATTTGCGACGAGTCCGTCGACGGTCAGGAGCGATCCGTTCGGGACCAGATACGGGTTCGGGTACACGGAGAGCTTGTCGAACTGAGCTTTCGGGGCGACCGCCGGCGTGTTCAGGCTGGCCAGTCCGCCGGTCGTTCCGAAATAGACGGTCCCGGTCCCGGGATCGATCGCGATGCTCTTGACGTTGTTGTCGATGAGTTTCCCCGACGTGCTCTCGACCGTATAGGAGGCAAGCGCCTGCGTCCCGTCGGGAGAATACAGTATCACACCCTCGGAAGTGGCCACCCACTTCTGATTGAGCGGGTCGACGGCTATTGCGTTCACTGTCAGACCGTTCGCAGGCCTGTATGTCGCAATCCCGCCGGTCCGCAGGGGATTGGTGGGATCAAGTATGATGGCGATCCCCCGGTCGGTCCCGATCCAGATTTCGTTGTCCTTGTCGACCACGATCGTGGAAGCATTGTCGCTCGGCAATCCGTTTGCGCTTGTAAGGTGGACTGCCGCGATGCTGTCGATCGTCCCGCCGTTGGCGAGCGCCACGACCCCTTTGAGCTGTGGATCCTTGACGACAGCCCAGAGATTGTCCGAACCGTCCACCGCGAGGCACCTGTTGACGGGTCTGTCCTGGAGGATGCTGACTCTTGTGGCGTCGATGAAAACGGGGATGTGGCGCCAGGTCCCGTCGGGTCTGCGGACAGTCAGGACATTTCCATCGGCGGGGGCGACGACGGTCATCCAGAGGTTGCCGTGGCTGTCGCATGCGACGCTGCTCGTGACGAGGAAGTTGGAGTTGTTCGCAAGCCCTACCATCCCCACATTGCGCCCGAAGATGTGGGCGGTGTCGATAGAATCGGACCCCGCGGGGATCTCGACGCAACCGTATCCGTAGGTGCTTGCCCAGAGGGATCCGTTGCACCCGGCAGAGACGAGATAGACTTCGTCGTCGGGAAGCCGGCTGTTTGCCGGTGTAAACGATTTCCAGCCGTGCCCGTTGTACCTGTAAAATCCGAAGCCGGTCCCCGGGCCGTAGAAGCCCCCCCCCGCGCCCCAGAGCGTGCCGTTGGGCGTGACGGTGACGTCGTTGAACTGGTTGGAGTTGGGTCCGTTCGGATAATGCGAAACCCATGATCCGCCGTAGATCTCTATGCCGCCGGTCAGAGTGCCGGCTGATGGCAGGCCGGTGCTCCCGGTCACGAGAGATGTCGGTGTGAAGGGGAGGGGAGGGCCATAGGCATGCGGCGTGTTGAGAGAATCGACGGTATAGACGAGATTCTTCGCGGTACAGAGGCCGAGCGAGGAGGAGGAGCTGCTCATGGCAACGATCGAAGTCCCCGCCAGAGAGGGGATCCCCTGCCAGGCGGCCCCGTCGTAATAATAGAGTCCCGCCGTCGTCCCCGCATAGATGCGGCCGTTGAACACCGTGAGCGCCCGCGGTATTGAGCCCGCGGGGCCGACCTGCTGGAGGGTCCACTGCTGGGGGTCGAGGAGGTTCGGGCTGGCAATGCTCGCCGAGACGACGTAATTGCCAGTGATACCGTCCGAGACAGCCGCCCAGATCCGTCCGCCGCTGATCACGGCACTGTAGACAGCGACCCGGTTGTTCGCCGGGATACCGCCAAACGACGTGAATGTGTCCCCGAATTCCCCCCGNNCCGGCGGTGATCACCGCATTGATCGTCTTGTCGGTGGGTCCCGGAAATTCCACAATGTTGGATATGGTGCGGACGAATCCCGTGGAGGGAGTGTAGAGGTGGATCATCCCCGTGGAAGCGCACCCCCACACGTCGCCGTTCCTGTCGATGCCGACAGCGGTGAGGTCCGTGCTGAGAAGCCCCTCGGCATTGGTGAGCTTGAGGTAGGAATCCGTCCCCTCGTCCCAGCGGAACAATCCGCCGCTCGTCGCAGCCCAGTAGCTCTGTCCGCTCCTCGCGACCCCCTTCACATCCTTCATCGACGTGAAGTTCTCCCAGGTGCCCGTGCCGCCGTAGAGCGCTCCGGTCCCCAGGATGGACAATACAATGATGCGCCACCCTCGCGTCTTCATATCCTTCGCCCCGGCAGTGCGAACGCCGCGCCCGCGGTCTCCCGCGCCGGCTCCTGTCAGTGCTTCGCGCCTTTCTTCCCTTCGGAGAGTTGTGCCTTCAGGTCCGCAAGCTCGATTGCCGACAGAGCCGCGTCCCACCCTTTGTTCCCCGCCTTGGCGCCGGCACGTTCGAGCGCCTGTTCGAGCGTGTCGGTAGTCAACACTCCGAACGTCACCGGGGTATCGGTCTGCAGGGATATCTGGCCGATCCCCTTTGCCACTTCCGAGGCTATGTAATCAAAATGCGGCGTCTCTCCCCGGATCACGCACCCGAGGCAGATCACCGCGTCGAGATTCCCCCGTCCGGCGAGACGCATGGCGACCTGGGGGATCTCAAAGGATCCCGGACAACGGACGACGGAGATCGCGTCCCCCTCCGCACCGTGCCGCACCAGGCAGTCGAGGGCGCCCTGGAGGAGCTGCTCTGTCACGAGGCCGTTAAACCGGCTTACGACGATCCCGAACGAGCGTCCGCGCGCGAGGAGTTTCCCTTCGATCGTGTGCATCTGTTTTTTCCCTTCCTTCGAAATCACCTGACCGGCGTCTACCGCAGCCGCCGGCGCATCATGTCCACGTACTCGGTTGAAATGAAGTACTTTCCGATCACTTCTCTGTCGTTTCTCTTCCCCCCGTGAAAGTCGGACCCGCCGCTGGCGAGGAGGAAATACTCGCTGACGATGCCGCTGTAGTGCGCGACCAGTTCCGGCGAATGGGATGGGTGGACCACTTCAATACCGTCAATCCCCGCGTCGATGAGCTCCTGGACCACCTTCTCGTTGACAAACGTCGAAGGGTGCGCGAGAAACGACAGTCCGCCCGATGCGGCGACAAGCGCGATCGCCTCGCGCGGCGAGATCAGGTACTTCTTTTCGTACGCGGGCTTGCCGAACCCGAGGTACTTTGAAAACGCCTCCTGATATGTGCCGATCAGCCCTTCTTCCACCAGCGCGGTTGCGATGTGGGGACGACCGACCGATCCCGTGCCCGCCCGGCGCAGGACCGCAGCGATTGTCAACGGCAGATGCATCCCGTTCAGCTTCCCGACGATCCTCTCCGCCCGTTTCCGCCGTTCGCTCCTGAAAAGCTCGAGATACTCCTGCAGGCGCTTGTCCCGGTGATTGATGAAGTACCCGAGGATGTGTACATCGGCTTCCCCGACGATGGTGCTCAGTTCGACGCCGGGGATCACGACGATCCCCCGGGATGCGGCGAAAGCCGCCGCCTCGTCAAGGGCCCCGGTATGATCGTGGTCGGTGATGCTGATGGTGGTCAGGCCGGCCTGCCTGGCCCGTTCGATGAGTTCGCTGGGGGAGAGAGCGCCGTCGGAAAACGTTGTGTGAAGATGGAGATCCGCTTTACCATCCATGCAGCACGGGTCGGGGTAAGAAAGAACGGAAGAAGGACAGACATCCTACAGATAGCGCGACTTGAATTTTTCGTAGTCGTTGATAATGAGCTTGCCCCGTTCGATCTCGAGGTGACCTTCCCGGATAAAGGCGTGGATCATCCGCGAAATGGTCTCGCGGGAGGTTCCCGCCATGTTGGCCAGGTCCTGCTGCAGGGGAAGCTCGTCGATTTCCACTCTCCCCTTCCGGATCTTCCCGATGTCATCGGCGAGCTGCAGCACGACGTTCGCCACGCGTCCCGCGGCGTCTTTTAACGAGAGACTCTTGATCTGCGCGTCCGCTTTCCGGAGGCGCATTGTCAGCTCCTTGAGGAGCGCGATGGCCACCGACGGGAAATCGTGCAGGAGCTTGAGGAAATCCCGCCGGTGTATCATGAACAGCTCTGACTTAGTGATCGCAACGACGCTCGCGGAACGCGCGAGGCCGTCGAGAATGGCCATTTCGCCGAAGAAGTCGCTCTCTCCGAGAATGGAGAGTATCACCTCACGGCCGTCGTCGTCCATCCGGACGATCTTCACCTTCCCCGACACGATGACAAAAAGTGCTGCGCCCGCCTCTTCCTCGAGAAGGATGATGCTCCCCTTCTTATACTTCTTCCGGACTCCGACTTTGGAGATCGTATCGAGGTCCATCGGCTCCAGATCGCACAGAATGGGGACGTTTTTGAGAAACTCTATCTCGTCCTTCACTGCTGCATTCAGAGTAACCTCGCTATAGGATAAGGAGGAATGCCGGTCGGGTTTGGCGGCCCTTGAGACTCCCGGAAATATCTCACGAAATATAGGTTCTCGTGTGATGAAAGTCAAGAAACGAGTCAGAGTTCGGTGCCCGTCAATCGGTAAGCAGGAAATACGTGAAGAAGGCAAATCCGATCTGCGTGGCGACAAGAGCGAAGGCCGCCGAGGTGTCGAGACGATGCGTCGTGCGCTGAAAAGCGGGATCCCCGGTTTCCTGGTAGAGGGCGTTCTGTCCGTCGGCCTTGATTTTCCAATATGCCGCTGCAACGCCGGCCGCAACAGTGACCCCGCCTGCGACATAGAGTCTCAGGCCCGTCCGTTCAGCTCTCCCGCTTTCGATCATCAGGGGGCTCTCGGATGGCTCTGATTGCCAGATTTTATGCAGCGCCGCGCGTGCAACCCCCGATTCCCCCGCGGGGAGAAGAATGGCCGTTTTTTCATACCCTTTGCGTTCGACGGTGACGCTCGAAGGGAGGCCCGCGGAGCGCGATACAAGGAGGAGAGGAGTCGTCCCGGCGATCGAATCCCCTATGGAGACGATTGCCCCGGACGGGTCTGTGATGACCATGACCCTCCGGTCAAACGCGTACCGGAGCGTCCGTTGCTCCCCCGGCGCCAGGAAGACAGTGTCGTTGATGCTTCCCGTGAGCCATGAGCTGAGATCAGACTGGACGAGCCGCAGTGCATGCCTCCCCCCCCGGAGCGAATCGACCGTAAGGGGAGTCTTGCCGGTGCGGACGGAGTCGATGAACACCCACGCAGTGTCGGTCCCTGTCCGGAGCGTCAGAGAGCAGAGAGCCGGTGCGGTCGAGTCCGCGTTTCCGCCGTTCGCCGTACCCATGAAAACGGCGCACATCAAAAGAATGCCGCATCCGCCCCGGCGAGACCCGGTCATTTTTCCTCCCTGAATGCAAGCAGGTCGTGCTCGTCCGTAGCGACGAAGAGCCTGCCGAACGCCGCTGCCGGAGAAGTCCTGATCCGCCCCCCCGTCTCCGCCTTCCATGTGATCGCTCCGTTACCGGGATCGAGCCCGTAGATCTGTTTCTTCATTGTTCCGATGTAGACGGTCCCCCCTGCGACGGCGCCTCCGGCGTTGATCGGTCCCTCCAGCTCGGTGCGCCAGACCCGCATCCCGTCGCTCACCCTGAACCCGAGAGCTTCCCCGGCGAGGTTTCCGACGATGACGATATCGCCGGCGGGGACGCCATTGGCATAGATGGGTGCGGCGGTGTGCGACTGCCACTCCGGGCGCCCCGAAGAAAGGTCGAGCGCGAAAAACGTCCCGAGCCTGTTTCCTACGAAGACGGTCCCCGAGACGATGAGCGGGGATGCGATGACAGGTCCGCCGGTGTCGAATGTCCACCGTCGCGCTCCTGATTCGGCGTCAAGCGCGTATACTCTTCCGTCGTCCGCCCCGAAGACGATTGTCCCGCTGTCTGCGGCGGGGGAGGAGCGGATCCCTTTGTACGTCGTGTTATCCGGGAGTTCAAACTTCCAGCGCACGTCCCCCGTCGCCCGCTCGATGCTGAAGAATGTGCCCGCGGTGTTGCCGAAGAAAATCCTCTGCCTGAAGAGGCACGGAGTGACCTCGACGTCGCCGTAGTTTTTTTTCCACCGGGGTCTTCCCGTGAACAGGTCGAACGCCGTGATCGACTGCACAGAGTTGGAAAGCGGGACGAAGGCAACGCCCCCGTCGATGACGGGGGACCCCTGGATGGCCTCCCCGAGTGAGATCGAGCCGATCTGCTTTCCCGTGGAGACGGAGAGCGCGCACAGCTCGCCCCGCAGGGTCCCCACGAACACGATGCTGTCCACGACGACAGGAGACCCGTTTCCCATCCCAGCGGCGATGTCCTGAGTCCACGCCAGCCTCAGGGGCGGTGTAAGCGCGCCGGACGCCGAGGCGGTGTGTGCCACAGTGCGGGCGAATGTCGGCCAGTCGTCGGACCCGGAATGGAGGTAACGCTCCATCCTCAACCCCCCACACCCCGCGAGCAGAAGCAGACCGGTCAGCAGGAGAAGCCGTGAGCGCATCAGAAGTCCCATCCGAAGAAGAATTGCGTGAAGAGCCCGCCCTGGATCGACGTGAAGTTGTCCTCGATCCTCTTCCCGACGTCGTACCGGAGCACAAGGACTCCTCCGAGGTTCATCCGCAACCCGCCGCCGATGCTGCCGTACGTCTGCGTATACTGATTATCCCATGCGCTTCCCGCATCCACGAACAGGGCGCCGCGGATCGACCAGAAGCTGATCCCGCCGAACGGAAACTGGACGGCGAACTGGTCGATGAACGGAAACCGGAGCTCCTGGCTCGTCAGCCAGAGCTTCTGCCCGCGGAGGGACCAGAGCGGCCAGCCACGGAGATCCCAGCTCCCGCCCATCACAAACCGCCGCGATTCCTTCCCGTCGTTGTAAAAGAGCCAGAGCCGTGAAGCGAGCGCGCTCCGTGTCGCAAGCCGGAGGTAGTTCCTGTAATCGGCGATGATCGAATAGTAGTTGACGTTGGAGTACTGTATGTCCGACGTGTAGGCGAGCGTCAGGCTGAAGGCGCTGCCGTCGAGCGGTCCGCTCGGCCCCCAGAGCGAGTTGTCATGGACGAAGGATATCGAATTCGAGAGGAGAAGAGCCCGCCGTTCGACAAAATCTCCGATCAGCTCCCTGTTCGAATTGCTCAGGCTCACGCTACTTTCAATCCTCTCGAACCTGCTCAGGGGGTAGCTCATCGCGAAGTACCCGCCGTAGACCCGTTCGTAGAAGTAGTCGTCGGAGACTGTCAGGTCGTACCGTCGTCCCGTGAACCTGTATATGCCGTACGCGTAGTTGGTCCTCTGCCCCATGGAAATGTGCGAGATGGCGACGTTGAAGCTCGAGAGGAGATCTGATTGTGTCTGGGCCGTGTTGTACAGCAGGAAATAGTACTGGTCGTTCCCCAGCAGGTCGCTCAGGGCGACGATCGCCCCCCCGACGGTCCCGAACACGGGGTCCGTGGAGATGGCGCTTTCCGCGACGTCCAGGCTGTATTCCCCCCGGTAGCGGAGACGCTTTATCTCGGAGGCGCCCGCGAGCGACCCGGCCTCCCAGGGCTTCTCCTTGCCGGACAGGTCGATGGAGCGGACGACGGAAGCCGTGTCCAGCATCCCGCGGACGTTCCTGATCTCTTTGATCTGGAATGCGAGCCGCTCGAATGTCCCGAACACCAGGTCCCCGGACCGCGTCCACGCCGGATCGAACGCCGGCGTCGTGAACCGCGTCAGGCGCGACATCGAACGGTTCGCGCCGGGGACCCCCTTCGCGAAGTCGATCACCCAGATGTTCTTCACTCCCCCCAGCTCGGATGTGAACGCGAGCTTTGTGCTGTCCTTCGACCAGGCCGGCGATCCGGCGGAGGCGCTGTCATACGTGAGGTAGTCGATACGGCCGCTGGAGAGCGTGTAAAGGAAGAGATTGTACACGCCCCGGGGTCCCGACGGCCCGCGGTCCGAGGAGAACGCGATGAGGTCCCCCCCCGGGGACCAGGCGGGGTCGCGGTCGTCATAATAGTCGTTTGTCAGCCGCTGGAGCTCCTTCGTTGCCAGCGTCAGGATGTAGAGGTCGTTGTCTCCCGCCGCGTTGATCGCCGAGAAGACGATCCTCCGGCAGTCGGGCGACCAGGACGTCGACCCGATGCTGACGAGCTCTTTGAAGCGGAAGGTCTGCACGATCGCACCCGCGCGCAGGTCGTAGATATGGAGCGCGTCGTGCTCCCCGCTCTTGGTCACGAACGAGAGCCTCCCGTCCGCGGAAACGTCGATCCTGCTCTGGAACGGGTGGAACGACTCGAGCTCGTCGGTTTTCTCCCCCTGCACCACCTCCTCGGACGCCGCCAGGGGGTTCCGCTCGTCAAGGTTTTTCCGGTATATCCCCGTGTAGCCTGTCCGGTTGCCGATGAAATAGACGGTCCGCTGCGAGTCGGCCTCGTAGACGACGGGTTTTGCGCTGAACCCCTCCCGGGCGACGTTGACCGTCGCCATGCTCGGGGCATCATGGGCCGCGAACAGGGGGTAGTACTGCTTCTTCAGCTCGTACAGCCACATCTCGTCGAACTCTTTGAAGTCCTTCCCGATCGTGATTTTGAATATGTCGCTGAACGACGTCTCCTTCCAGAAATTCTCCATCAGGAGGAGTATCTTCTCCTGGCCGAATGTCCGCGAGAGGAAACCGAGGGCGTCCTGCCCCTCCTTGTACATCACGAAGGATCCATAGATCCTGTCCATGTCGTTCAGCCCGACGACGCTCCCGTTGAGCACGGCGTCGCGCATGACCATCTCCGCCTGCGCGTCCCACTCCGTGGACCAGTACTCGGCCAGGCCTTCGGTGAACCAGAGGGGGGGCGACCTGTCGCCGACCTTCCGGTGGTCGGCGAGGATGCGCGTGATCTTGCTCGTCATGAACACGTGGACAAGCTCATGGCGGATGACATGGCGGAACTCTGAGACGGACCCGTCCGCGGGTATGACAACGCGCCCTTTGAGGAATTCGAAAAATCCCCCCACCCCCTCGGGGATGAACCCGCCCGTGGTGTTTGTCTGCTCGAAGTGGAGGTGGGAGCTGTAGAATATCAGCGGGATCCGTGCATTGACGGTGTGATTGAATTTCTGCTGGAGGAGCGAGTAGCTTTCCTCGGCGAAATGGGCGCCGCGCTCCGCCAGGTCCTTCATCTCCGTGTAATAATAGATGTCGAAGTGCTCGGTCTTCATCACGCGCCAGTCGAATTCCGTGTACTGGACCTTGTTCCGTCCGAAATAGAAGAACTGTGCGTGCACCGTGAGCGCTCCGGTGAGGAGCAGGAGCAGGAGGAGGGGCAGGTATGAGGAGCCGAACCGGTTCATCGCGGACCCGTCATGCGCACAATGATAATGCAGACATTCCCCGGAAGGCGCAACCGGAGGGACTTACCAGGAGGTCCCGTTCCTGAACACCGACACGAATAGAATCGCCGCAAGTGTCAGGAGGACGACCACAATTCCGATCTTCTGTTCTTTCGTCATGCGCTGGCAGGTTCCTTCTTCAGTCTGTCGATGACGGTGACCGGTGCGGGGTCGATGCCGTGGCCGTCTCTGTCCCCCGGGGATAAACACCTGCATCGCGCGCAAGGGTTCCCCGGGGACATTCGGTTACTCGTCAAACGGGATTTCCGGGACTTTGTTTTTGATGATGGACGACAGGTGCTCCCTGATTTCCTGCTCCGTGGACATCGCAAGGCTCTTGTCGGCCACCCTTTTCGCTTCTTTGTACTTGATCGAGAGGATGATCTTCTTGATTTCGGGGAGGACGCTCGGAATCACGCTCAGTTCGTCGATCCCCAGGCCGACCAGGAGGACCGTCGCCAGGGGATCTCCGGCCATCTGGCCGCACATCCCGACCCAGACCCCCTTCTTGTGCCCGGCATCGATGATGTGCCTGATCGTGCGCAGCACCGCCGGGTTGAATTGCTGGTAGAGGGGTGCAACCGCCGCGTTGTCCCGGTCGACGGCCATGAGGTACTGGATCAGGTCATTTGTCCCGATGCTCAGAAAGTCTGCCTCGCCGGCCATCTCTTCGGCAAGGACCGCCGCGGCGGGGACCTCGATCATGATGCCGATCTTGATGCCGGGGTCGTACGGGAGGGCACGCGCGTCAAGCTCCTTCTGGGCGCGCGAGACCATCTCCCGCGCGCGCCGGATCTCCTGGATCGTCGAGACCATCGGGAACATGATACGGACGTTCTTTTGCGTGCTGGCCCGGAGTATGGCCCGGAGTTGATCCAGAAAGAGCTCCGGCCGGTCCAGCAGCACGCGGATTCCGCGCCAGCCGAGGAAGGGATTGGCCTCGTGTTCCGTGTCGGGGGAGATCTTGTCTCCGCCGACGTCGAAAGTCCGGAATATGACGGAGTGGGGAAACACTCCGTCGGCCACCCGGCGGTAGGCCTGGTATTGCTCCTCTTCGGTCGGATAGGACGCCCTTCCGATGAGCTGGCTTTCGGTGCGGAAGAGCCCGATACCCGCCGATCCCTGCTCCCGGGAGAATTCCATCTCCGTGTCGAACTCGATGTTCGCCGAGAGCTCGATGTGTTTGTGATCGAGGGTCTCGGCGGTGAGACCCGCAATGTTGACGAGCCTCCCTTCAAACTCCATGAACCGCCGCTTCTTCCGCTCCAGCGTCTGGATCGTCTCCTCCGTCGGGTTCAGCACGATCAGCCCCGCGTAGCCGTCAATGGCCACAATGTCGCCGGTCCTGACGGTCTTTGTGGATGTCCGGAGGCCCACCACGGCGGGGATTTTCAGCGAGCGGGCGAGTATCGCCGCATGTGACGTGACGCCCCCCAGGTCGGTGGCGTAGCCCAGGACCTGATTCCGGCTGAATATGACCGTGTCGGAGGGGGCCAGTGTTTCCGAAACGATGATCGATGCCCCTTCGAGCTTTGAAAAGAGCTTCTGATCCTGGATGTTCCGTATGATGCGGTTCATCACGTCGTCGACGTCGCGCGCCCGCTCACGCATGTACTCGTCATGGGCGGCGAGCATGATCTGCTTGTATTTGGTTATTTCGTCTGCGATGACGAATTCGGCGTTCTTGAGTTCCCGTGCGATCCGGGTCTCGATTGCCCCCATGAGTATCGCATCCGCCAGTATCATGATCTGCGCCTCGAATATCCGCGCGTTCTGTGAGCCCAGCTTCTGTTCCGCATACGCGTGGATCTTCAGCAGTTCCTTCTCCGACCGCGCGTTGGCGTTACGCAGCCTCCCGATCTCCCCCTCCACTTCCTCCGGCGTGATCGATTTTTCCTCGACCCGGGGGATGAGCTTGCTGTAGAGATAGGCAGGGCCCAGGGAAATCCCCGGCGCTGCGGCGACTCCCTTGAGAACGACCTCTTGCCCGGCTGCGGTATCCATCTTATTCCTCGTCGAATCCACGGCGGAACAGATCTTCCATGGCCACGCACGCCTGCTCCTCGTCCGGTCCGTCGAACTGCAGTGTCAGCGTGGAACCCTGTTCTGCCGCGAGCGTCATGACCCCGATGATGCTCTTTCCGTTGATTTCGAAATTGTCTTTCCGGATTGTAAGGTCCGACTGGAACCGGGCCGCGGTTTTGACAAGTGTCGCCGCGGGCCTCGTGTGCAAACCCTTCCGGTTGACGATCGTGACCGTCCGTTCAATCAAGGCGACCCCCGCATCCCGGTCGGACGCTCCGGGGCGAATCCGCCCGCCAGGTCTCCCGCCATCAGGATTCCCTGTGGACGAGTTCTTCCGCGAGCCACCGGAGCATCTCCCGCGCCGTGGTCCGGGGAAGGCGCCCGAGCTCGGCAAGCGCCTCCCGCGTGGTCCGCTGCACAACCCTGGCTGCCTCGTCGAGGACACCGCACCGCGCATAGACCGCTCTCACTTCCGCGACGACAGCGCGTCCTCCGGGGGTGGCCGCGCCTTGCTCCGTCTTCCACTCACAGGCCGGTCCCTCCTTGCGAAGGACCCGCTCGATGAGCCTCCGGTCATCACCCCCGGCACGCTCCGCCGCTCTCAGAAGGAGGTACGTCTTCTTCCCTTCCAGTATGTCCCCGCCGATGGTCTTCCCGAAGTCGCGGGGATCGCCGACAATATCGAGAAGGTCGTCCTGCACCTGGAATGCCCTCCCGAGACGGAGGCCGAACCGGCGAAGGGCCGCCACCTGCGGAGGTCTGCCTCCCCCGACCAGCCCCCCGAGCTCTGTGGCGGCGGCGATCAGCGAACCCGTTTTTTTTCCGATCATGCGGAAATACTCTTTCACGCTCGCGTTCGTCCGTCCCTCCAGTTCCAGATCGAGCGCCTGTCCCTCGCAGACATCGAGGAGNNCGGCATTGTCCATGATGTCGTCATGGACCAGCGTAAAATTGTGAAGAATCTCCACGGCTGCCGCCGCGTCCAGCGCCTGCGACGCGGTTCCCCCCACGGCTTCGCAGGAAAGTATCAAAAGTGCGGAACGGACCCTTTTCCCCCCACCGTCGAGCACGTACCGGCATCCTTCCCTGAGACGCGCGGCGCCGGGTGCCGGCCTGACCCGGAGAAGCCGCCGGTCAGTCCGCCGGCGGATCGATTCATATCGTCGGCTGAATGCGTCTCGTGTCATCGCGAATCATGGGTCGGGTACGTGACGAGTTTCGCGGAGCGAAGGTCTGCGATGCGGGCGCTTCCCGTGAGAAACATCGCCCCCCGGACTTCATTTGACCACTCTTCGATCAGTGACCGGAGCCCTTTCTTCCCCCCCCTGTGGAGCGCGTCGAGGAGCGGCCGGGCCGATGCGACCATGTCTCCCCCGAGTGCGATGCACCTGGCTACGTCAAGCCCGGAGACGATTCCACCTGAGGCGATGAGCGTCATCTGGACCCCTTCAGAGCGGAGAGCTGCGGCTTCTGCAAGGGCTATCGCGGTGGGAATCCCCCAGTCCCAGAACCGCCAGGCGATGCCGGGATCGGACCGCCGGAGCGCCTCCACGCCGGCCCAGCTCGTTCCGCCGGCCCCCGCGACGTCGATGATGCGGACCCCCGCATCGAGCAACCGGCGGATGACATCGGGGGAGAGTCCCGCCCCTATCTCTTTGACGATCAGGGGGATCGGGAGGCTCCGGACCAGCATCGCGATCCCCCCCAGGACACCCCTGAATGCGGGGTTCCCTTCCGGCTGCAGGAATTCCTGCAGTGGGTTGAGATGGACGGCAAATGCGTCTGCGCCTATGAGGTCGGCCAGCCTGAGGGCAGCCGAGGGGTCCTTCATGCGGGCGACCTCCGCGGCGCCGATATTCCCGACGATGGGGATCGTGGGGGCTGATTCGCGCACAATACTGAATGTCCGGTGGAACTGACTCTCTTCCAGTGCCTGCCGCTGGCTGCCGACGCCGAGCGCTATGCGTGCGGACTCGCAGACGGCGGCCAGGTCCCTGTTGATGGCCAGGGCGCCTGAGTATCCCCCCGTCATGCAGGAGACCATCAGGGGGAGCGAAAGCTCTTTGCCGAGGAACCTGGTCCCGGTATCGATCTCATCGAGATTGAGCTCGGGAAGGGCGTTATGGACAAATTCGAGCCGCTCGAGTCCCGTGGTCTTCCCCCTGAACCGGACATCCTTCGTCAGCGTGATGTCCACGTGCTGCTTCTTGCGCGATGTCGTCCTGTGACCGGGGGATCTTCTGGGCATGCGGACCGGGGACGTTTAAAAGGAATAACGGAGGATAATAGCGATTTGGGGCCTGAGAATCAAACAGCCGCCTTGATTATCGCTCCATCTTTCCCTACCTTTCAAGACACTTTTCATTACGCCGAGAGAGAGTCAGCCGGTTCAATGCGCGCAATCATACCAGTCGCTGGAGTAGGAAGCCGGCTCCGGCCGCACACATTCGCACTCCCCAAAGTTCTGCTGAACGTTGCCGGGAAACCGATCCTGGGTCATATCCTCGACAAGATCGTCGGGGAGGGGATCCACGAAGGGACGATCGTCGTGGGACTGATGGGGGACAAGATCATTGAATACGTCTCGCAGGCATACCCCGACTTCCGCGCGGACTATGTGGAACAGGAGGAGCGCCTCGGACTTGGTCATGCGATCTATATTTCGCGCCATACGATCGGGACCGAGCCCATACTGATCATACTCGGCGACACGATATTCGACGTCGATCTCGCCCCCGTCCTGAAAGGGAGCAGCACCGCCATCGGCGTGAAGGCCGTGGAGGACCCCCGCCGGTTCGGTGTGGCGGAAGTGGAGAACGGCCGGATCACGAAACTTGTCGAGAAACCCGAGAAACCGGCGACGAACCTCGCGGTTGTCGGTCTCTACTATGTCCGGAACCCGAAGCTCCTCCTGGGGTGCCTGGACGACCTCGTTGCCAGAGACCGCCGCACAAAAGGGGAGTATCAGCTCACCGACGCACTGCAGTTGATGATCGAGCGGGGGGAGTCGATGGTGCCGTTCATGGTGGAGGGATGGTACGATTGCGGCAATCCGGACACGCTCCTCTCGACGAACCGGGCGCTTCTGGAGAAGCGCTCCACGGGACGTTCGATCCCGGGCGTCGTCGTGAACGAGCCGGTGTACATCGCTCAGACCGCCGTGCTTTCAAACTGCATCATCGGTCCGAACACGAGTGTCGGCGACGGAGCGGAGATCTCCGACTCCGTGATCCGGAATTCCATCATCAGCGAAAGCGCCAAGGTCCACGGGGCCCTTCTTGAGAACTCCATCGTGGGGAACGGGTCGGTGCTTTCAGGGAGCTACCGGCGGATCAACGTCGGCGGGGCATCCGAAATCGATTTCTTCTAGCTACTTCAGCACACAGGGACATTTCATTTAAGGAGCGCCATGTCATATTTGTTCACGTCGGAATCGGTGTCCGAGGGACATCCGGACAAAGTCTGCGACCAGATCTCGGATGCCGTCCTCGATGCGATCCTTGCACAGGACAAGGACGCCCGGGTCGCATGCGAGAGCTTCGTCACGACGGGGCTTGCCTTCGTGGGGGGAGAGATCACGACGGATGCCTACATTGAAGTCCAGGATCTCGTCCGGCAGGTGATCCGGGATATCGGCTACACGAAGGCCGAATACCGCTTTGACGCGGAATCCTGCTCGGTCATATCGAGCATCCATTCACAATCTCCGGACATCGCGCGCGGCGTGGATACCGGCGGGGCCGGGGACCAGGGGATGATGTTCGGCTACGCGACGAACGAGACTCCGGAATACATGCCGATGTCCCTGATGTTCGCCCACAAGCTTGTGAAGCGGCTCGCCGATGTGCGCAAGAAGCACTCCTCCCTCATGCCCTGGCTCCGGCCGGACGCGAAATCGCAGGTGACGATCGAATACCACGGACGGAAGCCCGTCCGTGTCGACACGATCGTCGTCTCCACGCAGCACGATGCGGGCGTCACGCAGAAGAAGATCAAAGAGGACGTGATCCGCCATGTCATCAGGGAGGTGATCCCCGCCGACCTGCTCGACAAGACCACCATCATCCACGTGAACCCGACCGGGCGGTTTGAGATCGGCGGGCCCCATGGCGACACGGGGCTCACCGGGAGGAAGATCATTGTGGACACGTACGGCGGAAAGGCCCCTCACGGCGGGGGCGCGTTCTCGGGAAAAGATCCGTCGAAAGTCGACAGGAGCGCCGCGTATGCCACCAGGCATATCGCGAAGAACATCGTCGCCTCCGGACTCGCCGATGAGTGTCTCATCCAGGTGGCCTATGCGATCGGCGTGGCGCAGCCCGTCTCGGTGAATGTCAACACGTTCGGCACGGGACGGATTCCGGACATCGAGCTGGACAAGGTGATACTCAAGGAAATCGACATGACCCCCCGCGGTATCATCAAACGGCTCGATCTGCGCCGGCCGATCTACAGGAAGACGGCTGCGTACGGGCACTTCGGCCGGAACGACAAGGATTTCACATGGGAGAAACTCGACCTCGTCGACCTGCTCCTGAAGGCGATCAAGTAGGAAGACTCAGAAACCGAATTTTCAACTCACGAAGAGGCGTCATGAACCACAAACCGGGAAAATACAAAGTCGCAAACCTGAAGCTGGCGGCCGAAGGGGATCGCCTGATAGAATGGGCGGAATCCAGGATGCCGGTCCTGATGGCGCTGCGCGCACGCTACGCGAAGAGCAAACCGTTCAAGGGGTACAGGATCGCCGGATGCCTCCACGTCACGAAGGAAACCGCGGTCCTCGTCAAGGCCTTCGTCGAGACAGGAGCCGAGGTGAGCTGGAGCGGCTGCAATCCCCTGTCGACGAACGACGCGGTCGCGGCCTCCCTCGCGAAACAGGGGACTTCGATATTCGCCTGGCACGGCATGAACGTCAAGGAGTTCTACTGGTGCATCGAGGAGACCCTGAAATTCCATCCGAACCTGACACTCGATGACGGCGCCGACCTGATTTTTACAATCCATAACAAACACCCGGAGTTTGCGGAGAAGTATGTCATCGGAGGGACTGAGGAGACGACCACGGGCGTCCACCGCCTGCGGGCGATGGCGGCGGCCTCCGCGCTCAGGTACCCGGTGATCGCGGTAAACGATGCGGAGACCAAGTGGGACTTCGATAACGTGTACGGCACGGGGCAGTCGACACTCGACGGGGTGCTCCGTGCGACGAGCGTGCTGCTTGCAGGGAAGAACATCGTCGTCGCGGGATACGGCCATTGCGGCAAGGGGGTCGCGCTCCGGGCCAAAGGACTCGGCGCCAACGTGATCGTCACCGAAGTGAAGGGGACCGCCGCGCTCAAGGCGACGCTGGAGGGGCACCGGGTCATGAAGATGGACGAGGCGGCAAGGGTGGGGGACCTGTTCATCACCGCGACCGGAGTGAAGGACGTCATCGTCGACCGCCACTTCAGAGTGATGAAGGACGGGGCCATCGTCTGCAATACCGGCCACTACGACTGCGAAATAAACCTCGTCCAGCTCGCGAAATTCACGAAGCGGAAACGAGAGATCCGGATGAACAACGAGGAATACACGCTGAAGAACGGAAAGCGGATCTACGTGCTCGCGCAGGGGCGGCTTGTGAATCTTGCCGCCGCCGAAGGCCATCCTTCGGAGGTCATGGACATGTCGTT
>PMND01000120.1 GCA_003161955.1 Ignavibacteriota bacterium | reverse complement strand
TCTCCTTTCAGGGGCGCCCTGCGGAATAGCGCGGGGCGCCCCATTCTATGTTCACAAATGCAACACTCCTTCCTAGCGGTGGGAATCCGGCGCTGCGTCGAAGGAAAGGGGGGACCACCACCTGCGTAAAATCTTATATTTAAAGGGTCCCGGTCGATTGGGCCGTGGCATGATTTGTGACCTTTCCATGATCACCACGGCCATGAGAAAGTCCGGCTCACGATGAGAATCCTCCAGACTATCGCGTTCAGGCTTTTCCTGCTGATCGTATCCGTCCAGACACTGGTGCTTGCACTTCTGACGTATGCGGTGCTGCGCGTCCAGGAGACGAGCCTGATGGAAAACGTGCAGTCGAGTGCGGTGAGGGTGAGCGAGATGATCCGCCGCGCAACGAGGCTCAGCATGATGTACAACCGGAACTCCGACGTCGACGGGATCATCGCCGAGATGTCGGGTGAGCCTGGAATCGAAGGGATCCGGATCTACAATAAGACCGGGGAAACCTCCTACAGCACGATCGCCTCCGAGCGCCATTCCAGGGTAGACATGAACGCGGAAGCCTGCGTGAGCTGCCATTCCGGAAACGGGCTGGAGAATCCGCATCCGGTCTCTGCCGTCCTATCACGGATTTTCAACCTCCCGGACGGTCAGAGGGTCCTCGGTCTGATAACGCCGATCCGGAACGAGGCGCAGTGCTCGGACGCCGACTGTCACGCCCATCCCCCTGCCAGGACGATACTCGGTGTGCTCGATGTGAAGATGTCGCTCGCGCAGGCGGATACGAGGCTCCGGGACGCCAGGAGGGAGCTCCTCTCCGCGTCGGCCGCCGCCGCGCTCCTGGTCGGCCTTGTCTCCGGCGGGTTCATCTGGTTTGTGGTCCGGCGCCCCGTGCGGCGGCTCACGCGGGGGATGCAGATGGTCTCTTCCGGAGATCTGACCCAGCATCTGCTCTCCACCTCGCAAGACGAGCTGGGGGAGCTCGCACAGACGTTCAATAGCATGACCCAGGAGCTCGCGCGCGCGCGGAGTGAAGTCAACGCGTGGTCGGAGACGCTCGAACAGAAGGTGCGCGAAAAGACCGCCGACCTTGAGCGCGCGCACCGCCAGATGGTCGGGGTGGAGAAGATGGCCTCGCTGGGAAACCTGGCCTCCAGCGTCGCGCATGAACTGAACAATCCCCTCGAGGGGATTCTCACATTCGCGCGGCTCCTGGTGAAGCGCGTGCAGCGGTCCACGCTCCCCGCGGAGGAGGCGAAACCGTATGTGGATGACCTCAAGCTCATGGGGGACGAGGCACTCCGCTGTGGCAACATCGTCAAAAACCTCCTGGTGTTCGCCCGCCAGCGCGGCGTCTCGTTTCAACCGGTGCACATCGCGCAGGTGATCGAGCGGTGCGTGTTGCTCATGAATCACCATGCACGGATGCATGACGTCGAACTGAAGACATCCTGCACCGGCGATGATCTGTTGGAATGCGATCCGGATCAGATACAGCAGGTGTTGATCGCACTGATGGTGAACGCGATCGAGGCGATGGCTCCCCCGGCGGGGCGGAGCGAAGGGGGGACGCTGACTCTCGGTCTGCGCTCCGGCGGGGCGGACGGCACGATCAGCGTCCTGGTCAGCGACACGGGGGTCGGCATGAGCGAGGAGACCAAGGCGCATATCTTCGAACCATTCTACACGACGAAATCGGATTCCAAGGGGGTCGGCCTCGGTCTTTCCGTGGCCTACGGGATTCTCGAACGCCACCACGCGACCGTCGACGTGGAATCGGCCCCCGGGAAAGGGACGGTCTTCACGCTGACGTTTCCGGCAAAGCAACCGGGGCCCGGCCCGCAGAGGTCACAGTCATCTTCGGTCGAAGGAACCACGAATGAACAAAAGTGAGATCGGCATACTTGTGGTGGACGATGAGCTCATTGTCCGCGAATCGCTCAGCAAATGGTTCAGGGAGGACGGCTACCGCGTCGAGGCCGCGGAGAACTCCGCCGCCGCCCTGCGGAAACTGCAGGCGGGACCATGGAACATCATGCTCGTGGATATCAAGATGCCCGGGATGGACGGCATCGAGCTCCTGCAGCGGGTCCGGCAGACAAACAAGGAGGTTGCTGTCATCGTGATCACGGCGTTCGCCACCGTGGATACCGCAGTGAAAGCCCTGAAGGAAGGCGCCTTCGACTATATCACGAAGCCGATCGACCCCGACTACCTCGACCACATGGTTGACAAGGCGCTGCAGCAGCAGTTGCTCCTCAGGGAAAACCAGAAGCTGAAGGACACTGTGAGCGAGCTGTCGGAGTCGGGAGAGATCATCGGGGAGTCCCCTGAAATGAAGAAGGTGATGGACCTGGTGCACACGGTTGCGCCGACCGACACGACGGTGATGATACGGGGGGAGAGCGGCACGGGGAAGGAGCTGGTGGCCCGGGCGATACACGCCGGGAGCACGCGGAAATATTTCCCGATTGTCACCGTCAACTGCGGCGCGATGACCGAGAGCCTTCTCGAGAGCGAGCTCTTCGGGCACGAGCGGGGGGCCTTCACCGGGGCCCAGTACAGGAGAAAGGGGAAGGTGGAGCTTGCGGACGGGGGAACCCTGTTTCTCGACGANNCGGTCGGATTTCAGGGTGGTGTGCGCCACGAACAAGGACCTGGAAGGCGCGGTGCGGGAGGGGACGTTCCGGGAAGATCTGTACTACCGCCTGAACGTCTTCACGATCGATCTCCCGCCGCTGCGGGGGCGGCGGGGCGACATCGCAAACCTGGCACATTATTTTCTGGAAAAGTTCTCCCGCCAGATGAACAAGAAAGTCCAGGGGTTCAGTCCGGAGGCGATGCAGGCGCTCAAGGCGCACGACTGGCCCGGGAATGTGCGGGAGCTCGAAAACGCCGTGGAGCGGGCGATGGTTGTCGCGCAGGGAGACGTGATCGAACGAAGCCACCTTCCCCTGCACGCCGTGGTGAGCGGCCAGAGGGACGGAAAGCGTCTGGAAGACGTCGAGCAGCGCCACATCGAGCAGGTGCTGCGTGACAACGGGTGGAATGTGAGCAGGAGCGCGGCGGTGCTCGACATCGACAGGGTGACGCTCTACCACAAGATCGAGAAATTCGGACTCAAGCGCGAGCAATGAAGGCCATTCACCTTCTCCCGCTCGGAGGACCGGGCCCGGATCTGGTGGACGCCCTCCCCGGGCCACTGCGACAGGCGTTCCGCATACGGGTGGAGACGCACGCGTTCGGCCTGGACCCCGAGCAGTTCTTCGACGCGGGGCGCGGTCAGTACAATTCCACCCGGCTCCTCATGCACCTCAAGAGCCACTACGCCGCATTGCAGCAGGAGCCCGGCATCTGCACGCTGGCCATCGTCCCGTTCGACCTGTTCATCCCGATCCTGACGTATGTCTTCGGCGAGGCCGAGGTCGGGGGGAACGTGGCGGTCGTCTCGTACCACCGGCTCGCGCCGGAACGCTACGGGCTTCCCCCCGACAACCCCCTTCTCCTGGCGCGGTTCGTCAAGGAGGTGGTCCACGAGCTCGGCCACGTGTTTTCCCTGATCCACTGTTCCGTCCAGTCGTGTGTCATGCATTCTTCGTCCTATGTCGAGGACATCGATCTGAAGGAAGGATCGTTCTGCCGCGCGTGTGCGGCGGAGCTGGCGCTCAGGTCCTGATATCATTTCTGCCGCTGCTGCTGCGACGACTGACCGGGAGGAAACCGGTACAGGATCTTCTTCCCGCCGAGCGTCACGACAACGGAATCATCGCTGACCGCTTCCACGCGCGCCCTCGTCATTTCCCTCTCATCGACAAGCGAATCAAGGTACATGGTCATCGTCGTCGTGCTCCCCCGCTGATTGACGCGGGTGGGAACCCTCTGTTGTTCCCCTCCGGAACGCTCCCGGTCGGCCGGCAGTGCGCTGGCCGGTTGCTGCCGGAGGAGGTACTGCGCCGGAGGGCGGGAGCGTGCATCTTTCAGGCGACCCTCAGCCTCCTTCAGGGCTTTGCTCTTGAAAAGCACCGCGTTCTTCTCCTGTGACGCGACAGCACCCGGGGGCGCCTCGGCGTCGAGCGCGGCGTCCCCCCGTTCCACAATCCCGTCGGACCAGAATTCGGCGGCCGGCTCCGTCGCCGGCGCTTCACCTGCGGGCTTCGATCGGGAGGCCGCGCCCCCCCCCGCGGGGGCCCCCCTTCGATCATTTTCTGCGTCTGGGATTGCAGGGGAGACCGGCTCCTTCTGGTCCGCCTGAAGATGTCCGGACAAGCGCGCGGAAGACTCAGCGGTCCCGTCTCCCTTCACCTTGTCCGCGAGCTCCCGGGACGGAGCGTTTCGTTCATCCTGCCGGGGGGATTCCGTCCTGCCGGCCAGGGGAGGAGATCCGCCGGGTAGGGGAGGGAGGGTTTCCCCTCCCTTGAACCACGCGTAGTACACACCGAGACCTGCAATGACGCCGACCAGTGCCGCGGCAATCAGTATCCGCGGCCGGCCGGCCGGTCGCGGCTCGGTGGCAACCCTCCTTCTAAGTCTCTCCTTGAGGTCTTCCCGACCCAGCCTGCGTACCCCGGCGGCGATCCTCATCTCCCGCTGGAGGGCTTCCGTGCACGCGGAGCATCCGGCCGTGTGACGGTCCACCTTCTCACGCTCCGCCTCATCGAGTCTGCCGAGCGCGTACCGGGAGAGGAGGTCCTCGTCGGACGCGATATGGTTGTCTCTATCGTCAGCCATGGCGGGGCGACCTTTCCCGGATGAGCGCCTCCAGTGACTTCTTGCACTGGTACTTGCGGGATTTCACCGTGTCGGCATTCGCCATCCCCATCTGTGCCGCGATCGATTCCATCGATTCCTCCTCCCAGTAGAACAGCAGGAGCAGTTTTCTGCACGGTTCCCCGAGCCGCTCGAGCGCGGAGCGGATGATCTCCGACTCCTCGTCTTCTATCATCAGGTCCAGGGGGGATGCGTCGTCCGCGGGAGGATCGGTTGCGATCCCGGGAATTTCCCTCCGCGCCCGTGCCAGGCGCCGGAGCCACATGTTCTGCGCCGTCGCGTAGATGAACGTCCCCAGCCGGGCCGAGTAGCGGAACCGCCCGGTTGCGACCCGTTCCCAGAGGGTCACCAGGGCCTCCTGGAGCATGTCGTCGGCGTCGTCCTCCGACCCGCTGTTCCGCGTCACGAGCGCGCGCACGGGCTTCCTGTTCTCACGATAGAGGTCGGCGAGCGCCCCTTCGTCCCCTTTCCTGATCCTGTCCAGGATACGCGCATCGTCGCTCGCGAAAAGGGGGGAGGGAGCCATTTACCTTCCAGCGGTTAATGTCATTAACAGTCACAAGGTGAACGCTATAAGGTACGACAAACGGTCTGCCTTTTCAATCAACAAGCGATAGGAGAGTTTACGATGAACACACCCGTCCTTCTGTGCGCAGGGACCCTCGCCTCGCTGTGCCTTTCCCCCGGGTCTCCGGCGCAGCCGGCGCCCGGATTCGGTGAACGCACCTCGGTCGACCTGACAATATACAATCAGAACCTCTCCCTGGTCCGGGAGGAACGGACGTTCGCGCTCGGCAGGGGGACGACGACCGTCGTCGTTCCGGACGTGCCGGCCACGATCGACGGGGCATCCGTGCATTTCGTCAGCCTCACGGACCCGGAAGGCGTGCGCGTGCTGGAGCAGAACTACCAGTACGACCTCGTCCACCAGGCGCGCCTCCTGGAGCGCTACATCGGCAGGGACGTGGAATTCATAAGGACGGATCCTGCGACGAACAGGGACTACGCTGTCCCGGGGAAGCTCCTCTCCACGGGGTTCGTGCAGCAGCCCGGGTATGCGAACGCCTACGCGTACGCCGGGACGGGGGGGATCATCGCCGAGGTCAACGGGAAAATTGAAATCTCCCCGGCGGGGCGGCTCGTTCTCCCCGCGCTCCCCGGGGGGCTCGTGCTCAGGCCCAGGCTTCAGTGGCTTGTCTCGAGCGACAGGGAGGGGAGCCACCGGTCGGAAGTGAGCTACCTGGCCGGGGGGCTCTCCTGGAGGGCGGACTACGTCGTGCTCCTCGACAGGGATGACGCGAGTCTGGATCTCACCGGCTGGGTCACGCTGACGAACGGATCGGGGACATCGTTCAGGAACGCCGGGCTAAAGCTCGTGGCGGGGGACGTGAACGTCGTCCAGAACGAGATCGCGGGGTTGATGAAGGCGCAGCGGGCCGGGTCCGCCGCCGATGCTGCGGCGCCGCAGTTCACCCAGACCAATCTCTTCGAATACAAGCTCTACGCTCTGAAGCGGAGGACCGACGTCGCGGACAACGAGACCAAGCAGATCGAGCTCACCGCGGGAAGAGACGTCCCCGCCAGGAAGACATTCATCTATGACGGTCTCGGCGACGAGTGGCGTTCCTGGTTCCACAATTACTCCTACAGGGGTCAGGGGAGCTTCGGGCAGCAGTCGAATCCCAGGGTGGGAGTGTTCGTGACATTCCGGAACTCGGAGAAGGGGGGACTGGGGATGCCCCTGCCGAAGGGGAAAGTGCGCGTGTACAAACGGGACGATGACGGCAGGGAGCAGTTCATCGGCGAAGACCAGATCGACCATACCCCGAAGGACGAAGAAGCACGCCTCTACCTCGGCAATGCATTCGACATCGTTGGTGAGCGGGTCCAGAAGGATTTCAAGACGTACGCCGCCGGGCGGGTCGTGGAAGAGACCTTTGAGATCAAAGTGCGCAACCACAAGGAAGGGGCCGCGGACGTGCAGGTGTACGAGCACCCATGGCGGTGGGCCCAGTGGGAGATCACGAGCGCAAACACCGAATGGTCAAAGGTGGACCAGAGCACGATGAGGTTCCCCCTCCATATTGCCCGTGACGGGGAAGGGCTCGTGAAGTACACAATCAGGTATTCGTGGCAGTGAAATCATCCAACCACACAACGGAGGTCGTCGGGAGGGTCTTACCTGGATGCGAACCTGAACGGTATCGTGAGCCACGAGGCCACCGGTCCCGTCGTCATTTCCGCGGGGGCATACTGGGAGGCCATGACGGCTTCGATCACAGGCTGTATGAGCATGTCGTTCGTGCTCTTGAGCGTGACGCTCTGGACAGGTTTCCCGGTTGCGTCGATGCGGACCTGCACCACCACCTGTCCCTCGAGTCCGATGAGGAACTTTTGTGCCGAGAATTTGGGTTTTTCCAGCCGTATGATGCGCGCCTGTTTCTCAATCGCCACGAAAGGAGCCGGGGAGGCGGTGTCTTCGGTTTTCCCTCGCAGCGCGGGCTCCTTCAGTCCGGGCTGGGCCTGCGATGCCATCAGCGGGGGGGTGGATTCCTGTTTTTTCATCCTGAGAACCTCCGGGGTTCGGGATCCGGCCCCCTTCTCGCGCGGAGGAGCGGATTGCGACGACCCGGGATTTTTCACATCTTCCTTTGGCGTTGGCTTTGTCGCTTGCTTTGCCGCTTGCTTTGTTGCCGGCGGTGTGGATTCACTCGCGGCGAGCTCGGTTACCTGCGGACTCCCGGACGAAGAATCGTTGTTCGAGACCAGGAAATTCTGTTCGGCGGCTTCGGAGGGGGCTCCGATGAAGTTCTCGGCCGATGGCGGAGGGAGCGAGGTTATCGGGACCTTCCTGGAGTTCATCCGCTCGAAGTAGATATATGTGACGGCCCCCAGCACCACAAGCGCGAGAAGAATCAGTACGATCAGCAAAGCACTCGCTCTTTTCTTCTCGGGCCTCTTCTCGGCCGGAGAGGGCTGGTGGCGGTTGTCGTGCGTCGGCTGCCGGAGGGGTGACTCCCCTCCGGTCGAGATCGGTGCGGGATCCGCATGTTCGGGCGGAGAGCCGGACGGGGGATGCGGAATCCCGGCCGCGGGTGAGGTCGGGGGGACCGGTGGGGATGGCGGTGGAGGCATGCGGACGGAATCTCCCCGCTTCATCCGGTCAAGAGCTTCGAATTTCTTCTCGAAATCCCTGGCGATGGAGTTCGAGGGATCGATGATGTACACACGCCGTATCTCTGCGAGGGCGTTCTGGTACTCCCCTTTGCGGATGTACTCGTGGGCGTGCTGGAAATACTGATTCTTCAGCCATTCNNGAGGGAGGATTCGAGCGCACGTTCTATGATGGAGGGGATCGACTCCAGTATGTCCGTCCTCTGCTCGTCTGTCAGGCTCTTTGCGGCGGCCAGCGCGCTCAGCAGCTCCACCTGCTTCTCGAAGGCGAGGACGTAGATGTTCTTTGGAGCGAGGGTTTTCGCCTCCGAGACAGCCTTGACTGCAGAGGCGTAGTCACCCTTCTCCGCGCGGGTCTGGGCTTCGGTCAGGTGCTGCTCAAGTTGAGAAGAGTTCAAGCTGTTCTTTGTCGGCATGGCCCGTGAAACTACGATTGCGGGGAATATATTAAATGGACACGAGAATTACAAAAGTGCGCGGGTGATTCGTCTGTCACTGCTGCACGATGACCTCTATCTCCTGACGGGAGTCAGGGAACGTGACAATCACCGATTTGTTCGGCCCATCGTACGTCCATGCCGGAACCTCCCCGCCGGCCAGACGCTCGACATGGTCGAGTTTCCTGGCGCCGATCCGGACTGCCGAAGGAGAAGTCCGGCACCCCATGAACCTGAGGAGAACCGGCCGGGGGGGGGGAACATAGCTTCCCTCGACGGCTCCGATTGTGAGCGTCCTGTTCCTGGCGTCCTGCGCCTGGCGGAACACCCTCCGGGAGTATTCCCCCTTTGCGTACCGGAACGAGGCTCCGTCGTCCTCGTAGTACGGCGAGAGTACTTCCGTCCCGGGCCGGGGGGGAAACGCGTAAAGCGTCAGGGGTGAGATGGGGGACTGGGATGTGTACTGGACGGTCTGTTGCGTCGGGATCACCGAGCCCGCGCGCGCGAAAACCGGGATCCGGCCGACGGGGGCATCGACGGTGACGGAATTTCCCCCTTCCACGGGGGTCCCCGAGGGGAAGTCATACCATGTCCCTTGAGGAAAGTCGACGGTCCTCTTCAGGTCTCCTTCGGTGACCACGGGTGCAACGAGGAGATCTGACCCGAACATGAACTCATCGGCGGTTTCCGCGAACCGGGCCTCCTCCGGGAATTCGAACGCCATGGGACGCATGGCCGGAATCCCGCTTGAAGAGGCATCGGCCATGGCCGTATAGATGTACGGAAGGAGCCGGTACCGGAGGTTGATCGTCTCCCGGTTGATATCGGTGTAGACGTCCCCGTATTCCCATGGCTCTTTGTTCTTCTCGTTGATGACCGAATGTGCGCGCATCAGCGGGGTGAACACGCCAAGCTCGAGCCACCGGGCGAAAAGCTCTCCCGAAGGATGGCCGATAAATCCGCCGATGTCCGCACCGATGAAGGGCTGCCCGGAGACGCTCATGTTCAGGCACATCGGTATGGCCATTGCGAGGTGCTCCCACGACGCCACGTTGTCCCCCGTCCATGCGGCGGAGTAACGCTCCCCCCCCGCGTAGGACGCCCGCGTCAGTATGAACGGGCGTTCGTCCGGCAACAGGCGCCGGACCCCTTCATACGTGGCCCGGGTCATCTCCATCCCGTAGATATTGTGGTTCTTTGCGTGCGTCGTCCCGAGTCCTCCGTCGTCGTGGAGGGCCGTCATGTCGATCGTTTTGGTCGGAACGTCGAACACGGAAGGCTCATTCATGTCGTTCCAGAATCCCCGCACGCCGGCGGCGAGGAGTCCCGCAAACTGGTCTCCCCACCAGGAGCGGGCGGCGCCCGATGTGAAGTCCGGGAAGGCGCATATTCCCGGCCACACCGCTCCCCGGTAGATGGTCCCGTCGGCATTCCGGACAAACGCACGGGCCTCCATGCCCGACCGGAAGACGGCGTACGAAGAATCCACTTTGATTCCGGGATCGACGATCACGGCGACCTTGAAGCCGTCGGTGGCGAGGTCGCGTATCAGCCGGGCCGGGTCGGGGAACGACTTCTGGTTCCAGGTGAATATCCGGTAGCCGTCCATGTAGTCGATGTCGAGGTAGATCATGTCGCACGGGATATTCCGTGACCGGAATCCCCGGGCGATCTCACGCACCCTGCTCTCCGTCGGATAACTCCAGCGGCATTGCTGGTACCCGAGTGACCAGCGGGGGGGAAGGGGCATGCGCCCCACCAGCTCCGTGAACCGGGAGAGGATCTTCTTCGGAGCGGGACCGTAGAAGAAATAGTAATTGAGATCACCCGCCTCGGCGCCGAAGGAATAACTCTCACGCGACTCCTTCCCCATGTCGAAGAACGACCGCGCGGTGTTGTCGAAGAATATGCCGTACGCCTTGCCTGCCCGGATCCCGTAGAAGAACGGTATCGAATGGTACAGGGGGTCTGTCGCGGCGGAGTACGCCGGTATGTCGGAGTTCCACATCGTCATCGCCCCGTCCCGCTTCTGGAAGTTTCCCGCTTTTTCACCGAAGCCGTAGTAACGCTCATCGGGGGGCATGGTCCTCCAGACGCAGACCTCCGCACCGTTCCAGCTCATCCCCCGGGACGCGTCATCGGAGGCGATCACCCCTCCGGTCCTGTCCCTGAACGTGAGGCGGAGCGGCTTTTTTTGGACAACGAGCGTTATCTCGGGAGTGGTGACGACGAGCGATGCAGGGGTGTCGTTCATCTGCACGTCCACAGCGGGCCAGTCCGTCTTCTGCACAGCCCACGAGCGGTCGGGAAGATCGGAGGGGTGACTCTGGAAGCGGACACGTATCAGATCGCCGGCGAGGACGCGGATCGTCAGGACGGTGCTCCCCGCCCTGAGTGTTGCCCCGGTGTTTCCGGAGGTGGATGTAGTGTCAACGTTCCCGGCGGACCGCCACTGTGCGAATGCCGGAGCGGCGAAGAAGGCCAGGAGGAGACAGGCGTGGCGGATCCGCATGCGACCCTCCCGGAGGATCAAAGGCTTTTTTCCGTTCCGGTGTCGAAGAAGTGCATTTTGGAGGTGTCGACAAGCAGCTCGTGAGGCTTCCCCACCTCGGGAGAACGGTCGCTCGCGATCCGGGCGACGTAGTGCGTCCCTGCCCCCGTGGAGAAATACACGAAGATCTCGTTCCCGACCGGCTCGATCACATCCACCTGCGCCGTAAAGGGGGAAAGCGTGGTGATCCCGCTGGGGCGGAATGCGTAGATGTGTTCGGGCCTGATACCGAGCGTGACATTCGAGGTTCCGGTGAACCTGGCGCTGTCACCCGCTTCGACCGGGAGTGCGAACGCGGTCCCTTCCTGGTGAAAAGTCCATGTCCCGTTCTTCGAGACCGCGCCCGAAAAGAAGTTCATCGTCGGACTTCCGATGAACCCGGCGACGAACCTGTTCGTGGGATGATGGTAAATGCTGAGCGGCGTGTCGACCTGCTGCACGATCCCGTCCCGCATCACCACGATCCGGTCGCCCATGGACATCGCCTCGATCTGGTCGTGCGTCACGTAGATCATCGTTGTCTGCAGCTGATGGTGGAGCCGNNTGGCGCTGGCCGCCGGAAAGCGCCTTGGGTTTCCTGTCGAGGTAGGAAGAAATGCCGAGTATCTCCGCGGCATGCTGGACCCGTTTGTCGATCTCCGCCTTGTCGTATTTCCGGAGCTTGAGCCCGAAAGCGAGGTTGTCGTAGACGGACATGTGGGGGTAGAGTGCGTAGTTCTGAAAGACCATCGCGATATCGCGGTCCTTCGGGGCGACGTCGTTGACCACCTTCCCGTCGATGCTGATTGTGCCGGAAGAAATCTCTTCCAGTCCGGCGATCATCCGGAGCACGGTGGATTTTCCGCAACCGGAAGGGCCGACAAGGACGACGAATTCCTTGTCCCGGATCATAGCGTCCACTTCCCGGACGGCGGTGACTTTTCCGTCGTACACCTTGGTCACATGTTCAAGCTTGACTTCAGCCATGGGAGCCTTCCATCGGTCGTAGGATTGGGTTATCGGGGATCAAACCTTGAAAATATAGGCACGCCTTTCTTCAAACACAACCAATCATCTCAAATGAGCCTCTCCATGGAAGCCCTTCACCGCATACTTGCGAGAAATTGCCAAAAAAACACTTGACTTTTGCTCCTCTCTTTATATATTCATGGAAGCGCTTCCAACTGTTCATCCTCCAGACGATCCGAATTTTTATCCGTATGTAACCCATGAGTGTGACGATCTACGACCTCGCACGCGAGGCAGGAGTGGGGATCGGGACTGTTTCCCGCTGCCTGAACAATCACCCGAGTGTTTCTGCAGAAACACGGGCGAAGGTCCTGGATGTCGTCAAGCGTCTCAGTTACCAGCCTCATGCGTACGCGCAACGGCTGGCGTCGAAAAAGACAAATACGATCTCCGCGATCATCCCGTTCTTTACAAACTATTTCTTCATTCAGGTACTTCAGGGAGTGCAGGATAAGGCTGCGGAGCTTGGGTTCGACCTGATCCTTTACGGGGTAAACAACCCGTCGCAGGCCGAATACTATCTCAGGCGTTCGCTCCAGCGCGGTCACGTCGATGGGGTGATGTTCTTTTCGATGAGCCTCCCCGAATCGTACGTCCCGAAATTCCAGCAGATCCGTCTCCCGCTTGTGCTTGTGGATGCCTACCACCCCGAGTTTGACTCGATCAGCGTGAGAAACCTCGAAGGGGCTACGATGGCGACAAGGCATCTCCTGAAACTCGGCCACACGAACATCGCCATGATCAATGCGAGCCTCTCGACGCAGCCCGCGCGCGACAGGATGGAGGGGTACCGGATCGCACTTGCGGAGGCGGGACTGCCGTTCCGCAACGACAGGGTCTTCATATCGGAGATCGGCAAGCAGGACGGTTTCAACCGGGAGGCGGGACGCGCATCGATGGAGGACCTGATAGGGAAGAACTCCGGCAAGGACCGGGCGACCGCGGTCTTCATCGCCAGCGATGTGCAGGCGATGGGTGCGCTCGAGGGGGCCGCCGAGTTGGGGGTGCGCGTCCCTGACGACCTTGCGATAGTGAGTTTCGACGATATCGAGCTGGCGCAGCACGCGCAGCTCACGACAATGCGCCAGCCGATGTATGAAATGGGCGTTCTCGCGCTCGAGAAGCTTTTCGCGCGGATGAAGAGCCCGGACTCGGCGCCGTCGCTGACGACATTTCTCCCGTCGCTCATCGTCCGGCGGTCGTGCGGGGCGAGTGTGCCGAGCGAGCAGCTTGTGTGACAGAGGAGGATCGGCGATGAGGAACGCGTCAGCCCAACACCAGATACTGCAACGCTAAGGAGCGACCACCGTATGAAATCACGTCTACTGTTTCTGTCGGTCCTGATGATGTCCGTCGTCGCACAGTCTCCAGCGGGGAACACGGGGAAAATTGCGGGGGAGGTCAAGGATAGTCAGACGGGTGAAGCGGTCGTCGGCGCCAGCGTCCAGGTCCAGGGAACGTCGATGGGTGCGGCGACGAACATCGACGGCTACTACGTGATTTTGAACGTCCAGCCGGGGACGTATACGCTCGTGGTTTCCGGCGTCGGCTATAACAAGAAGACGGTCTCGAACGTCCAGGTCTCCCTCGACCAGACGACGACGATCGATTTCAAGGTTTCTTCCACTGTCGTGGAGGTCGGCGAGGAGATCGTGACGGTTGCCGAACGGCCTCTCGTTCAGAAAGACCAGACGGCGTCCACGGCGACAATCAACGGGAGCCAGATTGCGGCACTCCCTGTGACCGAAGTGGGACAGGTCCTCAACCTCCAGGCCGGCGTCACCGTCGACGCAGGCGGAGGACTCCACCTGCGCGGCGGCCGGACGGGAGGGGTCTCCTACTGGATCGACGGCGTCCCCGTCACCGATGCGTTCAATTCGTCCCAGGTCGTGGAGGTGAACAAGAGCCTCGTCGAACAGGTGCAGCTCGTCTCCGGCGCGTACAATGCCGAATACGGCGAGGCGATGGACGGGATCGTCAACATCGCGACGCGCGAAGGGGGAGGGAAGTTCTCCGGGAGCCTCAGCACATACGTCGGCAATTATCTCCCGAACACGGATGGTGCGAGCAAGGCGCTCTACACGGGCCTCGACAGGTTCAGGCCGTTCGACATCAGGAATTTCGAGGGATCGCTGAGCGGGCCCGTCTCCGGGGACGATCTCACGTTTTTCGCAAACGGGAGGTACATCCGGTTCGGCGGGGACGAGTACGGTATCCGCCGGTTCAACCCGCAGAACATCTCGTACACCGACAGCACGGGAAGGTTTGTCCTCTACAGGGACCCGCAGGGGAAGGGGGACAGCTCCATCGTGCCGATGAACTCCAGCGAGCGCGCCTATGCCCAGGGGAAGCTGACGTGGCACATCTCCCCCGTCATGAAGCTCACCGCGAACTACATATTCGACCACACAAAATCGCAGCCGTACAACAGGATGTATTTCTACGATCCCGACGGAAACGGGTACGATTACAACTTCAGCAATACCGTCATCACGCAGTTCTCCCACTCGATCGGCTCCAGCACATTCTACACGCTGGGGGGGTCGTATTTCAGAAAGACGTTCAACCATTACCTCTATCAGGACCCCAACGATCCGAGGTATGTCCATCCGAAGCTCTTTCTCACAAATGACCAGTGGAGCTGGTACACGGGGGGGACGGACATGAGCCATACCAACCGGTGGGATGAGACGGTTCTCGGAAAGCTCGACGTCTCGAGCCAGATCAACGAGCACAATCTGATCAAGGCGGGAGCGCAGTACACGCACCATAAGATATTCTATGACAGCTATACGCTCCAACCCATCCTCTCGGAGACGGATATCAACCTCGCGTACGCCAGTCCGTTCGTCACGACATACGTCCCCGACGTCAACACGCCGAACCACGACCAGTATTACCACCGACCCGTCGAATTCTCGGCGTACGTCCAGGACAAAATCGAGTTCAAGGACCTGATCGTCAACATCGGCCTCCGGTATGATTATTTCAAGCCGGACGGCGTCACGCTCGCCGACCCCAGTGACCCAGATATATTCAACCCCATCAAGCCCGGCAACCTTTTTTTCGACTACAACGGGAACGGGATACAGGATCCGGGTGAGCCGTCGAAGTCGGTCGCGGACCGCCGCGCGTACTGGTATGTGAAATCCCCTTCGAAATCGGCTTTCAGTCCCCGGCTTGGTTTCTCGTTCCCGATCACTGCGCGGGGGATCGTGCATTTCTCGTACGGCCATTTTTTCCAGATCCCGACGTACGAGCAGATGTACCAGAATCCGGATTTCAAGATAGGTCAGGGGACGGGGAACCAGGGGCTGATCGGGAATACAAACCTTCAGCCTCAGGAAACTGTCAAAGGGGAGCTCGGGGTGCAGCAACAGCTCACCGAGGACATCTCGATGGATGTGACCGCCTTTCTGCAGGATATCCGGAATCTCATCGGCACCCGCTCCAACGACATCGTCGTCTTCGGAGGATCGGCGAGTTACACGCAATACCAGAACACGGATTTCGGGTTCATCAAGGGGATCACGGTGAATGTCGACAAGCGGTTTTCGGGAGGTCTCACCGCAAGCCTCCACTACACGTTCATGGTCGCGCGGGGGAGCGCCTCGAACCCCGACGACGCCCGCAACGCAACCCTCGGCGGCGCGCTTCCCGAGGTCCAGCTCAATCCGCTCGACTGGGATCAGCGGCACAACGTGAACGCGCAGGTCATTTACAATTCTCCCCACTGGGGGGCGAGTGCGAACATGACGTATCAGACCGGGCTCCCTTACACCCCGCGCCGGGTCACCGACGTGACGGCGCTGCTGACGAACAGCCAGGCGAAACCGGATTTCGTCAATGTGGACCTCCAGGCGCACTACGACATTCATTTCAGCCCCATGACACTCGTGATCCAGCTCCGGGTCTACAACATATTCGACATACGGAACGAGATCAACGTCTACGACGACACCGGACGGGCGGGGGTGACGATCGACGAATCCCGCGCACAGCAGACAAACCCGGCCGAGCGGGTCAACACACTGGATCAGTTCTATCACACGCCGACGCAGTATTCGGAGCCCCGGCGCATCGAATTCGGCATGAACCTGGAGTTCTGACATGGACACGATGATACACAGGATAG
Organism: Ignavibacteriota bacterium; assembly: GCA_003161955.1. Lineage (GTDB taxonomy): Bacteria > Bacteroidota > Ignavibacteria > UBA10030 > UBA6906 > Fen-1273. The sequence continues at coordinate 7,117 of PMND01000120.1, read as the reverse complement.
CGCTCGTGGCACTCCTCGCCGCAGTTTCATGCACGCTGGCGTTCGGCGACAGCGGGGCCCAGTACAGGCGGTATGCCATCATGAATGCCAACCAGGTCCGGACGGTCTTCGGGAACTGGGGCGTCATCGCACAGCCCGCCACCGCCGGGCACCGCGGTGCGTGGCGCAACGACAATGACGGGTATATCGGGGACGTGAGCATACTCGTGGGTTCCGAGCTCACGGTCGGGAATCAGATATTTCATTCCGTGGCCACCTGCCCCGTGGACCGCCCGACAAAGACGGCGGACACGGACCCGAATACGGGGAAGTACTGGACGCTCGAGCCCGTGGGCGGATACTTCGCCGGCCCGCCGAACCAGAAGGTCGCCATCAGCACTGATCCCACCTCATGGCCCCCGTTCTGGCCCGACAAGCAGCTCGATCCCCTCGACCCGGGGTGGAAGGGGAAATGGAACGGGTACTTTGGCAAGAACAAGATCAGCGCCGACGAAGAGACGTATTTCGCGATGGACGACAACAACGATCAGAGGTTCAATTTCGTCAACAACAACATCTGGGCGGTCGCATTCCACCCGGACTCGACAAACCTCCAGCGCAACGGGATGGGGCTCGTCGTGACCGTCCGGGCTCTCCAGTGGGCGCAGTTCCTCGCCAAGGACAACATATTCTGGCTGTACGAGATTACGAACACCGGAACGACAACATACAATAAGATGGTCTTCGGGATGCTCGTCGGCACGTTCGTCGGCGTGACCTCGACGGAATCCGGATCGGAATCGAGCGACGACTGGTCGTTTTATGATCCGACGGTGAACATCACCTACACCGGGGATTTCAAGGCGATCCACGGCCAGCCAATGACGAATCCCCTCTGGGTCGGCGGGACCGGCCTCGTCGGGTACGCGTTCCTGGAGAGTCCCGGAAATCCCTATGACGGGATCGACAACGACGGCGACGCGGATTCATCGGCCGCGGGGATCAGCGCCCCGCCGTTCGTCTCCGCGGATTTCGATACGGTCCTCCTCTCCGTCGGAAAGAGAGTCGTTCTGATCAACGACGACTTCTCAAGGAGCGTCCACACAATTGCGGCCACCGACACGGTCCTTCATACGCGCGGACTGACGATGAAAATCAGGCCGGGCGTGACAAAGGTCGTCGAAGGGAACGTGCTTCTCGATGCAACAGGAAACCCGTTCGTCAACGCCAACGCGTACGACGGGGTCGACAACAATTTTAACGGGCTGATCGACGAGAATTACAGGCTCCACTACCACCAGACGAAGGTGAACCCGATCCCCCCGCACCAGGTCCTGTTCGACATCCTGCGCCCCCTCCGCCACGTCGACTACCTCACGGGCGCGGGGACAAGCCCCTTCAGCATGATCGACGAGAGGCGGGACGACCGGGTGGACAACAACCTCAACTGGAACATCAAGTACGACGACGTCGGGATCGACGGGCTTGACGACGGCGCATTCGGCGCCCATGACGGACTTCCGACCTCCGGGTACGATGTCAACTTCCACGACACGGGCCTTCCCGGCGAGCCTCACATCGACAAGACCGACGTCAAGGAATCCGATCAGATCGGCCTGACAAACTTCAGCTACTTTTCCCCTTCCGGCGTCATCGTCATGGGGGACAAAGAGAGCCTCTGGCAGAGGCTCATCCCCGGATTCTTCGATGTCCCGGCCACGATCGTGGGAGGTGTCCCGCAGGCGGGCGAAGACGGTGACTTTGTCTACGGGAGCGGGTACTTCCCCCTCCTCCCGAAATCCACGGAGCGGTTCTCTCTCGCGCTCGTTTACGGCGGCGGCATACTGGGAAATGAGGGCCTCACCGCCGACCTCGTGGATCTTCTGAAACACAAACAGACAGTCCAGAAAATCTACGACGCCAATTACCAGTTCCCCCAGCCCCCCGACAAGCCGACGCTTACCGCGGTGCCGGGTGATCGCCGGGTGACGCTCTACTGGGACCGGAGATCCGAAGCCTCGGTCGACCCGGTGCTCCTCACGAAGAATTTCGAGGGGTACCGGCTCTACAAATCCACGGACCCGAATTTCAGCGACATATTCACGATCACGGACGGCTCCGGCTCCCCGCAGGGGTATAAGTGGCTTCAGGAGTGGGATCTGAAGGACGGTATCACCGGGTATTTCCAGGCGCAGGGAGAGGCGTACCAGGATGCGTCGGGATTCACCTACTACCTCGGGAGCGACAACGGGCTCGTCCACACGTTCGTGGACTCCTCGGTCGACAACGGAAGGCGCTACTTCTATGCGCTTGTCGCCTACAGCAAAGGAGACCAGACGGCCGGGATATTCCCCGCAGAGAACACGCATTTCGTGACGATCGCCTCGAGCGGGGAGATAACGCATGACCAGAATGTCGTCATCGTTACTCCGAACGCGCAGTCGGCCGGGTACAGCGCGGCCGCGACGGGTGTGCCGCTCACGCACGTAGTCCAGAAGGGGACCGGGCTGGTCAACTATGTCCTTGCCGATCAGACGAAGATCACGGGACACAGGTACCAGGTGCAGTTCTTTGACACGCAGGTCGACAGCGTCACGCCCGCGGGGGTCCCCGTCGGCTCTCCGGACTCGACGACGTGGAACCGGATCACGAAATCCTATTCGGTCCTGGACCTCAGCACGTTCACGGAGCAGTTCGTCAGCCACGACACGCTTATCACGACGATCGGCCGGAAGAACTTCCTTCCTTCGTCGGTCGTGATCAGGAATCATGGCGGGGCTGTCGTCCCCCCTTCGGCGTACATACTCAATCCGGTGGTCGGCTCGATCAAGGGCTCGTCGTTTAATTCTCTCCCGGCCGGCAACTACACGATCTCTTACCAGTACTATCCGGTGTTCAAGAGCCCCAACATACTCGGTTCGCCGTTCGCTACCGAGACCAAAGACGCGGACATATTCGACGGCGTGCAGCTTTCATTCCAGAACAGCTGGCGCACCCAGATCATCGACAGCTCGTCCGGCTGGACGGGAATCTCCGCCTATGTCTGGAATTTCTCGCCGACAAACCTTCAGGATCTCAACAATGAAAAGGGGTTGTTCGGGTACGCACGACCGGCGGACTACGAGTTCCAGTTCTCCCCCTCGGTGATCGACACGTCCCTTGCCGATGACATCGACGGCCTTCCCGCCACGCCGACGTATTTCCGCGTGTACAACCGGACGGACAGCACGTATGTGAAGTTCATCTACTACGACGGCGGGTTCGGCGGGGGGAGGATTGTCAACGGCGCCCAGGTCATACTTTTCGAGAGGAACCCCCGGGGCGGAATCTCGACGACGTGGTCCGCGCTGTTCAGCGTCCCCATAAACGTCCCGGTGGACACGGTATACCCCCTGGGGACAAAAGACAGGCTGGTGATCAAGACGATGAAACCCTTCAGAAACGGGGATATATTCGAATTCACCCCGACGGGGGCCACGGTGAGCGCCCCTGCGGCAAAGGCCGACCTGAGCAGGATCAAGGTGGTCCCGAACCCGTACGTGACGCAGTCGCAGTTCGAGCTCCCCCTGAATCCCGGAATCACGAGCGGCCGGGGGCAGCGAAAAATCGACTTCATCCATATTCCTGCCGGGGCGACGGTGAAAATATTCACCGCGCGCGGGGACTACGTTCAGACGCTCAGGCAGGATGGGAACATCGAAGACGGCGCCGTGTCGTGGGACCTGAAGACGTATGAAAACCTCGACGTTTCGTTCGGCGTGTACTTCTATGTCGTTGAGTCCCCCGTCGGGAACGCCACGGGCAAGATCGCAATCATCAAGTGAGACGGCCATCATGACAACGAACATNNTGCCCAGTCAAAGGTCGGCACAACCGCGGCGCAGTTTCTGGGGATCCCCGTGGGCCCGCGCGCGATCGCCATGGGAGGCGCCTACGTCGCCGCCAATCAGGACGTCAGCTCGATCTACTGGAATCCCGGTGCGGTCGTGCAGTCCGGACGGAGCGAGTTCTCCTTCGTGAACACGGACTGGCTCGTCGGAACGAAATTCCGTTGGTTCGGTCTCGTCCTGAACCTGGACGGCGACAACGCCATAGGAGCGAGCATCACCGATATGGACTACGGCCAGGGGGACGTCACGACGGTGGCCAGTCCCGAAGGGACGGGGGAGACCTGGTCTGCCGCCGATCTTGCGATCTCCCTCTCGTACAGCAGGAGGCTCACGGACAAATTCTCCATCGGCGGGTCCGTGAAATACATCAACCAGAGGGTGTACAACGAGACGGCGAGCACCGTGGCGTTTGACGCCGGACTCCTGTACGTGACGGATCTGAGCGGTCTCCGGATCGGGATGTCGATGTCGAATTTCGGCGGCGACATGACGCTCTCGGGACGCGACCTTCTCAACCGCGTCGATACGGACCCGAACAATTCCGGCTCCAACAAAACGCTCGTGGCCTATCTCAAGACGGATGCATGGCCTCTCCCACTTCTCTTCCGCGTCGGGGCGGCGATGGATGTCGTGAAAAACGATGAAGTGACCGCCACGGTGGCCGTGGATGCTCTCCGTCCGAACGACGATTTTGAATCCATCAATCTGGGGGGGGAGGTCGGGTGGCGGAACATTTTGTTCATCCGCGGAGGCTACCAGTCGATCTTCAAGGGAGGGCAGGCGCCGCTGAGCAGCGACAAGGGGCAGGAAGGACTTGCGCTCGGTGCAGGCCTTCAGTATCAGTTCGAAGGATTTGCGGCGCTCTCGTTTAACTACGCGTTTCAAAAGTTCGGTCTGTTTGGCAACCTGAACACCATCGCCCTATCCATAGGGTTCTGATCATGAAATCACTGATCCCATCACTGTTCTGACACGAAAGGAGGTGCGGGGCAAAGAGAACACTGAGAGTTGTGCAGTTTGCGGTAAGTCCACACTGGTTCACACACAGGAGGTTCAAATGAACAAGACACTACTTCTTATGCTTGTCGCCCTTGTCGCCGTCGGGTTATTCTCCCCCTCGGTTCTCGTGGCGCAGCAGAAGAACGTCACGTTTATCATCAACACAGCGACTGTCCCCGACTCGATTAACGCCACGTCGTCGCTCTCCATTACCGGGGCGGCTGCGCACGACACGAACGACTCGAAGGCCCTGACGAACTGGGGGACCGGGGCGTTGTTGAACAATATCGGAGGCGACTACTGGTCCAAGACTCTCGCGCTGACGCCGGGCGATACGCTCTTCTACAAGATCCGCATCTATCCCACGGCACAGAACAGCGGATGGGAAGAGAACACGAACGCCGGCAACGGCAACCGTAATTTCATCGTTCCAGCGAAGGACACGGTGCTCCAGCCTGAGTTCTGGAACAACGGGAATTTCCCCTTCGGGAAGAACATCGACGTCTTTACCAAGCCCTATACGACTGTCGCAGACTCGTTCGTGAGCGTGTACTTCCGGGTGAACATGCAGGGAGTCTCGGACGCGGGCGCATTCGGCTGGACAGCGGCCGACAAGGATTCCGTCGGCGTGCTGGGCGACGGCAAGGGCGGCCCTGATCTCGACTGGGGTACCCCGTTCTACCTGACACAGGAAAAAACGCCGACGAACGGCGCCAACGCGTTCGGACTGCCGGCGACCTCATTTTATTCCGCGCGACTCCGGTTCCGGAAATCGCAGGTGACGCCCGGAATGGACGTCGCATACAAGTTCCGTCTCGGGTCGGGCTGGAATCTCGGTTCCACCGGCAGGGGCGAAAACCTGAGCGATCCGCCGTACGGCGGAACGAACCGTCATTTCACGATGCCGGTCGGACTGAAAGACACCACCCTTCAGTGGGTGTACTTCAGCAACACATCCCCGATCGCGCGCGCAAACCCTGACACGTGCATCATCACGTGGAACGTCAACCTTTCGAGCGCCATCTCCAAGGGGGGCTATACCCAGGGCGATACCGTGGAAGTGCAGTCCGGTTTCTTTAATACCGCGGTCGTGAACCCCCGGACGACGTTCCTGCATCAGGTGATTGGATTCTCGTACCGGGGAGTGGACACCGTCATCACCAAGGTCGGCGCACTTCTCGATTACCAGTTCTACACGCACAAGTTCGGACAGGACAACAGGGAGAACTACTACAACTTCACGTTTGCCGGGGCCCAGGCGAGCGAGGCCGAACGGCGCCAGTTCACCGTGCCGTCGAAAGCCTTCACGATTTACGACACGAGCAACAGCGTCGTGTCGGCCCGGCGTCAGCCTGTGTTCCCGAACACGCGGGTCCTCGCCAGGAAGGTCCATGTCCTGTACACGGTTGACATGCGCTCGGCGTATTACACGCTCAAGGGGGGCGACACGCTCTTCGCCATCCAGGGGAACACCACGGTGTACCCGGCGCAAAAAGACTCCATATTCAAATGGGGAGTCTGGATCAACGGTCCCGCGGTGGACAACTGGGATACCTGGGGTCTTCCGCTCGTGCAGGACGTCCCTCACGAAATGTGGGATGACGGTACGCACGGCGACAAGACCGCCCACGATTCGATTTTCTCGGTCATCGTGAATTATTCCCCGGACAGCGTCGGTACCGGCTCCAAGGGGATCGTCGGACAGGTGTTCAAGTTCGGCATCTACGGCAGCGACAATGAAGGCGGCGTGGGCGGGTACGGTAACAACCATGCCGAGAACATCGTCGATACCGATACGACATACACGATCGCAAGCGACTACGGAAGCATCAACCCGGCGTACTACAAATTCTGGGACTTCGATCTCCACAGGCCGAAGACGCCCACGGGTATTTCACAGCTCCCGGGAGTCGCAAAGGCATTCAAACTCGAACAGAACTATCCGAACCCCTTCAACCCATCCACGCAGATCGAGTTCTCGATCCCGGTGGCATCCCAGGTGGAGCTGAAGGTGTATAATATTCTCGGACAGGAAGTCGCCACGCTCGTCAACGAGTCCCTGAAAGCGGGAAATCATGCGGTGAAGTTCGACGCTTCGCACATCGCGACGGGCGTCTACCTTTACAGGATCACCGCAGGGACGTTCGTGAGCACGAAAAAGATGTTGCTCCTGAAGTAATGCCGGAGTTCTGAGCGGTCCCTCCGGGAGCAGTTGCCCGGAATCCCGGGACGCGGCAGGGCTGTACAAA